>CAYYHR010000026.1:0-14227 GCA_964471705.1 uncultured Chromatiaceae bacterium
GAGGGAGGAGAAGCGGATGCGGTTGCGCAACAGGTCGTTGGTTGCCGCTCGACCCCACACGCCACCCACCGTATGGGTGAGGACCACCAGGTTGACCATGAGCGCCCCCATCCAGGGGGTCATCTTCTCCTCCTCGGTCCCGGGCAGAAAGCCGATGTCCTCCCCCACGGGGACCGTCACCCGGGTCATGATGATCTCCCGGTAGATGCTGCGGTCCAGCACCTGCGACAAGCCTGCCGCGAGGGCCAGCAAGGTCTTTCCCGTGCCCGCCGCTCCCAGCAGGGTGACGAAGTCCAGCTCCGGTTCCATGAGCATGTTGAGCGCGAAGTTCTGCTCCCGGTTGCGCGCGGTGATGCCCCATACATTGTGTCTCTGGGACCGGTAATCTTCGGCCAGCTCGATGATTGCCTCGTTGGGAGAGCGCTTTTCCCGAACGAGGGCCTCGAAGCCCTCGTCGCCCCCAAGGAAGAGGCATTGGCTCGAATACCAGTCGGCAACGTCCGGCCCGCTGATCCTGTAGAAGGTGCGGCCTTCTTCTTTCCAGGACTCGAGGGCGCGGTCATGGCTGGCCCAGAAGCCGTCGGGAAGCTCCTGCAGGCCCGTGTAGAGTAGCGAGACGTCGTCCAGTACCTGATCGTTGGAGTAGTCCTCGGCTGGGATGCCGAGCACGGCCGCTTTGATGCGAAGATTGATGTCCTTGGAAACAATGATGACGGTGCGGTCCCCATGAGCCCTCTGCAGGGCTTGGGCCGTGCCCAGGATGTTGTTGTCCAGGTTGGTGCCCGGCAGCGACTCCGGCAGATCGATGGCCAGGGGGCTGGTCTCGAAGAAAAGGCGGCCTTTTGCCTGGATTAGCCGGGATCCGCTGTTCTCGCTGAAGGGCCCGATGGGCAGGCCGGCGTCGATTTCCCGCTTGTCTGCGCCACTCATGAGCTCGTCGAGGAAGCGGCTGACTTGGCGGACGTTGCGTGCCACTTCGGACATACCCTTCTTGCCCTTGTCGAGCTCTTCCAGGACCGCCATGGGCAGATAGATGTCGTGCTCGTGAAAGCGGAAGATGGAGGTGGGATCGTGCATCAGCACGTTGGTGTCGAGGACGAACAGGCGGGGCTTGTCGCTGTCGCGTTTGATCATTGGGACGGGAAGGACTCAGCCAGATGGTGTGAATGACTCGGCGCGGCCGTGCCTCGTTCCCGAGGCTCCCGCCGCGTGAACGAGAGGTCCGAGCTCTGCGCTCCTTCGTGTTTCGTTGCCGTTGGAATGCTCCGCCGGGCATCCTCACGGGCGTCGATTCATGTCGCAGAAATCGTCTCAGGAGCCCAGCTCGCGGGCGGCTGCCAGGACCTCTTCCACGTGGCCCTTGACCTTGACCTTACGCCACTGCCGGCGCAGTACGCCCTCTTTGTCGATCAGAAAGGTACTGCGCTCGATGCCGAAGGTTTCCCTGCCGTACATCTTCTTGAGCTTGATGACGTCGAATAGCTTGCAGAGTGCCTCGTCCGTGTCGGATACCAGGTCGAAGGGAAAGGCATGCTTAGCCTTGAAATTCTCCTGGGCCTTAAGCCCGTCGCGCGATGCGCCCAAGATCGTCGTGTCCACGGCGTCGAACGCGGCAGCCGCATCCCGGAAGTCCTGACCCTCCGTCGTGCAGCCGGGTGTGCTCGCCTTCGGGTAGAAGAAGAGCACGAGGTTCCTCCCGCGAAAGTCGGATAGCCCGAGCCTCTTGTCGCCGGTGGTCGTAAGCTCGATGTCGGGTATTCTGTCGCCGATGGCCGGGATCATTGGATTGCGGTATCCTCTTTGCAGTCAAGACTCGCGGAATCTCATCCCTTCAGCGGCTCGAGCACCGCGTCCAGGTTCAGCCCGTCGCAATAGTCCATGAATTCCTCGCGCAGAGCCGCGATATGCAGGTCCGCCGGTATACCGACGGTCATGTGGACCGCGAACATGGGGGTCCCCGTATGTGCCGCGGCGTAAGTGCTGGTGGTCATATCTTCGATGTTGATGCTGCGCTCGGCGAAGAAGCCGGCGAGGTTGTTGACGATACCTGGATGGTCCATGGAGATCACGTCCACCGCGTACGGCAACAGATTGGCCCCGGCACTGCGCTCGCCGGTGCGCTTGGACATGATGGTCATGCCCAGTTGTCGTCCGAGCTCCGGCAAGGCATTCTCGACCTTCGCAAGCGTGTTCCACTTGCCTTGCACCAGGAGGATGGCGGCAAACTCCCCGCCCAGAACCGTCATGCGGCTGTCCTCGATATTGCAGCCGTGCTCCAGGACGGCCCTGGAGAGGGCGTTCACGATGCCGGGATGATCTTCGCCGAGGGCCGAGATCACGAGGAAGGTCTTCTGCGTGGCCATGCTGTATAGATCCACTGGGTCCTGTGAGCGGCTGCTACGCGCTGAGTTTAGCATGGGCTCTTGCGCGTCTCGAAACCTGGGGATGATCGAGGCTCGCCCGTGAGCGGCGGGTTGTGCTGGTCGATTTTCCCAAGATAATATCCGTTAGTTAGATTTCCGCAGGTCGGAGGCGAGCCCATGTTTCGCGGCAGCATCGTTGCCCTGATTACACCGATGCACGAAGATGGTCGGATTGACGAGGAGTCCCTGGGGCGCCTGGTCGAGTTTCATGTCGATGCCGGGACCTCTGCGATCGTCGCCGTCGGGACCACGGGGGAATCCGCGACGCTGGACGAGGCGGAGCATTGTGATGTCATACGGTGGGTGGTCGAGCTCGCTGCCGGGCGTATCCAGGTCATTGCCGGCACCGGCGCCAATTCCACCACCGAGGCGATTGCGCTTACGAAGTGTGCCCAAGGAGCCGGAGCCGATGCGGCTTTGCTGGTCACCCCCTACTACAACAAGCCAACCCAGGAGGGGCTCTATCTGCACCACAAGGCGGTTGCAGAGGCAGTGGACATTCCCCAGATCCTTTACAACGTCCCGGGTCGCACGGCCTGCGATATGCTCCCCGAGACTGCGGCTCGGTTGTCGCTGATCCCCAATATCGTGGGGATCAAAGAGGCGACCGGGGACCTGGATCGCCTTGCCCGCCTAAGGTCTCTCTGCGCCGAGGATTTCGACCTTCTCAGCGGGGACGATTCGAGCGCATGCGAGTTCATCCTGCAGGGCGGTCACGGTGATGTCTCGGTGACTGCGAATGTCGCCCCCCGGCTCATGCAGCAGATGTGCGCCGCGGCGCTGGCCGGCCGGCGCGAAGAGGCGTTGGCGATCAATGCGCGTCTCGATCCTTTGCATCGCAAGCTGTTTGTTCAGTCCAGTCCGATTCCGGTCAAATGGGCTGTGACCGAGATGGGGCTGTCGCAGCCCGGGATCCGGTTGCCTCTGACCTGGCTGTCGGAAGAAGCACAACCGGTCGTGCGCGCCGCCATGCAACAGGCGGGTGTCATTTAGAGCCGATGCTTCGGCGTGGTTTGCCGTATCCTCATCCCGACAAAGCAAGAGCGATTTCGATGCAGAATTCCTCAGCCCGCGCAGCCGCTAGCCTGATCTTGCTGCTGCTTTCCGCCTGCGGCGGCGTGGACGTGAACGAGTACCTCCCTGATCAAACCCTGCAATACAAGAAGCAGCGCGAGGCGTCGGAGAACCTCGAGATTCCGCCCGATCTGACGAGCGCCGGAAGCTTCGACGACGCCATGGACGTTCCGCCCATCGAGGGCACAGCCACCTACTCCGAGTACGTCGGCGAGAAGAGCAGGCGACGTCAGATCGCCACCAGTGGCGAGGTCCTGCCGGCGGTGAAGGACGTCAAGCTGCGCCGTGAGGGCGACAACCGCTGGCTCGAAATCAATGCATCGCCCCAACAGGTATGGCCGAAGGTGGTGGCTTTTTGGCGATCGCAAGGCATCCTGCTCGTGGAGCAGAACCCGACCACCGGCATCATGAAGACGGATTGGATCGAGAATCGGGCGGAGATCAGCCGTGATTTCGTTACCAACATGCTTCGCAAGGTGGCCGATGGTCTCTATGCGACCGGCCAGCGCGATCAGTATCGGGTCCGCATCGAGCCGGGTATCGAGTCCGGGTCGACTGACCTGTATCTGACCCAGCGTGCCATGGAGGAGCATTTTCGCACCAACACGGTCGGGGAGGATGTCGCTACCGTTTGGGAGCCCGCGCCTTCTGATCCGGACAAGGAAGCAGCGATGCTCCGCCGGCTCATGGTCTATCTCGGGGCTTCGGAGAAGCAGGCGACCCAGCTCACCTCTCAGAAGCAAAAGGAGACAAGCAGCGCGAAGCCGCAGCTCACCAAGGGACCCGGTGGCGAGAGCGAGCTGATCCTTTCAGAGGATTTGCGAAATGCCTGGCGACTGACGGGCGTTGCCTTGGACCGCGTCGGCTTCGCCGTCGAGGATCGGGATCGTACCAAGGGCGTCTACTATGTCCGTTACGATGATCCCTTGAAGGGTCAGGAGAAGAAGGGCTGGGCATCCAAGCTCGCGTTCTGGCGCAGCGATGACGAAAAAGGTGTCGCCAAATACCAGGTCAAGCTGACGGCGGACGGAGATCGCACGCGTGTGGTGGTGCGCGACCAGGTCGGCCGCCCCGCGCCGTCCGCCACCGCCGATCGCATCTTGCGGCTGTTGAGCGAGCAAATCGACTAATCGCGTGCGGCTCGTACGCGATCAGATCAGAGGCCGGGTTTGCCCCCCGGCCCTAACTTTTTGAGGAGACCTCAGTCTATGCAAGTTCAAGAAGTCATGAGCCGAGCCATACGTTCTGTCGGCGCAGATACCAAGGTCATGGAGGTCGCCTCCATCATGTGCCTCTACCGCATTCCCGGGATTCCGGTGGTAGAAGACGACGGTAAGTTGGCGGGCATCATTGCGGAGAAAGATGTCCTGCATGCCCTCTTCCCCACCCTCGAGAGCCTGATGGAGGAAGGGATGGGCAATGTGGATCTGGACAAGCAGTTGGACAAATACAAGGACATTCTGGCCATGCGGGTCAGCGACCTCATGACCAAGAATCCCATCACGGTTTTTCCCGACATGCATGTTCTGCGGGCGGCTTCGGTCATGGTACGCAACCGTTTCCGTCGCATACCGGTGGTGGGGGACACAGGCATTCTCGTAGGCATGCTGAGCCTGGGCGATGTGCACAAGGCGATTTTTCACCTCAGCATCGCCAAGGGAAAGCCGAGCGGCGGTTGATCCAGCTCCAACGGTGCAGCGCTGCAGCTCGTCCGAGGGGCGAGCGTGGATGGTTTCCAGGTGCCGGGGGGCGAGAGCGGCATCTACTCGGCCTCTCCCCTCTAGGCGATGGCGTGCTTTTTCAAGCGATAGAGCAGGGTGTCACGGCTGATGCCCAACAGGCGGGCGGCGCGACTGCGATTGCCAGCCGTCCGTGACAAGGCCTGACGAATGATGTCGGCTTCGAGCTGTTCCATGACGATGCCATCTGCTGGGAGCTGGAATCCGCCGGCGGAGGGTTTGTCGGATGAGGCTCCCCCCGTTCGTATCTCGGCAGGGAGGTTTTCCGGGGTGATCTCGCGTCCACTGAGCAGGATCACCGTGCGCTCCGCAAGGTTGCGAAGCTCACGGAGATTACCGGGCCAGTGATATTCGCGCAGGAGCTTCAGGGCCCCACTGTCGAATCTGGGTGGTTTCAGATCGTGAGCGGCCGCCGCCTGGTCGATGAAGTATCGTAGCAGCTTGTGGATCTCTTCCGACCGCTCGCGCAGCGGGGGAAGGACCAAGGGCACGATGTTCAACCTAAAGAAGAGGTCCGGGCGGAAGCGCCCGGCCGCGACCTCCGCTGGCAGGTCCCGGTTGGAGGCCGCCACGACGCGAGCGTCGATCCGGGCCGGCACAACCTCGCCGATCGGCAGGCACTCCCCGGTTTCCAGAAAACGCAGAAGCTTGGCCTGCGTGCCCATCGGGAGCTCGCCGATCTCGTCCAGGAAGAGGGTTCCCCCACGCGCAGCACGAACATAGCCGGGAGTGTCGCTATCTGCCCCCGTGAAGGAGCCCTTGCGATGGCCGAAGAGCAGGGAGTCGGCGAGCGGCTCGGTCAACGAGGCGCAGTTGACCGCCAGGAACGGCCTCTCAGCACGTGGGCTCTCTGCATGGATGGCGCGAGCGAGAAGCTCCTTGCCTGTGCCCGTCTCGCCGCAGAGCAGAGCCGTGACGTCCGTGGCGGCAACCACGTGCGCGGCGTTCACGACCTCCAGGAAGGCCGGGCTGGAGCCCTGCATTGTGCGATGGAATGCGCTCATCGGTGTCGACTCGGGGATTGCCGAGTCCCTTGTGGGGAAATCGGCCAGAAGATACCACCACTGCGGGCGGGATCAAAGGAGACCTTTGCCGAAAAGGAGGTCGATGACACCAGCGGCCACCAGCAGCAGGCCTGTCGCTCCTTGCCAGTAACGATTGCGGGCCAACCCGACCAGACCGCCGGCCGCGGCGCCGACTCCGACGACGGTAGGAAGCGTGCCCAGGCCGAACAGAAACATGAAGAGCGCACCCTGCGCGGCGCTCTTGCTCGCCAGGGCGAGCACCAGGGAGTAATAGACGAGCCCGCAGGGCAGCCAGCCCCACAGGGCGCCGTACAGAAGGGCGCTCCGGAGAGTCCGCACGGGCAGCAGCCTGCGTCCGAGCGGCTCCAGACGCCGCCACAGGGGACCGCCCAAGTGGTCCATCTTCTTGAGCTGCGGTACCCACCCGGTCAGGTAGAGACCCGCCAGGATGACGACAATCGATGCCAGGGTGCGCAGGACATCGTGAAGCTGGGGAAAGAACAGGGCGCCCGACAGCGCCGAGCCGACGTAGCCGCCCACCCCTCCGGCGGCCGTGTAGCTGGCGACGCGGCCCAGATTGTACGCGGCCAGGAAGCGGGCAAGACAGCCGGGGCTGCGACGGCATGCGGGCGGTAGGCTCAGGGCAAGCGCCCCGGCGATGCTGCCGCACATGGTCACGCAGTGCAGCGAGCCGAAGAGACCGATGGCGAAGAGCAGGGCGGCGGATGGCTCCAAGGCTTGCTTGCTCCAGTCTGTGGCGTGTCTGTCCCGTCGATCGGCTCAGAGGTTGTGAAAAATTCAGACGCCGTACCGAGGGCGTCTCTGGGCGTTCGTGACAAGGCGCCGTATGTGAAAATGGTGCGAGTTTAGTGGACTAAATGACCGTCATTTTCACATACGGCAACGCAGTCACGGTCGTTCAGGGGCGTCCGCAGTAGGCGTCTGATTTTTTCACAAGCTCTCAGTTTAGCTGACTCCCCCGCCAATCCATCGAGCGGGAGTTGGCTCGATGACCGATCCATGGCCTGGGTGCATCCGCTGATGCCGAGTCAGGTTGGTGCGGGCACCCAGACCCCGCTTTCCGAGCATACCGGGCCGATCGCGGCATATGCCGCACCGAATCCTGTGCTCGGCCACGGCAATACCTTCGCGCCGGACCGATTTGTCTCGTAACTCGTAGATCTGAAATAGAGGATAGTTTTGGTTCATAATTTGCCCCCGGCATGTGATCGTGAGTTCTTCTTCGAAGAGAATGTCTTCGGGCGATGCCTCGTGGGACAGGTTTTGGGACAGCTCCGAGCGGGTGCTTTTTGAACGAGAAGTCCGGAAAACCTCAATGTCCGGCACCATCGATCGATGCTAGGGTTCAGTTGTGTGCTCTAGCGGCCTGCTCGAGGCGGAAGCTGTCCGGCTCGCCGATGACGGAGCTCACGCAACGTCTTGATTGGCAATATTCAGGAAGGTCCCTGCACCCTCTTGATCGACGAGTATGGAGGAATCGACGTGAAAGCACTGAGATATTCGATGATGGCTTTGTTCTTGCTGGTCGTCACGGTTGCGGCTCCCGTTTCAGCGAGTGAGCAGAAGACCGTTTTCTACAATGTGACGACGGACGATGCCTGGACCGCCGGCATGGCATTGGCGCATGCCGGCAAGGCTCTGGACCTCGGGTACAAGGTCGTGATCTTCCTCAACGTGCGGGGGGTGTTTATTGCCTCCAAGTCCGTTCTTACCGACATCAACGGCCTGTCCCAGAAGAGTATGCAGGACATGTTGAAGGCGGTACTGGGCAAGGGTGCCAAGGCGTACATTTGCCCGATGTGCATGCAGAAGGTGGGTATGACCGCGGACGATCTCATTCCCGGTGTCGTTCCGGGTGGTGCCGACGTGACCCTGCCGATCATGACGGCGGACGACACCGTTGTGATCAGCTATTGATCTTTCCGTAAGCTCTCGATGCCGCGCCCGTGTCCATAACCAGTCGTATTTTGTGGACACTGGCTGGCTTGCTGTTTCTGGCAGTGGTCGTCGTCGCCTGGCTCGAGGTCGGGCCGATGCTGCACCCGTCGGCCACCCTTGTCGCCTCCCTCGACGATACCTGCGATCTGCGCAAGGGATACTGCGAAGCGGCCTTTCCCGACGGGGCTCGGGTCACCTTCGGCATAACGCCCCGCCGTATCCCGGTGGTCGAGAAGCTACAGCTCTCGGTGCAGACAGAGGGTGTCGATGCACGTCGGGTGGAGGTGGATTTTTCCGGCGTGGACATGAACATGGGCTTCAATCGCGTGACCCTGGCCCGGACCGGCGCGGGCGAATTTTCGGGGCCTGCCATGCTGCCGGTTTGCGTGCGTGCTCGCATGACCTGGGAGGCGAAGGTGTTGCTGCATACTGACACCGGCTTGATGGCGGCACCCTTTCGCTTCGATACCTACCTGCCCGGCCAAGAGCCATCCGGGGCGGCGAAGGAGGCGGGTCTTGAATAGGTGGATCCCTCTGACCCTGGTGTTGGTGCTCTCCGCCGTCCTGACGTGGATGTTGCTCGGCTGGAAGACAGACACCGAGGATGCCGATCCGTACAAGGCACTACAGCTGGCGCAGCCTCCTCGGGGCGGAGATTTCACCCTCACATCCGCTGTTGGTCCGGTATCGCTCGCTGACTTCCGCGGTAAGGTAGTCCTGATCTACTTCGGTTACACCTGGTGCCCGGACATTTGCCCCCTCAACCTCAGCTACCTGCGCTATGCGCTCGACGGCCTGACCGAGAAAGAGCGGAAGCGGGTCCAGGTGCTCTTCATCAGCGTGGACCCGGAGCGCGATACCCCGCAGCGACTGAGCCGGTACACTGCATACTTCGCCCCCGATATCCTGGGTCTGACGGGTACGCCCGAGGAGGTCGCAAGGGCGGCAGCCTTGTACGGGGCGGTCTACAGGCGGGGGGAGGTCGAAAACTCGGCGATGGGCTATGCGGTCGATCACTCCGCCTATACCTATCTCGTCGACACGTCCGGGGCGTTACGACAGTCCTTGGACCATGCGACACCACCGGATCGCATCATCGCCGCGATCCGCTCACAGCTGACAACAGGAGACAAACCATGAGATCCATTCTCACGAAGATGACCTTTGCCTGCGCCGCCCTGTGCCTGTCTGCCGCCCTCTACGCCGGCACTGCCGCCGAGGATGTGCAAGCGGAAGATGCCTATGTCCGAGCCGTCCCGCCCGGCCAGCCCAACAGCGCCGCCTTCATGAGCCTGACCAACAAGGGCGACACGGACCATGTCCTGGTTGGCGCCGAGAGCAATGTCTCGAAGGTGGCGGAGCTGCATACCCACACGATGGAAGGGGGCATGATGAAGATGCGCCCGGCTGAAAAGATCGATCTGCCGGCGGGTGAGACGGTGAAGCTCCAGCCGGGTGGCCTGCACATCATGTTGATCGGACTCACGCGGCAGCTTTCACCTGGTGAGGACGTGGAGATCACGCTGGTCTTCGAAGACGGCAGCCGCACCAGCCTCCAGGCACCCGTAAAGACGGTGCAGCAAACCATGGAGCATCATCACCACTAGAGCGAAGTGCCGCCCTGGACCAAAGGGATCTCGGTTGCGGGGCAACCGTCGCCGGAAGAAGCCGTCGGGTGGGGCGGGTGATGAGCAGCCAGCTCCCCGCGGGGGAGTGACTCGGATCGGCTGTTTCCCGGATCCCTATCGCGCCCCTTCAGGGCCGGCACTATCATCCTTCCGAAGCTCCGGGCCAGGGTCGCCGAGACTTGACCCCAGCTCCATTGCTCGGGTTTGTCCAGCGTGGCCTTGCCGTTGTTCCGTGCGTTCCCTCCCCATGGGATATGGATCGACCCCAGGAGACCAATCAGCTCTTTTGGATGGGGGCGTGTGTGATGGAGAAGTGTGTGATTTCGCACGCACGGGAGTTCCTCCAACGTTTCTCCCCGGCTACAGGTGCGCAGGATTTCGCGAACATTGTGGACCTCGTACATGATGTGTCTCTAGCGTCAAATAACCCGGAGACCGCTTCATATGACTCAGTAAATAACTAATAAATTCAATATGTAAAAACAATTTCCATTTTAGATACGCCGTTGCATTATTGCTTCATATCGATCAACGAAGGCAGCAACCAGGGGCTTTGAAGTGAATCTGTGTCCCTGACGCCGGATGCCCTCCCCGCCGGTCTTCGCCGGCCAGCTACAGTCACTTTCGATATCGGAGCTCGGAAAATGCAAGTTCCCCGCAATTCCCTCGTCGTGCTCATCGCCCTTTCCGCTGCCCGCGCTCTCGCAGCGGAAGAGGTCCAGACCCTAGACGAGGTTCTCGTTACGGTCCCCCCGGAAATCGGATTGGGCTCTCTTGACCTGAGTCCCGCTGAGATTGCGCTTCAGCGCGCCCGTACCAGCGATACGGCCAGTTTGCTCTTGGGCCTCCCCGGGGTGAGCACTTACGGTGCCGGGGGCGTGTCCAGTCTGCCGGTAATCCATGGTCTGGCCGACGATCGCCTCCGCACGAAGGTCGACGGCATGGACCTGGTCGCCACCTGCCCTAACCACATGAACTCGCCGTTGTCCTATATCGATCCGACGGCAGTGGAGAGCATAGAGGTCTATGCAGGTGTTGCCCCGGTGAGCGCGGGTGGCGACAGCATCGGCGGCAGCATCCTGGTGGAGTCGTCAGCCCCTGTCTTCGCAGAGCCCGGCAAGCATCTTGCCCAAGGAAAGGTGGGGGCCTTCTATCGCAGCAACGGTGATGGCTGGGGTGGGAGCCTCGCCGGTACCTACGCCACCGACAACCTGAGCCTCGGGTACACCGGCTCCTATGCCCAGTCGGACAATTATGACGCCGGCGGCGATTTCAAGGACTACAGCTTCACGGGCCGGGCGGGTCACAGCCTGCCGCTGGACGAGGTGGGCTCCACCGCTTTCCAGGCTGGTAACCAAGCCGTCGAGATCGGATGGCAAGGGGGTGGCAACCTGGTGGACTTCACCTACGGTTACCAACATATCCCCTACGAAAGCTATCCCAACCAACGGATGGACATGACGGACAACCGCAGCGACCAGTTCAATCTGTCCTACACCGGCGAGCTGGGCAGGGCCACCTTGAAGGCCCGTGCCTACTACGAGCACACGCAGCACGAGATGGATTTCGGCGACGACAAGCGCTACTGGTACGGGGGGGGCTCGGGTGGTGCGTCTGCAGTGGTTGGCATGCCCTGCTCGCCGATTTCCGGGGGCGTGACAGGGTGCGCCGCCGGTATGCCGATGTACACCGACGGCAAGAACAAGGGCTTGACGGTGAGCGCCGAGCTACCCTTTGCCGGCGAAGATCTGCTGCGCATGGGCGTCGAGTACCAGGGTTATCGACTCGACGATTGGTGGACGCCCTCGGGGGCGAACATGTGGCCCTACACCTTCTGGAATGTCAACGACGGGCAGCGCGATCGCTATGCCCTGTTCGGCGAGTGGGAGATCCGCAAGGAGCTCTGGACGAACATCCTGGGTCTGCGCTTCGAATCGGTTCACATGGACGCGGGCGAGGTGCACGGCTACAACCTGGATACCTACCCGACGAGCGGCAGCGACGGTCCGGGCAATCAAACCCGGGATGCAGCGCTCTTCAACAGCCAGGACCGAAAAAAGACCGACAGTAACTGGGACCTTTCCTGGATCGCCCGCTTCAGCCCGGATGCAATCCAGTCCTACGAGCTCGGCGTAGCCCAGAAGACCCGCTCGCCCAACCTGTACGAGCGCTACACCTGGTCCACCTGGCAGATGGCGGGTCTGATGAACAATTTCGTGGGTGACGGCAACGGCTATGTGGGCAATCTCGCCCTTGAGCCGGAGGTTGCCCGGACCGTCAGTCTCACTGCTGACTGGCACGACGCGGGTGAAGCAATCTGGGGCGTCCGGGTGACGCCGTACCTCACCTGGGTCCAGGATTACATCGACGCGGTGCAGTGGGACTCGGCAACGAACGCACCGCGCGTCGTGCCTGTCGTCGACGACTTCACCCTGCTTAAGTACGTCAATCAGTCCGCCCGCCTCTACGGCGTGGATCTGTCGGCACACTACCTGGTGGCCCGCGGCACCGGCTTGGGCGACTTCGACCTCCAGGGAATCGCGAGCTATGCCAAAGGCGAGAACCGGGATACCGGCGGTAACCTTTACAACATCATGCCGTTGAACGCCAAGCTCTCCCTGACGCAGGCCCTCGGTCCCTGGCGCAATACCCTGGAAGCCGAGCTCGTGGCGGCAAAGAACGATGTCTCCCAGGTGCGCAACGAGATGCAAACCGCCGGCTACGGGCTGATTCACCTGCGCAGCCGCTACGAGAAGAAGAGCTGGAGCGCCGAGGTCGGCGTGGAAAACCTCTTCGACCGCTTCTACGACCTGCCCCTGGGTGGAGCCTACGTCGGCCAGGGCACGACCATGACCATTCCGCCCACTCCCAACGAGCCTCAATGGGGCACCCCTGTTCCAGGACCGGGCCGTTCCTTCTATGCTTCCGTCAATGTCAGGTTCTGATTGCCCTGTCGATGAGTAAGAAGAAGCCCAAGCCGCTCCCCGCGAGCCCCGTCGAGGCGGAAATCGCCTCCCTGACGCGCGAGGGTCGGGGCCTGACCCGGGTCAACGGCAAGCCTGTGCTCGTCCACGGGGCCCTACCGGGGGAGAAGGTGAGGCTCCGCTACACCAGGATCCGGAAGGACCAGGACGAAGGGGTCGCCGTCGAGGTCCTGCGGGCGTCGCCTCTGCGCGTCCAACCGCGCTGTGCGCACGCGGATATCTGCGGCGGCTGCAGCCTGCAGCACATGGACCCCGCCGGCCAGATCCGCTGGAAGCAGGGGATCCTCGAAGAGGTGCTGGAAGGTGTCGGGAATGTCCGTCCGGAGCGATGGCTGCCCCCGCTTGTTGCGGGTCACTGGGGCTACCGGCGCAAGGCCCGCCTCGGTGTGCGCTACGTGGCCAAGAAAGGGCGCACCCTGGTAGGCTTCCGCGAGCGCGGGACATCCTATGTCGCCGACCTGCGGCGCTGCGAGATCCTCCACCCGGTCGTGGGGGAGAAGATCGAGGCAATCGGGGCGCTGCTCGACGAGCTTTCGATCCGGGAGCGGGTGCCCCAGATCGAGATGGCCATGGGTGAAGGTCCCTGCGTGCTGGTCTTCCGGGTGTTGGACCCGCCCTCCCTGGAGGATCTGGCCCGGCTCGTCGCCTTTGGCGAGAGGGAGGGTCTGCGTATCTATCTGCAGGAGGGTGGGCCAGAGACCGTTCGACCCCTCCCGGGCCAAGGAGTCGATCTGCGCTACAGCCTACCAAGCGCGGAGGTGCGCATCCACTTCGAGCCCACGGACTTTACCCAGGTGAACCTGGAGCTCGACCGCAGGATGGTCGACCAGGCCCTTGCCCTGCTTGATCCCCGACCGGATGAGCGGATGCTCGACTTGTTCTGCGGACTCGGCAACTTCACACTACCCCTCGCCCGCTGGGCCGCCGATGTCCTCGGGGTGGATGGGGACGAGGGTCTGATCGAGCGGGCCCGGGCAAACGCGAGTAGAAACGCCATCGGGAACGTCCGCTTCCTCGCCGCCGACCTCGCTGGTGATTCGAGCTCCGCGCCTTGGACTCGGGAGCGTTTTCATAAGGTGCTGCTGGACCCTCCCCGCAGTGGTGCCCTGCAGGTGCTGGACCGGCTGGCGGGCATGAAAGTCGAGCGTATTCTCTATGTCTCCTGTCTTCCCGAGACCCTGGCGCGGGATGCAGGGCGCTTGGTGAGCGAGCTGGGCTATCGATTGGTGGCGGCAGGCGCCATGGACATGTTTCCACACACGGCCCATCTGGAGGCGATGGCCCTGTTCGAGAGAGCTCGAGCCTAGGAGACTGGTCACCGGGAACGGAGACCGTCTAAACGGTCTCCGTTGTTCGTCCGAAGCGTCATTGGGCGTCGCTTGGTGCCGGTGCCGG
>CAYYHR010000026.1:14327-25375 GCA_964471705.1 uncultured Chromatiaceae bacterium
GGTGCCGGTGCCGGACTCGGAGCGGTAGCCGGATCCGGAGCGGCAGCCGGACCCCAACCCGCGCAACCGTGGCCGTGGCCCTTGCCGGGGCCGCGGCCTCTCGCTCCAAGACCCTTGCGTAGCGTGCGCAGCTCGGTCATCTTCGCATACTGCTCCTTGGTGAGGATGCCTTGCAGCTTGCTCTGCATTTCGGTCTGCATGGCAGCGCGCATCTGGGCGCGGCGCTCGGCCTGCTCGGCATAGAGCGTCTTCAGCTTGGCCTGCTGATCGGGGGTCAGGTCGAGCACGAGGGCCATGTACTCGGCGTCGGGTCCGCCCCGCATGCCAGGTCCGAATCCGGGCTGTGCCATCGCTGCGGGAATCGAGCCGCTGAGGGCAAGCAGGGTCGAGAGTGTGATCAATGTCTTGTTCATAACGAGCTCCTGTTGGCTGGTTGTCGATCGGAGGGCGTTCCGCCTTCCTTGTTTGACAGCTTAGGAGGCGAGCGTGGAGGAATTCTGGACGAATCGTGCAATAAATGAGGAATCTTCGGTGCGAGCCCCGACTGCCCGACTCAGCCTGCTTTCGTCCGAGCCGGCTCATAGCGGTAGCCGGCGCCGTAGACCGAATGGATCAGCTCCTCGTCGGGTCTCAGCTCGGCCAGCTTCTTGCGCAGCTTTTTGATATGGCTGTCGATGGTGCGGTCGGAGACGATGCGCTGGTCATCGTAGATGCGGTCCATCAACTGACCGCGCGACAGGATGCGGCCCGGCTCGCGGTACAGGGCGGCGAGAAGATGGAATTCCAGGGTGGTCAGCTGCACCTCGCCGGATGGGGAACGGACCCGGAAGCCGGCCTCGTCCAGGACCAGACCCTTGTCGGGAGGTGATGCCCCGGGGTCAGTGCGGGCCCGGCGTAGGACGGCCTTGACGCGGGCGACGACCTCGCGTGGGCTGTAGGGCTTGCAGATGTAATCGTCGGCGCCGAGCTCCAGCCCGAGGAGGCGGTCGATCTCTTCCACCCTGGCCGTGGCCATGATGATCGGCACCCGGCTGAAGGCGCGGACCTCCCGGCAGATCTCCAGGCCGTCCCGTCCCGGCAGCATGATGTCCAGGATAATGAGGTCTGGGGTGTTGGCCTCGATCCAGGGCACCACCTCGCGCCCGTCGCCCAGGCAGTCGGCGCGGAAGCCGGCGGCGATCAGGTAGTCGGCCAGCAGCCGGGCGAGCTTCTCCTCGTCCTCGACCACCAGGATGTGGCCACCAGCATTCGTGCTCGTGCTCATGACGCCAGGGGCAGCTCCAGGTGGATGCACAATCCGCCCAGGGGCGAGAGCCGGGCCTCGATGTGGCCGCCGTGCGCTTCGACGATGTTGCGGCAGATGGCCAAGCCCAGGCCTGCACCGCCCAGGGCGCGGCTCCGGGATGCCTCGGCACGGTAGAAGCGCTCGAACAGTTGGGGTAGGGCATCTTCCCGCACGGCGGGCGCGGTATCGCAGAAATCCAGGATCAACTGGTCATCGCGGCGGCCGGCGATGATCTCCAGCCGGCCCCCGGCATCCGTGTAGCGCAGGCTGTTCTGCATCAGGTTGCGGAACAGCTGGGACAGGCGGTCCGGATCGGCATGCAGGATCACCGTCGGCACCGCCTCGTCATGTACCTCCAGCACGAGCCCCCGGCGCTCGAGCTCACCGGCCAGGGACTCGGCGTCGTCGCGCAACAGGGCCAGCGGATCGACCGGCCGCTTGCGGTAGCTCATCGCACCCAGGTCGGCCATGGACAGTTGATAGAGGTCCTCGACCAAGCGGCTCAAGCGATCGACGTCGGACTGCAGCGAGCCGATGCCGCTCCGGTCCAAGGGCCGCACCCCGTCCTGCATCGCTTCCAGCTGGGCCCGCAAGACGGAAAGCGGTGTGCGCAGCTCATGCGAAATGTCCGCCATCCATTGGCGGCGCGCCGCGTCCGTACGCTCCAAAGTCTGCGCCATCTCGTTGAAATCGCGCGCCAGGTCGCCGAATTCGTCGTTTCGTTGCGCCGGAACCCGGGCCTGGAAGTCACCGGCCGCCAGCGAGCGCGTGGCCTGCGTCACCCGACGCAAGGGTCGAATCAGGGTGTCTGCCAGCGGCCAGGACAAGGCCACCGCCAGGCCGCCCACCAGGAGCGCGATCAGGATGAATGCGCGCTGCTGCGACTCGAAGAAGCGGATGTCGACCAGGTCGCTCAGCGCCCGGCCCGGACGGTGCCCGATGTAACCGACCGGGCGGCCATCTACCCGGATCGGTGCCAGCTCGAGGTCTGCAGGGTCGACGCGGCGGCCGATCAGGATATTCTTGTCGGCATCCAGCAGGGCCAGACCGCCGCGGATGTCGTGCGGCCTGCGGCCGGGACCGAAACCGTGTCCCATGCGGAAGTCCGGGCCGGGGCCAGGGCCGCGCCGGCCTTCGGCCATGAGCAGCCGCCAGCGCATTCGGTCGCGACGCAGCCTCTCCCAACTCCCATCCTCGGCGTAGATCTCCGCCAGCTCTTCGCGTATGTGCTCGATCCTGGCCTGCCGTCGGCTTTCCAGGAAGCTGACGAAACCATGTTTGAAGGACCAGTGCATGAAGCCGTACATGACCGCCACTACCAGGGTCGTGGCGATGAGCAGCGTCAGGAAGAGCTTGTGGCGGATGGACAGTCGCACCGCTCGCTAGTGCAAGCTGCTGAGCATTCGCACGAAGTCCATCGTTGCCCCGAAGAAGTCGTCCTTGGGGTGGCCGCGGCAATGGGCGCGGATATGTTGCAGGGCCGCCTCGATGTCCGCTCCCCGCAGCACATCCTGACCCGTGGCCAGGTCGAGCCCGGAGACGAAGCCCGTCAGCCAATCCTCGTAGCGGCCGTACTCCACTACCATCTTGGCCACGCCCTTCTCGTTGCCCTCGGCAACACTCAGGAATCGGGCGCAGGTCTTGATCCCGTAGCCCCATAGGGGTGGCAGCTTCTCGGCCCCGGCGGCACCGGAAACACCGCAGAGTAAGACAAGCGCCACAAGGGTCATGGCGAGCTTGCCCGTGTAGCCGGCAGGTCTCGTCATCGGAAAAGCGGCACCTCGTCGGACTTGCTCGGGAGTATGCCCATTGTACCCCGTCGTCGAATCCGCTCAGCGATCTTTCAGGATCGGAGCCAGGTGGGCAAGGCAGCCCTTCATGCTGGACAGCTTGGGGTAGTCGACCACGGGGATTCTGATTTTCAGCCTCTTCTCGAGGTCGAGGACGAAGCCGAGGAAGTCGACGGAATCGATCTCGAACTGATCTCGGAAGTTCATACCCGGATCCAGCAGGTTGGGATCGATGTCCGGTGCTGCTTTGGTCAGGGAGTCGATGACCAGGTCGGAGAGGGTCTTCTCGTCCATCTATTGTCAGCCTGCAAGTGGGGTGTTGTTCTCTAGGGTAGACAGATCGCCGGGAGAGGTACCGGTTTCTTCGGCCTTCAGCAACCGGCGCATCATCTTACCCGATCGGGTCTTGGGCAAGTTGCTGCGGAACGCCAGCTCCTTCGGGGCGACCGCGGGACCCAGGCGGCGTCGGGCATGGGCGAGGATGTCCCGCCGCAGGGCCTCGCTGGGCGTCTCGCCGGGCTTCAGGGAGACGAATGCCTTGACGATCTCCAATGCCGTGGGGTCGGGCTTGCCGATGACGGCGGCCTCGGCCACCGCCGGGTGCGTGAGCAGCTGACTCTCCACCTCGAAAGGGGCGATGAGGTGCCCGGAGGACTTGATCAGGTCGTCCTTTCTGCCGATGAACCAGAAGTAGCCGTCCCGATCCCGCCGCGCCAGGTCCCCCGTCAGGTACCAGTCGCCGGCGAAGCAGCGCTCGTAGCGCTCGGGCTCGTCCAGGTAGCTGCGGAACATGGATGGCCAGCCCTTGTGGATTGCGAGCTCCCCGGTCTCGTCGGGATCCTCGATTTGCCTCGGGGCCCCGCGTTTCCCGTGGTCGAGGATGGCCGCGCGAATCCCGGGCAAGGGACGCCCCATGGAGCCGGGCTTGATGGGCATGGAGCGATAATTCGCGATCAGGATGCTGCCCGTCTCGGTTTGCCACCAGTTATCGTTGAAGGGCAGGCCGAATGCCTCCTGCCCCCAGATCACCGCCTGCGGATTCAGGGGCTCGCCCACACTGGCGAGGAAGCGCAGGCTCGTGGTGTCGAATCCCCTCGCTACCTCGGCACCGAGGCGCATCATCATGCGGATAGCGGTGGGCGCCGTGTACCAGACGTTTACCCTGTGCTCCTGGATGATCCCGTACCAGCGTTGAGGGTCGAAGGGACCCTCGTCGACGATCAGGGTGGCCCCCAATGCGAGGGGCGCGATGATCCCGTAGGAAGTCCCCGTAACCCATCCGGGATCGGCGGTACACCAGAAGACATCGCCGGGGTGAATGTCCAGGGCGAGCTTGCCGGAGAGTTGATGCATGCGCACCGCATCGTGCACGTGCGCCGCCCCCTTTGGTGTGCCCGTAGTGCCGCTGGTGAAGTGCAGCAGGGCCCAATCCTCAGGATCCGTCGGCTCGATCGAAAAACGGCGATCGGCCTTCTCCATGAGCCCGGCAAGATCCCGGCAAATGGGGCAGTGAGGGCTATCTTCGGACGAGTCGGTCAGGAGCACGTACCGGAGGGAAGGAAGGGACTGGAGCTGCGGCTCGATTTTGTGCCGAAACAGTGCCTGTGTGGTGACCAGGACCTTGGCGTCGGCGAGGTCCAGGCGCAGCCGGATCGGCTCGGGGCCGAAGGCCGCGTACAGGGGGCAGAAGACGGACCGGTTCTTCAGGGTCCCGAGCGCGGCGATAAAGAGCTCGGGGACCCGCCCAAGCAAGGTTGCGATGCGGTCTTCCGGGCCGATGCCGAGGCCGCGCAAGAGATTCGCGAAGCGGTTCGTCAGCTCGTGTAGCTGCCCGTAGCTGATGTTCCGAGCGCCGCCCTGCAGCGGCAGGACACGCAAGGCGACCTGCTCGCGCAGCGGTCCCTGGAGGTGACGATCCACCGTCGCCCAGGCGATGTTCAGCTTGTCCGCGTGTAGGCCATCGGTGTGGGGGAAGGCGGCTTCCTTGGAGAAGGCCGCCACGGCGGCATCGTAATCCCCGAGATTCGGCGGGACACCGCCGGGAGCGCCGGTTTTACTGATGATCTTCCCGTCCAACCTTTCGACCTCTGCGCCGTCATCGTTAGCCACTAATCCCGATGAAAGCTCTTGTACACTAGATGGCACCCGGTGCGTAACGAATCCACGATACCCTCCGGTCCCTCATAGTGACTCTAGTCGGTAGACGGACACAAGAAAATGCCCATCCGCGATCTCGATGCCCTGCTCAGTCCCAAGTCCATCGCCCTCATCGGTGCGAGCGACAAACCCGGGTCGATTGGCGCGATATTGGCGCAAAATCTCCTGGACGGGGGGCTCAGGGGCGAGGTCATGCTCGTCAATCCCAACTATCGGAAGATTCGGGATCGCGACGTCTATCCGGACGTCGCGAGCCTGCCGTATGCGGTCGATCTGGGCATTATCTGCACCCCCGCGGAAGCGGTCCCGGGAATCGTCGGGGCCCTGGGCAAGCTGGGGGCTCGCGCCGCGCTGATCATCTCTGCGGGATTCGGGGAAGGCCGAGACGTGCGCGGGGCTCAGCTCCAGAAGGCGCTTACCGAGGCGATCGGATCCAGCCGACTGCGCATCATGGGGCCGAACTGTCTCGGACTCCTGGTGCCGGGCATCGGACTGAACGCCAGCTTCGCCCATCGCATGGCCAAGGGCGGTGCCCTGGCCTTCGTGGCCCAGTCGGGTGCGATCGTGACCTCCGTGCTGGATTGGGCGGATGCGCGTGGTATCGGCTTTTCCCACCTCATCTCCCTCGGTGACATGATCGACGTCGATTTCGATGACACCCTCGATTATCTGGCCAATGACGCCGGCACCCGCGCGATCCTGCTCTATATCGAGAGCATCAAGGATGCCCGCCGCTTCATGTCGGCAGCGCGCGCCGCCTCGCGGATGAAGCCCGTCATCCTGGTCAAGGCGGGTCGGCACGCCGAGGGGGCGAGGGCGGTGGAGTCACACACCGGTGCCCTTGCCGGCGCGGATGCCGTCTACGATGCCGCCTTCGAGCGGGCCGGTGTCCTTCGCGTGCGCAGCCTCGAGGAGCTGTTCGACGCCGTCGAGACCTTGGCCCTGGCCAAGCCGCCACGGGGAGACCGGCTGGCCATCCTGACCAACGGTGGGGGGATCGGCATCCTGGCCACCGATGCCCTGATCGACCAGGGCGGGCGCCTGGCGCATCTCTCCGAGGAGACCATCTCCGCCCTCAGCCTGGTGCTGCCGCTGACCTGGTCCCATGCCAATCCCGTCGACATCATCGGGGATGCGACCGGAAAGAGGTACGCCGATGCTTTGACCCTCTTGACGAGGGATCCGGGCGTGGACGGGATCCTGGTCCTCAACTGCCCCACCGCGGTAACCTCGTCCGACGAGGCCGCCGCCGCGGTCGTCGCCTGCGAGCTCGGACCGCAGCGCCACCCGCTCCTGACCAGCTGGGTCGGCGAGACAGCGGCGCAGGGGGCGAGAAATCTCTTCGCCGAGCGCCGCATCCCGACCTACGACACGCCGGAGCAGGCGGTACGGGCCTTCATGTATCTGGTCCGCTACCGCCGGAGCCAGGACCTGCTGATGGAGACACCGCCTTCGGTGCCGGTCGACTTTCAGCCCGATACGGAGCGGGCCAGGGGCATCGTCGCCGGTGCTGTAGCGCAGGGCGGACGTTGGCTCACCGAATACGAGGCGAAACAGCTGATGTCGGCCTACGGCATCCCGGTCGTGGCCACCCATCGCGCTGAGTCGCCCGAGCAGGCGGCCGAGCAAGCCGCGCTGATCGGCGGGGCGGTCGCCCTGAAGATCCTGTCGCCGGATATCACCCACAAGAGCGACGTCGGCGGGGTCGTGCTGGACCTGGAAGGGCCTGCCGCCGTCCTGGATGCGGCCAAGTCCATGCGGGAGCGGCTGGGACGCACCTATCCGCAGGCCAGGTTCGAGGGCTTCACGGTGCAGCCGGTGGTGCGCCGACCCGGCGCCTACGAGCTGATCGTCGGTATGTCGACTGATCCTCAGTTCGGCCCGGTCATCCTGGCGGGGCAGGGAGGGATCGCCGTAGAGGTCCTGGACGACAAGGCCCTGGGACTGCCGCCGCTGAACATGCGCCTTGCGGGGGAGCTGCTGGCGCGGACCCGCATCTACCGGCTCCTGAAGGGCTTTCGCGGCCAGCCGGCGGCGAACCTGGAAGCAATCGCATTGACCCTGGTCCGGCTCTCGCAGCTCGTCGTGGACTTGGCGGAGATCTGCGAGCTCGACATCAATCCCCTGTTGGCCGACCAGTTCGGCGTCATGGCGCTCGATGCCCGTGTACGGGTGGAGGCCACCGACAAGTTCGGCGCCGACCGCCTGGCCATTCGCCCCTATCCGAGGGAGCTCGAAGAGCTGGTCCCGCTGGGGGACGGACGCATCCTGCTGCTGCGGCCGATCCGCCCCGAAGACGAACCGTCCCTGCAGGCCGCATTCGCCAAGCTGACCCCCGAGGAGGTGCGGCTGAGATTCTTCGTCCCCATGAAGACCCTGAGCCACGTGACCGCGGCCCGTTTCACCCAGATCGACTACGATCGGGAGATGGCGCTCATCTTGACCGACGCGGGGATCGCGGGACGCACCCAGATCTACGGTGTCGTTCGTATCATTGCCGACCCGGACAACGAGACCGCCGAATACGCCGTCATCGTCCGCCACGATATGACCGGGATGGGACTCGGTGTCTTCCTGATGCGGCGCATACTCGATTATGCACAGCGGCGGGGAATTCGGGAGATCCAGGGCGACGTGCTGCAGGAGAACCGTACCATGCTGAAGCTCTGCGAGGTCCTGGGGTTCGAGAGGAGGCGGTCTGCTGACGACCCGGAGATCGTGCTCGTGAGCCTGCGGTTCCCGAGTGGTGAGCCGTCCGCATGAGCCGGCACGGGGCGGATCACATCGGGCTCGGAACGATGGGCAGCTAGCGTAGGGGAAAGCGTAGCGCATACCACCTTCCGGCTGGCACCGCAATAAGCGGATTGCGCTACACCTTCCTGCCTTCTCATAGCCCTTGAACCTGGCTCTTTTACAGGCTAATGGCCACTTCCAGATCGTGCAGCCCTTGCCATTGCCCGATTTCGCATCGCCTCATCCACATGGACGCTTAGCCAAACCGCGCGAGGACCTGTGTATGTAACAATTCCTTCGCGCCGGCGGACGCGAATAGTACTTCGTGTGTCCCAGGCTCGGTAGTATTGGACAAACCTACCTCCCAGACGCATGCCGGTGTGGGGACCCGTCCAAGTATGGACATAGAGTTGTGCCCCAAACAAAGTATCTCTTCCATCGAGTGGCGAGGAGGCGGTTGCCATGGCTGCAGTGGCAGCTCGCTTTGTTTCCGCCCACTTCGGGTAGACGTTGGGAAGTGCAAGCTCCGTCGGCGTTGGGGAGGGGGCTGGGGCACAGGTCTGGTGGTTGTCACCCCAATCCAGATTCTGCCTGCCGCGATTGACGACACATAGCCCGATAGCCAACCGATGCAGATAAGTGTCCCGAGATGTCACCGAGCTGGCGCTGGCCTGAATCCCGCCACATTCGGCCCAGATGATGCCGGCAACCTTTTCCAAGCTTGGCATTCCTCTCATGACTACGAGTTACCCCTTTCCAATCCACAGGCTCGTATAAGGGACCAACGGTATGCGTAGTCAGCCCCTAACTTCGGGGAATCTACCTCATGTCTAGCACTTAGCTCGGATGCGGCGGGATTCTCCCGCCGTATCCGAGCTGCTCAGCCAAAAAGCTTATCGAGTCTCTTCTCAAAACGCTTGGCGAGCTTCCGGTAACCTCTATTATTCGGGTGGATCTCGTTCTGCCAGTCGTTACTTGATCCTGTATCGCCGATCTCAGCACGTGTTGTGGTGCCTCGCGTTTTGACCACATAGAAGTCATCGAGACGCTTGTTGCCTTTCTGAAGGTCTGAAATCCCCTTGCCGAGCTCGTCGATGAGGTAGTCCGCAACGGGTACCCAAGCAGTTTCCGGGATCCCAGCTCCTTTCAGTGCCGGATAGAGCCAGGGCCCGAGAGTGAAGAAGAAAAACCGTGCGGGCGCGTTGCGCGGTGTTGCGTAGTCGTAGGTATGGGTGATGATTGGAGCGTTCTTGGAATTGCTGCGGGAGGAGTCTCGTAGCGAGACCAACCGACGAAAACCCTGCTGCACGTCATCGATGAGGGTACGCAACTCGGTCTGATCGCAGAAGTCCGAAGGCGCGCTGGCGCCGGGATCACGCTCGCTCTCTGGAATCAGGATTTCGTTGGCCCGGTCTATGAGATCGTTACCTCCGCCGCTGAGAAAAATGGCTTTCCATTTGAGCCCAGGGGTGGTCAGCGCTTCCCGGTAGTGGCGGTTATGTATCAGCTTCGACATGTTAACGATGGTGTCGCCGGGAAGTGCGCAATTGACGATCTGAGTTATGTCGCGGAAGCGAAGCTCGTAAAGTAAGTTGTACGGTGGGAAACCGCTCATGGAGAACCAAGAGTCGCCCTCGGCCAGAAATCGTTGGCCGGGGAAGGAAGGAAATCCCGAGTCGGCGTTGACATCGTTCCATGTAACAACGTCAGGTCTGTGATTGCGCTTTTTTGCCATTGGCTGATTCATTGTTGGTGCAACAACAACTTCCACTTTGAGCTAATTGGTGGCCCCTTTTCCTCGTCCCGCCTATTCGGGGCGGCGAGCTTTTCCAGCCCGACGCGGGTTATGCGGGCTCCTCGCGCCAGTCTGCAAACGCTTTCGTCGCGACCAGCATGGCATCTCGAACCAGTGGCGCGCCCACGTAACCGAGCAGGTGAAGGATCGCTTCCGACAGTTCCTCCTCGGTCCACCCTTGCCGGAGCGCCATGCGCAAGTGGATCGCCAACTCGGGCTCCCGCCCGGTCGAGGCGTCGGATATTACGGTGACCAGCGTGCGCGTTTTTAGGTCGAGCCCCGGACGTGTCCACAGTGTCGCGAAAACCGTCTCGCTCGCGAGGTCCACGAACTTCTGCATTAGGGGATCTTTATATGCCGTCGCCGCGAGCTCGTCGACGTAAGCGTCGCCCAGCAGTTTGCGGCGCATCTCACGGCCCTTCGTAAGAGTTTTCTCGGACATCCAGCGCTCCTGGAATGTTGGCTCTTTACCGCCGGATTAAACCGGCGTGATTCTCCCGCTCTCCGCGGGCTGACCCTGTGGTGCGGAGTTACGAGCAAGTGCACGTGACTGGTCATCAGAGTATAAGCATGGATGGCGAAGCTCCACCGCTTTGCCGTCTCGGGAACCTAGCCCAAATAGGAATCTAGCCTAAATAGACCCGATAGTCGTTGTCGCAAGGAAGATCACCTAGCGATTGATATCCCGTTGAAGAACATGGGTTGGTATATCGGCAAAGAAAAAACCGTGGGTTGCCAGGCATCGTAAGGCGAAGCTCCTGCGCCTGGGGCTATTGCCGGAAGGGTACATCTATCCGAAAGAGCAGCGCGCGGTGCGCGACCTGTTGCGTCGGCGCAGCCGCCTGGTGCAGCAGCACACGGCCAACGTTCTGGCGGTGCAGAACCTGCTCTCGCGCAACCGCGGCGCTCTCCATGAGCGCCAACAAGATTCGGCAGTTGACACCGGATGCGGTGCAAGAGCTACTGCCTGATGCGAACCTGGCGCTGGCGGTACAAAGCACGCTGCTGGCCATGCGCGGGCAGGAGGCGGCGATCGATCTATTGGAGCGCCAAGCCTGCGCCCAGATGAAAGGGACGCCGGCGTATCGCCACTTCCTTGGCACCAGCGGCATCGGCAAGGTGCTGGGATTGACCATTGTGCTGGAGACCGGCCCGGTGGAGCGCTTTGCCCGGGTGGGCAACGATGCCTCTTACAGCCGCCTAGTCGGCAGCGAGCGCCTCTCCAACGCCAAACGCAAGGGACGGGGCAACACCAAGAGCGGCAACAAGTATCTGGCCTGGGCCTACC
>CAYYHR010000027.1:0-24802 GCA_964471705.1 uncultured Chromatiaceae bacterium
TCATGACTCCATCCTCTCGAGGATTGGAGTCTCCGGGAAACCCGGGGCGGTTCAGACCGACAGTTTACGTCACCCTTGGAAGACGAAATTTCAGGGGAACCTCAGTTTGATCAATGGGAGAACCGATTCGCCCTGGGTGGCAGGTAACCAAGCACGCGTGGAATAACCGCAGATAAAAGAGCAGTGCGGCAACTTGCTTGCCGTCGTCCGGCAATACCCGGGCGAGCGGTGGTTGGCGACGAGCGCTTGCGTTACAGCATTGCCTCCAAGCGTGAGGCGAGGATCCTGGCCGTGACTGTCCCTCCGCGCTTGGCCAGGAGTTTCGCCAGGGCTCGTGTGTCGATCTCTGACGAGTCGGTACTTGCGCGGGAGTAGGTAAGTATCGTTTCGCTCCAAGCACCCAACGACGGGAGAACGATCTGGATGGGAGCGAGATCGTCGAATGCATGGAACTGCGCCTCGTCAATGCTGGCAATCACTGTCACTCCCAAGCCCGCGTACTCGAGGATGGTTGTCATCGGACAGGGATCGCACGTGCCCGGGGGCAGCAGGCCCAGATGGTAGGGCCCCTTTTGTGCAAGCCAGGCGGCGAGCACCGGGTAGCTCGCCTTGGCCTCATGTGGTGCCTTGAGAAAGCGCACCCAGGGGTGCTTGGGTGCCCTGGACGGACGGCCCGTGACAACGAGCTCAACGGGCCTGTCGATCCGATTCCGCAGATACTGAACGGCGTCGATGGCGAAGTCGAGAGCGGCCTTGTCCTCTGCACTCGCACGGAAGAGCAATCGCAGGGGATCATCGGAGCCGGGCTCGACACGGTCCCGGCTCGCCGGCCAGAGCCGGGTGTCGATGCAGGTCGGCACCTGTACGCACTTGTCCTCTAAGGCCGAGGGCACGCCGGCGAGCTCGCTCTCGTCCGTCCAAATCTCGGCGGCGGCCTCCAGCAACCGGTAGAGGGGATCCTGGCCGCTGCCGGTGCGGGGAGGTGCGGGGCTTGCTATGCGGTGACAGCCGACGTCAACGACGAATGGCACCCCTGAGCGCGCCACGCGGGCGAGCAGATGCTCCAGGGTATCTGGTGCGAGCCGCAGAGCCCCGGGAACGATGATCAGGTCCACGGCGAGCTCGTGGATCTCGTCCGCATCGAATGTGGACACCTCGACGGCGAGGCGCTCGCGCAGGACGGGATGGGTCAGAGGGGCGAGCACCCGGTAATGCAGCTCCCGCTCGCCCATGCCGGTCGATGCGTGACAGAGGACGCCGACCCGGACCGCAGGGGGCTTCGAGCCCGCTGTCACACCCTCGACTTCGGAGAGGGCATGTCCAGGGTCGGAGTCGCTCACCAGGATAGCGCGCTCGGCCAGCTCAGGGAACACCTCCCGCAGCTGTTGCAGGAGTGCGTACGAGGAGACCGCCAACCTGTCGGCACGGGTCAGCGCCAAACGGTAGGCATCTTGCCAAGCCGGCAGGTGCTCGTGCTTGAGCTTGCGTCCCAGCGGGTCCTTTGCGGGTAGGCACTCCCCCGACGGGGGCGTACAACGCCCGCCGCACGGGCGCCCCTGCTCGTCAGTCAGGGCGCCGGAGGGGCAGATCGCGTAGGTGTCATCGATCAGGACGGAGACCGGGATCTGGAGGTCTGCGGCCAGTCGCACGAGTCCTGCGCCGTGGCCGCGCAGGCCGAGGATCTCGACCGACTCGATCGCGTATTCGAGCAGCCAGCGCCCCACTACCTCTTCGTAGCCCTCGCCGTAGGGCGAAAAGGGCGTGGGCGCTTGTGACACGCGTCCGTGCTCCGTCAGCTCGGGCACGCCCCCGGCGAGACGATAGAGGCGCAGCTCCTGGCCAATGGCCGCCAGGGCTAGCTCCTCGCCGGACGGCGCAGGGGGCAGCCCCGACAACGCTTCCGGGTCGATAGCCGGATCGGCGGCAAGGACCCAGAGCCGCCGCGGGGTAACGGGGCCGACCCGCCGCCAGAGCCCCGCAGTCCGGCGGCGCAGATCGACAATCGCCTGGTCGCGGCTGAGCAGCCGCAGCTGCGAGCCGTATTCCGGGTAGCGGCGGTCGAGCGAGGCACGCGCCTGCCTCTTGCGCGCCGTCTTGGACACCCCGAAGCTTGCGGCGTTGACATGGTAAACGAAGGCCTTGGTCGCCAGCGCGTGGCGCCACCCGGAGCGGGTGCCGCGCAGACAGAAGTCGATCTCCTCTCCGTAGCCGCGCGGAAAGGCGTCGTCGTCGAGCAGCCCGACCGCTTCGATGTAGCGGCGCTTCACGTACAGGCAGAAGCCGTGGCCGAAGGGTACGGCCATCCAGATGCGGCGATTGCATTGGGCGACGGCGCGCGCGTAGGCCGCCGCGTCGAGCCAGTAGGGAAGGGTATTGTGAAAGCGCAGAGGCACGGAGAATTGGCTGGCGCTGTTGGACACGGCCGTGGCCGTGCCGATATCGTCGCGCGCGTAGGCGGCGGCGGCCAGGTAGGTGAGCCAACGCGGGCCCACCTCGGTATCCGAGTTCAGCAGCACGACGTCGCGATCTGCGACCAGTGCCAGGCCCAGATTGACGGTGCGGGTGAAACCCAGGTTCTCCTGGTTTCGCACTACTCGGACGTTCGGCTCGCGGGCGGCCGCAGCGAGGAGCTCGCCGATGGCGGGCTCGGTGCTCGCGTCGTCGATGATCAGGATGTCGACGGTCCGCGGCGTGTGCGCGAGAAGGGCGTCGATACAGCGACCGACCTCGTCGGGGGCGTTGTAGACGGGCACGAGCACGCACATCGGCATGCGCCACCAGCGATAGGAGCAGCTGTCCGTGGAGTCCGTGCCACCGCCGGCCGGCGTCCAGGACGGGGGCCCACGGTGCACGCGCAGGGCCGCGGCCAGCCGCCGGGCCAGGGTCAATGCCGGACGGCGGATCACACGCCGTTGCCGCGCGCCAGCTCAGGGGCCAGCGCCGCCAGAATGTCCGCCGCCCGGTGCTCCCAGGTGGACTGGGACACCAGGGCGTAGCCGTTGGCACACAGACGCGCGGCGAGCGCCGGGTCAGCGAGCAGATGCTCGATGGCCGCGGACAGGGCTGCGGGATCGTCGGGAGGCACCAGCAGGGCGTTCTCGCCGTCGCTGAGCATTCCCGCGAGGGACGGGATAGCGCTCGCCACCACCGGTCGCCGCGCGGCCAGGTACTCGTATAGCTTCAGAGAGAAGGTCCAGCGGGCAGTGCGGTCGCTGCCCGAGTTGGGCACCAGGCAGACATCGGCGGCGACCATGTAGCGCGGCAGCTCGCTGTTCGGAACAAAGGGCTGGAAGCGCAGATTGGTGAGCCCTGCGGCGCGCTCAGCCCATGCGCTCACCGCCTCGCTGTCGCCCCCCACCACGAGAAAGCGGACCTCGGGAAGCCGCCGTGCCGTTTCCACCAGGGTGGGGATGCCCTTGTACTCCTGCAGCGAGCCGGTGTAGAGGACGAGATGTCCGTCCGGCTCCAGTCCGAGTGCCCGGCGCGACCCCGACCGATCGTCGCCGACACCGGTGAAGCGGGCCAGATCGACACCGTTGGCCGCGACCACCACCTGATTCGGGGCGATGCCCTCGGCGCAGTAGGCTTCCTTCAGTATCGCCGAGGTGGTGACGATCCCCACGAGACCGGGATGGCCGGCGAAGCGGCGGATGTAGCCCATGGTCTTGGCATGGCCTGGGCCGTCGTGGGTCTCGAAGATGGTCGGGGTCCGATCGCCGAGGGCCAACGCGGCGCTTTCGGGGGAGCGGGTGATCACCAGGCGCGGACGGATCAGCTTGACGTACCATCGCGCCCGCTGCGCGAAGGGCTGGGAGTTCGAGCGGGCCAAGTCGTCCGGGGTGAGCCGCCAGGCCATCGGCACTCGGCGCAGGGGGAAGGGCCGCTCTATTCCGTACCATCGAAACAGCGCGCGGTTCGCTTTGCCCGTACCACCGAGCCAGCCGCGCAGGTCTCCGGGGATAAGGAGCGCGAAGTCCGGTACCAGCCGGCTGAACGCCTCGCACATCTTCATGGACTGGACCGTGTGCGCCCAGCGCGAGGGGATGTTTCCGTTGGAGATGTAAAGGAGTCTCACCGGGCGTGGAGCTGCCCCTATCGAGTGTACAGGCTATCGTTTTCGGGGCTCGGCGCTGGTTTGAGCCTCCGCTCGTCGCTCATTGGTGAGTCACGGCCGATTGCGGAACGACGGCGACGGCGAGGATCGTAGCAGTTTCCGATAAGCTCTGACACAGCCATGCCTGCTTCGGCCCGAGTGCGGAAGGATCGTCGATCGATCGGCGTACGCTCCAGGGTGGCGAGGAAGCTCTGACGCATGGCAGTGTCGAATCGATCTCCGACCGACCCTGTAGAAAGATATCTGCCCATGTCGCGGTGGTGCTCGGTGAAGGAAATGGAAGTGTACTGACCGCCCTGGTCCGGATGTTGGGTTATCGACCTCGGGCCGTGTTGCCAGAGGAGCCATGCTCCGTGCTTTGAGTACGAGCTCGGTACGCAGGTGGTTGGCGATCGACCACCCGACAACGCAACGTGCAAAGGCATCGATCGCAACCGTTAGGCAGAAAGGACCGGCCCAGGTTGGAACCTAGGTAATGTCGGCCACCCGTAGCTTGTCTAGGGCGCCGGCGGTGACGTCCCGATCGACCAGATCTGGTGCAGGTCGCACAGCCTGTGATCGATACATAACCTTCGCGGGCTACGTCTAGGGACTTCGGAGCCTCCGGCCTCTCTGCTTCCGCCATGCGCTCGCCCCTACGCTTATCCTGGATTATCCGCCTCGTGCTTCGCACTTCGCGCCGGGCAGCGTCGGAGCGCGAAACCAGTCTAATCCGCAAATTTCGCCTTCTGATGATCCTGGAACCACTTCCAGGCCGCATCCACCTCACCCTCGTAGACGAGCGATCCATGCGCCAGCACCATTGCCTTGTTACAGAAGCGGCGCAGGATGGCCCCGTTGTGGCTGGCTACGACCAATATCTGGACCTTATCCACGAAGGTGACCAGACGTTCCTCGGCCATCTTCAAGAAACCGGCGTCGCCCGCCCCGATCCACTCGTCCAGAATCAGAATAGATGCGTCCCAGGCGGTTGCAATCGAAAACGCAAGACGCGCGAGCATACCGGCTGAATAGGTCTCCAGCGGCATGTACAAGTACTCCCCGAGCCCCGAGAAGTCGGCGATCTCGTCCACCGCCATCTCGACCATCGATCGAGGATGACCCTCGATCAGGCCACGTAGCATAATGTTGTCGTAGCCCGTCTCTGCCATCTCGAAGCCGAGACGCATGTTGAATATCGTCGAGATCTCTCCGTTGACTTCCCGTAGACCGGAATCGAGATCGAAGATGCCTGCCAGCACCCGAAGCAAGGTCGTCTTGCCTGCCCCGTTCCCGCCGATCAGGGCGAGCCTGTCTCCTGGCACGAGAGAGAGCGAGATATCCTTCAATGCCTGCACCGCGTAGCGCCCGGGTCCGACCTCCACCAGCTCGCTGCCAACGTCCGCACGTTTTTCTCTGGCAATCCTAAGGTTACCGACACGGCCCATCTGGGCCGGGAAGCGAAGGCTGGCATTGAAGAGCCGGAGGCTCGACGCTGTGTTCCTCATAAATTCAGAATGATACGCGGCTTTGTGCGAGAGAGGATGAGGAGTCCGCAGACCATGAGCGCCGCCGCGATCGACGATGCCACGAACCAAAAGATCAATGGCACCTGATATCCGAGAAGAGGTCCACGCACGACCTCGAGAAAATAATAGAAGGGGTTTAGGAGTACGAAGGTGCTGCGGCCGGTAAAACCATGGGTCAGATCCACAGAGAGATGATTGGCATCACCACCCACCAGCATGTTGGGCATCCAGATTATCGGCGTCAGGAAAAAGGCCAGATTCATCAATGACGGAATTAAATTCTGTAACCACCGGTGGAAGACCGAGGCGATTCCGAGCAGCAATGCGGTCCCCACGCCCGCTACGGTGACAATCACGAGGCCGATCGCCAACAGAAGCGGATTGGGTACAACGATGATGCGATATATAGCCAGAATGGCGATGAATGCGATTGCGTGTAGGCCAGAGAGATAGAGGTGGTAGCAGGCAAGCTTCAATGGCAGGAAGCTGATCGGGAACGGACGCTGGGTGAGCAGGCCGCGCCCACCAGTAATAACCGTGAGCCCTTCAGTGATCATCGGCGATATGAAACGCCAGCCAAGCTGGCCTGCTGCCAGATAGGGCACGTAGAGGTCCAGTGGACGGTGCATGAAGGTCGCATACATAAAGCCCATCAGCCCGACCAGGATGAAGAAGCTGAGACCATGCCAGGCAATGCCGAACTTCGTGCGCGCGTTGCCGCGTTTTAGCTGGTACAAGGCAAGCACGCGCCATAGCTCATGGCGTCTCAAGGCGGCGACTAGGTCTGCAACGCCGACTGACAGAATCATAGGGGGAGGGCGGAACAACCGGAACCTGAATCTAGGCGCGATGCGGCGGCGATGATGATTGTCGATATCCAAGGCTTCATCGACTTCACTAAGCTTAAAAACTTACCACATCGCTGAGCAGCTTGCCACGACGACGGGTTGGGCTTTGATCTGAGAGCACAGCCTGTGAGCTGAATGGTGAGCCGATGCCGAAATGAAAAATTGCCTACCGGGGCGAACCCCCTTGGGTTGCTGGATAGGATGACAGTTTGTCGGGCGCCCACCGATTTCACCTGCGACGAATCAGTGTCCCCACGCCCTCGTCCGTGAAGAGATCCAGCAGAAGTGCATGCTCTACCCGACCGTCGATGATGCTGGCGGAGCGCACACCCGCTTGAACCGCCTCCACGGCGCAATGGATCTTCGGTAACATGCCGCCCTTGATGACTCCCTGCAGTACCAGGCCGTCGACGCTCTCAACATCCAGCTCGCCGATGAGCTCGCCCGAGGCATCGAGCAGCCCGGGTGTATTGGTCAACAGCAGAAGCTTCTCGGCCCCCATCACCTCCGCGACCTTCCCGGCCACCAGGTCCGCGTTGATGTTGTAAGAGAGGCCGTCTTCTCCGACACCAATGGGGGCGATGACCGGGATGAACTCCCCTTGCACCAACATGTCGACGACGCCCGCATCTATGCTCTCCACCTCACCCACATGGCCCAGGTCCATAATCTCGGTCGCCTTCAGCTCCGGTGCGTCGCGACGCAGGAGCATCTTGCGGGCGCGGATTAGATCGCCGTCTTTTCCCGTCAGACCAACGGCCGCACCACCGTGCCGATTGAGCAGGTTGACGATCTCCTTGTTGACCAGGCCGCCTAGTACCATCTCCACGACGTCCATGGTCTCACTGTCGGTGACCCGCATGCCTTGCACGAACTCGCTGGCCTTGCCGAGGCGCTCGAGCAGCTTCCCGATCTGAGGTCCGCCGCCGTGCACCACCACCGGGTTGATGCCGACGAGCTTCATGAGTACCAGGTCTCTGGCGAAGCCATGCTTGAGAGATTGCTCGACCATGGCGTTGCCGCCGTACTTGACTACCATGGTCTTTCCGCTAAAACGCCGGATGTAGGGCAATGCCTCGATGAGGACCCTGGCGATGTTTCGGGCGCGCTCGGTTGCAACGGTCATAGACAGCTCGATCCTGGTTAGAAGGGCAGTAGCCGCCCTCGGGCAGCTTTGCCCATGATGCCACGGAACAGGTCCTGGATCTCCGCGAGCCCCGCTGTATCTTCGGCCTCGAAGCGGAAGATCAGTGCCGGCGGGGTGCTGGAAGCACGAACATAGCCCCAGGCTCGTTTCGACTCCACCCGTAGCCCGTTTTCGGTGCGTACATAGTAGTCTGTCGCTCGTACCGCCTCTTCGATCGCCGTGCGCAGGATCGGAGTCGCTTCACCTGCGGCGAGGGGCAGAAAGATCTCGGGCGTTGCCAGCGCCCCTGGCAGCGCGGCGAAGACCTCGGCGCTGGAGCGGGTATCCAGCGCCAGGAGCTCGAGCAAACGGGCGCCGGCGTAGAGGGCGTCATCGAGCCCGTGCCAACGCTCTGCGAACAGGAAATGACCGTTCCAGTCCCCTGCCAGCAGGGCGCCCGTCTCTTCGAGCTTTGCCGTCAGGGATGCCTGGCCGGCTTCCCACAGGACCGGGCGCCCGCCGTGGCGCAGGATTTCGGTGGCCAGATGACTGCTGGACCATGCGTCGAAGATCACATCTGCGCCCGGGTGGCGGGAGAGCACGTCCGCGGCGAGCAGCATGAGCACACGGTCGGACCAGATGATCTTGCCAGAGGAGTCCACGACTCCGAGCCGGTCTCCGTCTCCATCGAATGCCAGCCCGATGTCTGCTTCCTGGGACAGGACCGCCTGCTGGAGATCCTCGAGGTATTCGGTAGAGCTCGGGTCGGGGATTCGGTCCATCGGAACCCCCTGCTCCGGCTCGCAATTGAGCTCGACCAGGTCGCAGCCCAAAGCCTGGTAAAGCCGCGGTGCGACCATGGAGGCAGCGGCGTTTCCGCAATCGATGACGACCTTGAGGGGTCGCGCCACGGCAACGTCCATTTCCACCTGGGCCAGGTAGTCCGAAACCACGTCATCGACCTGATAATCGCCGTCGCCCCGGGCGAAGGAATCGGCCAGGATGCGCTCCCGCAGCCCTGCGATCCCCTGTCCGGCCAACTCGATTCCGCCCACAATTACCTTCAATCCGTTGTAGTTTTGGGCATCGTGGCTGGCCGTGACCATTGCCCCCGAGGTCTTATCTCGAGAGCGCGTCGCAAAGTAGATCAGGGGAGTGGGCACCACACCCAGGTCCAGAACATCGCGCCCGCTCGCACGGAGCCCCAAGACGAGGGCGTCGCTCAGCTCTCTGCTCGAAGGACGCGTGTCCCGTCCAACGATTACGATCCGGTCTCCCGCCTCCTCGGCTTCCGTACCGACCGCGAGCCCGAGAGCGTACATGAGATCTGCCGTGAGATCGCGATCGACGATGCCTCTGATGTCGAAGGCCCGGAAGATCTGCGCCGGTACGGACTCTGTGGGTAGAATGTGCGAGCGGGCGGTCGAGCTCTCCGGCGTGGCCTTGTTCTTCGCCTCCTGCACCGAGCTCGGCAGCGCGGCCGCCGCGGGCTTGCCTGCAGCCCCCTCTTGCTCCATCGCTGTAGGGTTTGACGCCTCGGGCGAAGCGGGCACGGCGTTGTAGGTCTGGCACAGACGGCGCAGCAGACCAATGACCGCTTCGATGATCGGCTTGGATTCAGCGAGTCGGTTCTGGGCGGGACTCAAGGGTTTCGCGCTCACCGCATCCTCTACGAGTGCGACCAAGGCCCCGTAATCCGAGGCCAAGCTGCGCTTTATGCCGCGCAAAGGTAGCCACATCGCCAGCGCTACCAAAGCCATGAGCACCAGGTAGGCGGCCACGGCGTCGAGAAGGACTGATTCATCGAGCGCACTCTCGCCGACCCAGGAGGCGATGCCCAGGCGCGTGCCTTTTATGGATACCCGATGATCCGGGGCATCGGACGTCATTGCGGTGTGGGCGGTGCCCAGGGTGACGGCCTTGCTCCCCACGTTCTGTTGGAAGCTCATGCGCCCCCATTCCCCGTTGACGCTGTCCAAGGAAGGGAGCAGGGAGGGCGCGGCGGAGACGTAGATGACACCCAGCAGTGTCTTGCCTTCGGCGCCCAGAACCGGGGCAGCGATCGCCAAGTGCTCGTCCGGACTGCCCGGGCGATGAGCTTCCATCGAGGTCACGCGCCGCTGCCGTTCTGCCTGGCACACCAGATCCAACGCCGCGTAGCTGAATGACTTCGTGGGCGACACCCTGCCTTCGCAAGCGCCCGTGCTCAGGAGACGCATCTGCGATGCTTCCGGAAGTCTGCGCGTCAGCCTTTCTTGCATGGTACGCAGCTCGTCCGTGTCTTGTGCCAGAAGCGCCTGACGCAGTTGCGGATCGGCGCCGAGCTCGCGCAGGTGTCCCTGCAGCGATGCCACGCGCCTTTCGATATCCCCGGCAACGACCGCACTGAAGCCCTCGAGCCGGAGCAGCCTCTCGCTCTTCTGGCATTCCATCCAGGCAAATAAACCAATCGCAAAGGCGAGAAGCGCGGCAAGTGCGACGCCGATCAGAGCCCGGAGCCAATAGGTGCTCAGACTCTGTGCGCCGCTCCGGTCCTGTCTCTCCGCGTGTCCTCGTTGCGAGCTGTTATTGTTGCCGAATGCTGAAAATCGCATGTTCCTGTCCGTGTCGATCAGAGAAGATTCCCGGATGGGACCGCACCAGCGTCTTTCGGCGGATACGAAAGACCGGGCTGTGCCCGTGTTTATCGCTGTCCTGTGTGCCCGAGCCCGCCTGTGCCGCGGTCGGACTGAACAAAGGCTTCGACGACCTGAAGCCGCGCACGCAAGATCGGGACAAGTACCAGTTGAGCGATCCGCTCGCCCACGGAGATGCGAAAGGGCTCGCCACCCCGGTTCCAACAGGAGAGGTACAACTGTCCCTGATAGTCGGAATCGATCAGGCCTACCAGGTTGCCCAGGACGATTCCGTGCTTGTGCCCCAATCCGGAGCGCGGCAGGATCAGGGCCGCTATTCCCGGCTCTGCGATGTGGATCGCCATGCCGCTGGGAATCAGCTCGCTCTGCCCTGGCCGAAGCTCCAGGGGCTCATCGAGCATGGCCCGCAGATCCAGCCCCGCCGAGCCGCTGGTGGCATACTCGGGAAGCGGGTAATCCCGCCCCAGGCGAGGATCAAGAATCTTTACTTGAAGAGTATGCAAGGTAACGCTCCAGGATCAGATCGGCCAGGTCCTCTGCCAGCCGTGTCTTAGCGGCCAGTGGGAGGGATCTGCGCCCGCCCGGCCAGAGCACGAGCAGGGCGTTCTCGGCACGGTCGAATCCTCCCGTCTCGCCGCCGACCAGATTGGCCGCGATCATGTTCAATCCCTTGGCTTGGAGCTTCGCGAGCGCCTGCGCCTCCAGGTTCTGCGTCTCGGCTGCGAAGCCGACGGTGAAAGGGCCCTGAGCCAGTGCGGCGACCTGCGCCAGGATGTCCGGGTTCTTGACCAGCCGCAAGGTCAGCTCCGCCTGGCTCTTCTTGATCTTTTCCTGCGCCGGCGTCTGGGGCCGGTAGTCGGCGACCGCGGCGGCCCCGACGAAGATATCGCAGCCCGCGACGCGCTCCATCACCGCTGTCTCCATCTCCAATGCCGATTCCACGCGCACCAGCTCCACCCCGGGAGGTGCGGTCAGGGTGCCGGGACCACTGACCAGGACCAGATCGGCACCGCGGGCGGCCAGGGATGCGGCCAGGGCATAGCCCATGCGCCCGGAGCTGCGGTTGCCGATGTAGCGAACCGGGTCGAGGGCCTCGCGGGTCGGACCGGCGGTGATCAGAACACGCCGTCCGGCCAGCTCGGTGCTTTGCCGAAGCGCGAGTGCGTCGATGATCTCGGCGGGCTCCGACATGCGCCCGGGGCCCCACTCGCCACAAGCCTGATCCCCTTCGTCCGGACCCAGGATGCGTACCCCCCGTCCACGCAATCGGGCCAGGTTCTCCCGGGTCGCCGGGTGAAGCCACATGCGGTGATTCATGGCCGGGGCCAGGACGAGGGGAGCCGTCGTTGCCAGGACGAGGGTGGTCAGCAGATCGTCGGCAAGACCAACGGCCAGGCGCGCCATGAGGTCCGCGGTCGCGGGGGCCACCAAAACCAGGTCGGCCCAGCGGGCAAGCTCGATGTGGCCCATACCGGCCTCCGCAGCCGGGTCGAAGAGATCGCACCGCACCTCGTTTCCCGATACGGCCTGCAGGGTCAGCGGCGAAATGAAGGACCGGGCAGCTTCCGTCATGACCACCCGCACGTCTGCGCCGGTGTCGCGCAGGCGTCGCACCAGCTCAGGCGCCTTGTAGGCGGCGATCCCTCCACTTATCCCCAACAGTACCTTGGTGCTCATGGCGTGGGTGCTCCGAGCCGGCGGGAAACCTGTGGCAGAGCGCTTGGTCGATAGCGGTGAGGAGCGCGCCACGGCCAGGCATCCGGACGGGGAAGGCCATCACCCCGCGACGCAAAAAGGGAATAGCGGGAACCGCTTTTGATGAAATATGTGCTTGAAAACGAAGCAGGTCGCAGATCGCAATTATCGACTTGCGTCCTGAAAAATGCCAGGGAGGGGATTTGCAAGGTCCCCAAAATCAGGCGGCTGCTCTTGCCGGCTGCCGATAATCCAGTCACGAGAAAGGGGGTCCAGGGTACTGTTTCTGTTTTCCAGCGCCGATTGTAGCCCACGTGAGAGAGGAGCGGACGGGGCGCTCTTGGACGTTTTCGGTAACCGGATCATAATCGAATGATCAGATTCCAGGATCCAGAGAATAAGGAGAAGGGAGATGTCGATCACGGAATGGCCGGAGCACGAGCGGCCTCGCGAAAAACTCTTGTCCCGCGGTGCCCAGGCCCTCACGGACGCCGAGCTCTTGGCCATCTTCCTGCGAACGGGTGTGCCGGGAAAGAGCGCGGTGGACTTGGCGCGTGAGCTGCTCGCAGATTTGGATGGGCTCAAGGGGCTCTTCGCCGCCGACGAGAAGGGTTTCTGCAGGGTCAAGGGTCTGGGCAAGGCGAAGTACGCGCAGCTGCAAGCCGTGTTGGCGCTGAGCCGCCGCTACCTGGAAGCAGAGATCGAGGATCGGGATCTCCTCACCAGCCCGGAGGCGACCCGCGCCTATCTCAAGGCACGACTCTACCACCAGGTGCGCGAGGTCTTCGCCTGCCTCTTCCTCGACAACCGTCACCGGGTGATCCGGTGCGAGGAGCTCTTCCTGGGCACGATCGATGGGGCCAGCGTACACCCCAGGGAGGTCGTGCGACGTGCCCTCGAGCTGCAGGCGGCGGCAGTCATTTTCGCCCATAATCATCCGTCGGGAGTCACTGAGCCGAGCCAGGCGGACCTACGCATCACCCAGCGCTTGAAGGAGGCACTTGCCCTCGTCGACGTTCGCGTGCTCGATCACCTCATCATCGGTGAAGGGGATGCCACGTCCCTTGCCGAGCAGGGTCTGTTGTGATGGCGATCGGCTACTTGCGGGGGGGGGCAGCGCCACCGCGCCAGGCGAAGCTCAGCAAGAGGCCACCTGCGACATAGAATCCGATCGCCAGCGCCTTCGCGAAGGCAACGGTGAGAATCTGCCCTGGACCCAGCACTAGGATCCAGGTCCCGCTTAGGACCAAGGCCCCGCCGGCAACTGCTGTGATCACCTGGGTTCGATGGCTGCGGGTCTCCGCACGCAGCCTGTCGAGCTCGTCGGAGCGCCAGCGGATGGTCAGGCTGCGGCGGTCCAGGGCATCGAGCACCCGGTAGGCCAGGAGCGGCAGCTCCGGCAGCTGCTCGGAGACCGCCCCCAGGTTCTTGCGCGTCCGCGCCAAAAATGCCTTGGGGCCGACCTGATCCCGCATCCAGCGTTCCATGAAGGGCTTGGCAGTGGTCCAGAGGTCGAGCTCCGGATAGAGCTGGCGCCCGAGACCCTCGATATTGAGCAGGGTCTTTTGCAGGAGCACCAGCTGCGGCTGTACCTCCATGTGGAAGCGGCGCGCTGTCTGGAACAGACGCAGAAGGAAGTTTCCGAAGGAGATCTCGGCCAGGGGCTTCTCGAAGATCGGCTCGCTCACTGTGCGAATGGCCGACTCGAAGTCGGCGATACGGGTCCCGGGCGGTACCCACCCCGATTCCACGTGCAGCTCGGCCACCCGGCGGTAGTCCCGGTCGAAGAAGGCGAGGAGGTTCTCGGCGAGATAGCGCTGGTCCTCCATGGTCAGGCTCCCCACGATGCCGAAGTCCACGGCGATGTAGCGACCGCTCTGCTCGACGAAGATGTTTCCCGGATGCATGTCCGCATGGAAGAAGTTGTCCCGGAACAGCTGCGTGAAGAAGATCTCGACGCCGCGCTCGCCGAGCAGGCGCATGCTGATTCCCTGGGCCTTGAGGGCTTGCACGTCGCTCACCGGCGTACCATAGATACGCTCCATGACCAGGACGTTCGGCCTGGTCAGGGCCCAGTGGACCTCCGGGATGTAGATCGCCTCGCTGCCGAGGAAGTTGCGCCTCAGCACCGAGGCGTTGGCGGCCTCGCGCTGCAGGTCCAGCTCGTCGAAGATGGTCTTCTCGTACTCGGCGACCACCTCCACCGGCCGCAGGCGACGGCCGTCCCTCCAGTAGTGCTGGGCCAGCTCCGCCACCACGTAGAGCAGACCGATGTCGCGTCGGATGGTCTTCTCGATCCGGGGCCGCAGCACCTTGACCACCACCTCGCGCCCGTCCTTGAGACGGGCGGCATGCACCTGGGCGATCGAGGCCGATGCCAAAGGTGTCTCGTCGAAATCGTCCAGCACCGCCTCGATGGGCTTTTCCCATGCCTTCTCGATCAGGGCACGGGCGAGAGTGCCAGGGAAGGGCGGGACTCGATCCTGGAGCTTGGCGAGCTCGATCGCCAGGTCATCGGGCAGCAGGTCGCGGCGGGTGGAGAGGATCTGCCCGAACTTGATGAAGATGGGCCCGAGGTCCTCCAGCACCCGGCGGATGCGCACCGGATAGGGCGGTAGCTCGCCCCGGAGCCAGTACCAGGGCGACAGATAGAGCAGGAAGCGCAACGGACGCAGGAGGTGGGTCGCGAGTATGACCTCGTCCAGCCCGTGGCGCAGAAGCACCAAGTTGATGTGGATCAGGCGGATCGCTTGGGAGGGTCGGATCATTCTGGAGCGAATCCTCGCGAGGTCTCGCCTCGGACCCATGGGTCTTGATCAGGGTGAATGGATACGAAATCGACAGGGGCGAGGAAGCGGGAATCTTCGCGCTCGTCGGCGCTCATTCCCCAGCGCGATCTCGGCAGGTGGCCCTGTGCATATCGATCCTTTGCGCATCGGATTCGGGTGCGGGGGTCTCTCGGTCCGTCTGGCCCTCGCCCAAGGCATTCGCCAGGCGTGTGACACGGGCAGCCAACCGCTCCACATCGTCGCGCAACCTGTCCACGTCGTCCAGAAACGCTTGGGTTTCGTAACGGCCAGGAAGCAGCCGCGCCTCCTCCTGGAGATATTCCTGGATGTCTTGTGTGAGAATGTCGCTGGTGCGCCGACCCCAGCGCTCTACGCCCCGTACCTGCACGCCGATCTGGTGTGCCGCTGCATCGCCCAGGAGCCTAGAGAGCTGCTCCTCCCAGTCCACATCGAGACCACCGAGGAAGTTACCGAAGGCCTGGGCCAAGTGGGTATCGCCCGCGATACGGACCTCGCCGGAGAAGAGTTGGTCCTCCTTCTGACCGGAGACGCCCATTCGGGCCAAGGCGAGCGGCGTGCCGCACAGAGCGCAGTCCGGCTCACCCGCATAGTCGCCGAAGAGCTGCAATCCGTCGGCGCCGGGGATTACGAAGACGCGGGTCCCGAAGCCGGCCAGCTCGATCATGATCACACGGCCCTGGAGATCCCCGAGCCGAGCAGCCCCCTCCGGATCCAGGGAAAGGTAGCGGTTGACGAGAGTTTCCAAGGTCGCCAGTATCGCGTCCGGGATCGACCCACCCTCGCTCACAACCGATAGCCCCGATGGATGGCGACGATTCCGCCGCTCAGGTTGAAGAAGTCGCAACGCTCGAAACCGGCCTGCTCCATCATGCCACGCAGGGTCTCCTGATTCGGATGCATGCGGATGGACTCCGCCAGGTAGCGGTAGCTGTCTGCATCACCTGCGACCAGGCGACCCAGCAGCGGCAGCGCCGAGAAGGAATAGAGGTCGTACGCCTTGCGCAACGGCAGGCTTTCGGGATGAGAGAACTCCAGCACCAGGGCGCGTCCGCCGGGGCGCAGCACCCGGAACATCTCCTCCAAGGCATGCTGCTTGTGGGTGACGTTGCGCAGGCCGAAGCCGATGCTGACGCAGTCGAAGTGGCTTGCGGAGAAAGGCAGGGCCTCCGCATCGACCTGGGCGAAGTGGACGTTGCCCGCGACACCGACGTCCACCAGCCGCGCCCGGCCTCGGGCGAGCATGGCGGCATTGATGTCGGTGACCACCACCTCGCCCCCCTTGCCGACGATGCCCGCGAAGCGCTCCGACAGGTCTCCCGTCCCGGCAGCCAGGTCCAATACCCGCTGGCCGCGGCGCACCCCGGCGAGCTCGACGGTCTGGCGCTTCCACAACCGATGAATTCCGAGCGACATCAGGTCGTTCATGAGGTCGTAGCGCGAGGCTACCGAATCGAAGACCGCACGCACACGGCCGGCCTTCTCCTCGACCGGAACCTTCTGGTAACCGAAGTGGGTGTTCTTCTCGTCGGTCATGGCGATGTCGCGTGAACAGGTTTAGAGGGATTCTACACTTAAGAAGCTGCGAGGAAACACACGGCGAAGTGGTTGACGGATTTTCCAGGGTGAAGGAATCCCGCTGTCTCGCAACCATCAAGGCCACCGCGATGCCCAAGCACCGGGCGCACCGCTACCGATCTTCCATGAATCTTGTACCGGTCGTCCGATCAGTGGTTCACGGCAAATGCTGCTCGCTGTCGTGGAATTGATCGTGACCAGACGCTGCACAGCGCACAGCTACGCGACTACCAAGTCGCCTTGTGTGCCGTCTTGTCTGTCATGAAAAACAACATGTCAGGCATATGTCTAGCACTTACGCACAACCGGGCGGATTTGCTGGAGCGCTTGATCTACAGACCTTCCAGCGCAGCAGAGGCTATCCACACAGAGCGCAGTTTTGCATGATCCAAACCCGGCAAGATCGAGCCAGTCTTCCGTAAAGCGTATTGCCTAAGGGAACGGCATTGGCCCGCAGCCTCTCAATGCCGCGACTAATGGGCGATAGGGGCTAGAAACGCCAACCTAGACTGGCGATCAATGCATTGCTTTTGTATTTGTATCCGCCATCCGCGGTTTGCCCTGTACTGGATGGCGAGCTTCCGGAAACAGTTCGCTCAGGGGCGAAACCATACTGGTAAGCGATGTCAAAGCTCATGCTTTGGCCTTTATAACCGGCGCCAATGGTCAGGAAATTACGGTTTAAATCAGCAACCAGCGGTGAATAGTATTTATCCGGTACACTGTTCTCATTGTATACGTAACCCGCGCTGATTGACCAAGCATCGCCAATGTAACGGGTCACACCGAGCTCGTAGTACCAGCTGGAATGCCATTCAAGCGTAACTGGCACGTCCTGTGGTATCAGAGTACCGAAGCCTCGAGCCTGCTTGATTTTGACAGTACCCACTCTATCCCAGTTAGTGTAATCCGCATTGAATTCGAGATTCCAATCCGGCGTCGGCCGATAGGAAATGCCGACGATCAGCATGGAAGGAAAAGGGAAGCGAGCGTCGGCGTCGACATTGTTCTTTGGAAAGGACGGTATTCCAGGAAATGAGGGGGGCAGGGGGGGAACAGCGATGGCATTATAGTATTCAGTCTTTCCTTCAAGATCGATGGTGGTTTGGCTCCGGAAGGACACTCCGAGTGACACTTTCTCATGCGGTTTCCACAGGGCGCCGAGGTTAAAACCGGCATCCCAGCCATTTCCGGAAAACTCAAAGCCGTCGAAGGCTTGATCGGGCCATGCAACTCCCTGCTGTAGGTTAAGGCTCGCGCGGTTGAAGGTTAGCCCGGCCCCTATCGATAGATTCGGCTGAATCTTCCATGCTACGACTGGGTTGATCGTCAAATACTCGAGGCTCCCCTGAGTGGCAAGGGTTCGAAAACCGGTATCGTCCGGCCAACGCATGCTCAAGCCAAAGGGAGCGAAGACACCTAATCCAAAACTCAAGGGAAGCTCCTTGGGGCTGAACGTGTAAAAAAATTGGGGAATCGCATGACGCCTACGCTCGTTCTCGAAACTGCCGTTCTCCGGCGACCTGTAGGTAGATTCCATGTTTAAGGCCCACATGCCTACACGTAGCCTCTGTCCCTCCAGCTGCGAAATACCTGCAGGATTATAGTAAACGGCAGATGGGTTATCAGCGGTAGCAACAAACGCCACGCCTCTGCCTGCTGCAAACGCATCTTGGTTAGGAAGACGGAAACCGTTAGCCTCTACGCTAAATGGGATGCAACTGATTGCAATTGCGACTTCTATGAGGATGGTTGATACGCTCTGTTGCTTCATAAAAGTCCTCTCTTTTTTTTCGTTGAGGGCGCGGACATCGTCTAAAGTCGTAGCCTTTTGGGCCGCTCGTATTTTTTCAAACTTACCGAGACAGTTTTTACCAAATCGTTGCAAGGTTTCCGATCATCACGACTTCAGGGCATGAGCCTATATCCTTGCAGTCGTGGTTATTACAAGCGAGCACCGACTTGCGTTATGTGTGTACTGCGTGTCCGTAAAGTACACCGGTGGGTATAGCATCTCGCCCTCACAGGTACCAGCTTAAGCTACTTATAAGCATTTCCCAAGTGATGCAGCACGGTGCTCATACTGAATCTCGGCACAGGACACCTCGTGGTCTCCTTCGCTCAATGGCCGTCCGCTGTTGCCGTTATGTTGAGACCGTCGCAAAACAATGCATCCAAGATGGCCGGTTTCTTCGTGTCCAGCGCGAACCTGCTACCGCCCACGCTGGCGCCGATACGACCATTGCCACGATGCCGCCCTCGCGGTACTCCTAGAAATGGTTCCGCTCAGTGCCAGGGTCCGCCTGCAGGAGACCGGCAACTTACCAGCTGATCTGTCGCTAGCGAGCAGCCCCTCCACCTTGATGCGTCGGCCTCACCTCTGTCCTGCGTGCTGCCGCGGTGCGCCGCACGCAAGTCGCAGGGCTTCCGCTGAAAGTATGCAATCAAGTATACCCTACATATTATACAATGCATCAGTGTATTACACGGGGTCCGAAAACTCGGAATTGACATAAGAAACGGTATCATTTGGTCGATCTGGCGCATAAGATGCCCATATGCCGGAATACCTTTAGCCGATGCGGAAGTATCCTAGCTGGTGTGCAGCCATCGCACCGCATGTAACGAACGCGAAATCTGCCGAGCACATACTTTGACCCTTATCGGCAGCAGTGCGCGGCAAGGTGGCGGGTTGTGTACTTTTTTGAGTCGAAATGATGGTATGTGCAGACGATCCTCGCCTTGAATTTGGAAATGTAAGGTGTTGATCTATCATGAAAATCTCCTGCTTCATGATTAGTGCGGGCTGACCATGTTAGCGCCGCGCTCTGCAACGATCGATCCGGCAGTTGCAATGCTCGCAAAGCCATTAGTGACCAAGTGAATGCCCTATTGCAGAGCCTTGCGCGCCCAGTTCGCCAGGGTCGTGCCCTTCAGATCACCGATCGGGTTGAAGCCTCTTCCGTGCTGAGGATTCCCCTCGCTGTTGAGCACAACGGCAGCCACGAATGGTGTCCTGCTCTACGAACCGCCCCCCGCTTTGCTGGCGTGCACGCCAGCAAAGTAGACGTCGTCGGCCATCACCAGCCCAACGGACTGGCGGCACGCATTGCCCGCAGCAGTCGCTACAAGAAACTTTTGCTCGATACGCCAAGCGGTCCGGTAAAACATGCCCAAGTATCGCTCGAGCGAGAGCGCCGAAAGGTTATTCATACTCTGCATGGCCAGATAGATCACCTGGAAGAATTTGGTCAGAGGCTGCTTCGAGCTGTAAAAAAGGTACCGGTGTACACAGTCGTCTGCGCTTTGCGCCGCGAACGCCAGTACTTGCGCGCATCGTGCAGCATCTGTAAGTCGACCTTCGTGTGCTCGCGGGCATCGGCGTCGATGAACGCCCCCTGCACCCCGCGTGCGAGCGTCTCTTGATCCCCCACGGGGGCGGACAGATAGTCACCATCTTGCGCAATGATCTTCTCGTTGATCGCGCTCCGACACCCGATGACATCGATAGTGTCGATACAACCTTGCAGGTGCAGCAGCGCGAGCAGTTGAGTGATGGCGGTGATATCGTTGGTTTTCGCCTCCTTGGTCACCTACCCGAACACCACCAGACTGACGCAGGCCCCGTCGCTGAGCAGATGCAGCGGCCCAAGCCTTACTATAAAGTCGCCGCAGTCCATCGCACGAGTTTTCCAACAATGCAAATTACCGAGCAAGGGAACGGTCGAATCTCAGATTCCCTACCGACACTCCTTCAGGTGATAAACAAGCAAGAGGATTTTGCGATTATGCTCATGCTGCAAATAAAAGAACATCTTAATTCTATGATACAGTTTCCCCACTTCCTCTATCTATTAATGGTTGACGAGCCATTTTTATAGCAAGTCCGAGCCATTTTCCATACCCCTGGGTCGATACTCATCGCACCCTCCCAAAATAAGTTTCTATTACGTCAATTAGCTGCCGTGAAACGTAACCAAGTTCCACTACAAAGTCTGATTACCTTCAAGAACAGCCAAGGAGATGCAGCTCGCGGTACTTTACTGAAGCTTGAGCGTAGCACAGTCGTTTTTGAGGTTTACAATCCTTACTCGATTGTCCAATTGAGCGAGATCCTTAGCGACGTCACCATTCGCAGAGGAAACAGCATCATCTACCAGGGGCGCGCGGTTGTCAGCAATCTGCTGAACACCGGATTGATGTTGATCGTATCAGCAACCTTGATCGATCATTGGGGTCGCGCATTAGCATTTTATGAAAATGCAGATGAGTTCAGGCAGGAAGCATCTGAATTCATTGGACAATGGGCGCATGCGACAAATATACGTGAGGGGTATAGGAATGCTGTAAGCCAACTATGTAATTTCCTCAGGGAGCTAAATCAATGGCTGGAGCAGATAGAGGCTAACGATAGCAAAGTGCTCAGCGAACGCCTCGTGACATATGATCACCTATTCGACTACGCCAAACCAATATTGGATAAACTTGGGGAGTTGATCCGAAAATTCGGAGATGAGGCCGGGAACGTAGAGCCTCACGACGTCGGCATCCACAAAGCATTTCTGCAACGGGAATTACACCCCTTGACCATGCTTGCACCTTTTCTTCACAGAACATATTACAAACCATTGGGGTATGCAGGCGACTACGAGATGATGAATATGATTCATCGCAGCAAGCCTGAAGGTACTACTATGTACGCAAAGCTTGTGAATACAGCTTATGTTTCTCTTCCAATTGCGATCTGCGTTCGGAATCGTGCGCTCATGCTGGAACAATACCTTCTGGAAGGTGCGCAGAGAAAATCTCAAGAAAACACCCTATTTCGTGTAGCCAACATCGGATGCGGCCCCGCGCTCGAGGTTCAACGGTTTGTACGGGGTTGCCCATTGGCTGAAAACGCCAGCTTCGACCTCATCGACTTCAACGAGGAGACCCTGAATTATGCGAAGAGTCATATACAAGAGGCAATGAAGATATCAGGACACCGATTGGAGCTGACGACGGTAAAACAATCGGTCAATGTGCTATTGAGAACAGCTGTATCAGGAATGCCTCATGAATATCGAAGCAAATACGATTTTGTATATTGTGCCGGTCTGTTCGATTATCTTTCTGATAAGGTTTGCACGAGGCTTATTCGGCTTTTTTACAGTTGGCTAAGGCCAGGCGGTGTCCTGTTGGTTACGAACATGCACGAAGCGCAGGGCGACAAGTACGTCTTAGAGCATGTATCAGATTGGTATCTGATCTACAGAAATGAAGGACAGATGGAGAAACTGGTTCCTGATTTAGGCGTTCAAAGAACATTCACCGACGAAACAGGCATAAATCTTTGTCTTGAGGTGCGGAACGTAGGTAGCGATGCTTTTCTATAATGACGAGGTATCCTCGGCTTATAACACCTATCGGCATTCCCAGTGGATCCGCTTTTCGGGTATGTCCGCACTGGTTGCGGGCATACTCATCCCCGTTTTTGGGGTGCTGGATTACCTGGTATACCCCGACCGGTTTTGGCTTTTTGTAGGGTTGCGTATCGCCTGCACGATCCTTATCGCCTTGCTGGTGTTGTTTTCTGTACATTCTGGAAACAGACATGTAAAGATGTTCACAATGGCTGGTGCTTTCCTCATACAAGTTATGATTAACTATATGGTGGTCGTTACGGGTGGGGCTGATTCCGGTTATTATGCAGGGCTCAATTTGACGATTATCGCAATGGGGTTGATTCTTCCTGCCGTGCTTTATGAGACAATTTTCTTTGTCACCGCAACAGTAGCGCTTTACGCAAGCGCATGCGCTGTAAGTGGCAGCATCAGGGCTGACAATCCACTGATAGAGAATCTTTTTTTTCTAATCGGCACCGGCATAATTTCGGCGTTTTCAACGCATTTTCTCGAGCGCCGGAGATATTTGGAGTTTCTTTTGAGCTATCAGTTGGAGCAGAGGAACAAGGAGTTAGATACGTTAAATCGCAAACGAACAGAATTTTTCGCAAACGTCAGCCATGAGCTACGAACACCGCTGACTTTGATTTTGGCACCAATCCAAGAGCTACTTAGCGGATCGATTCTTCTCTCTGACAAGGTGGCGTCTAGGCTGAGTATTGTCCGGGACAATGGACTAAGACTCCTTAAGCTAGTGAACGACCTATTGGATATAATCCGATTTGAAGAGGGAAAAGGAAAGCTCGACTCAACTCCTTTAAACATTAGTTCCGTCGTCAGAGGAACCGCCGAAGGCATGATCTATTTAGCGGACACAAAAGAAATCGAGCTGACTTGGTCGGTGGCACGGGAGGATATAATTGTCAATGGTGACGTTCGTGCATTGGAGAAGATATTGGCGAATCTGGTGAACAATAGCATCAAATTTACTCCAAAAGGTGGTGTGGTTAGAGTAGAAGCAGATGTTGCGGGATGTGATGCAGTCATTCGTGTTAACGACTCGGGGATAGGTATTTCTATAGATGAGCAGGTACATATCTTCGACCGATTTCATCAGGTTGACGGATCAAGCACACGGCAGTACAGGGGAACAGGGCTTGGGCTGGCCCTTGTAAAAGAATTGACAGAGCAGATGGAAGGGAGGGTTGAAGTACAAAGCGAGATTGAGAAGGGGACCTGCATATCTGTGAGATTCCCGTTATCGTCCGATGTAACTGATTTGCTTTCGGTATCCACACTCGATAATGAGGATGGGATCGAGCAAATGCATCGACAGGCAGAACAGCGGGGAGGCTTGGTGATAGAAGATCTCGATACCTGGGACAAACCAGACTCCTTGGTAGCGAATCGCCCAACGCTTCTTATCGTGGAAGACGAGCCGGACATGCGTCGTTATCTAGTGGATCTGCTGGAAGCGGACTATAACGTGTTGCAAGCGCGTACAGGTAATCTTGGATTAAGCATTGCGTTGGAAAAACAACCGGAACTGGTGTTGCTTGATGTGATGCTTCCAGAAATGGACGGGCTGGAGGTATGTCGCCGCCTCCGTTCCGCCAGGACCAATACTGGCCTGAAGATCATGCTGCTCACGGCAAGAGTGGACGACGAATTGAAGATTACTGCTTTGAAGTATGGAGCTGATGACTTTTTGACGAAGCCATTTAGCAGCGTGGAGGTAAGGACTAGACTGAGAAACCTCGTGTTCGCTGCTTCGTTGGAGCGCAATTTGGCCGAACGCAATAGAAGTCTAGAAACGGCATTGAAGGCGCTTAAGGAAACCCAGGCGCAGCTGATCCAGAGCGAAAAGCTTAACGCTCTGGGAAATCTTTCTGCTGGTCTTCTACATGAGATCAACAATCCGCTGAACTACAGCATAACGGCATTGCAGCTAATTCGTGCGGATCCAGCTATTGAAAGTAACGATCTGGTACAAGAGATGCTAGGTGACATCGATGAAGGCGTGCAACGCGTTCGTGCTATCGTCAGCGATCTCCGCGCCTTTGCTTACCCATCAGAAGCTGAGAAATCCTCTCCGTTCGATGTTCGCGATTCCTTGGAGAGTGCGCTGCGCTTCACATCTCATGAGCTGGATGGAATCGCATTGGAGACCGAGTTACCAGAGAATGCTTTGGTGCTTGGATCTAAGAGCCATATTACCCAAGTATTTGTCAATGTCATATCCAACTCTGCCAAGGCGATCAAGGCTTCCAACGCTAAGCACCACGGTGAAATCCGCATACAGGGAGAGGTTCGAGACGCATTCTTTTGGATAACTGTTGCGGATAACGGTGTCGGCATGGATCAAGAAACGCTTGAACGGATTTTCGATCCTTTTTTTACAACTCGGGACGTAGGAGAGGGGATGGGTCTTGGATTGAGTATTTGTCATACGATAATAGCCAATCACGGCGGTCAGCTTCTAGCCCGAAGCAATCCGGGTGAGGGCACGGAGCTGGAATTTTCCCTACCGCTCTCGGGCCAATCCGAGATCGGTGCCTGATAAACGCATGCCCAAAGGCGAAGGTTCCACTGAAATTTCATCTTCCAAGGGTGAGCCCCCTCCGAAAAGTCCCCCTAGCAGCCTGTCGGGCTTGACCCTCGCGAGTGCGGGTGCCGAAGCCGAAGAGGCCATTTGTTGCAAAAAAAGACGATTTCCGGGCAAAAAGTGAAGATTTTCTCCCCTTTTCCCTTACTGCGGACGCAATGCGGCCATGCGCTTTGAGTTCCACGCCAGGCACACCAGCGTCCACTCGTTCTGAACATTGTCCAGACCGCGGGTGAGGAACTGACGAAATCCCATCACGGACTTGATAATGCCGAACACCGGCTCGACGGTTTGTTTACGCAGGGCGTAGGTCGCCCGACCTTTCGCTGTCTTGAGCCGGTAGGTCATGCGCTCAACCGGGGTCGCATCGGCCGCAGGGGCCGGCTGGTTCTCGAAGCGCTCCGAGCAATGGGGGTGGTGTTCGTCGCGCTTGATCGCGATCGAGGGCTCGATACCGGCCTCTTCGCAGGCGTTGACGTTGGCCTCGCTGAAATAGCC
>CAYYHR010000028.1:0-24462 GCA_964471705.1 uncultured Chromatiaceae bacterium
CCGATGCAGGTTGTAGTAGGCCGGGCGGTCGACATGACTGATGAGATCGTGTGCCGCGTAGAAGGGAAGAAACTCCTGCGGATCCTGATTGGCGCTTCCATAGCCGACGACGCTGCGCACCTGGTAGACCTCGAAATCCAACGGGCGGGTGCGGTCCGGAATCAAATGATGCTCGTGGACGGCGTCGGACAGGTGGATGCGATCGCAACGCTTGGGAAAGAGGTTGATCGCAGGTGCACAGAAGAGGGCGAAGTTCGAGGCGTCGAGCGACTTCTCCAGCGCCGGGTCGCGCCGCGGCAGCAGGATGATGACGTCGATCTCCTCGCTCGGCGTCCGGCGCAGGGAGGCGGACAAGCCGCGTAGCTCGACGAACAGGAAGCGCTCCGGAAAGGCGAAATATTCCTGAAGGTTGCGGTAGCCCTGAAACGAGACCGGCCCGTAGGGAAGGAGGGCGTCTTCGTCCGCGAACCCCTTGGGGACGAGGGACGTTGGCGGGAGCAGGTCGCACCAGGGAAGCGGACGCATGGTCGGCTGGATGATCACCGCAACCGGGTTTGCCAACAACAGCTCGTAGAGCCGGAACGGCAGCTCGTCGGAGCCCCTCAGAAACAGGACTAGCCGATCCAGGGTGAGCTGGTCGAGGGTCAGTCCCGCGGTGGAGCGCAGACGCAGCCGGATGCCTGCCTTGCTTCTCTGGAGCACCGCGAGGTCGGTCTTGACCACGGGTCCGGCGTGGACGAAGTACTCCGCCTCGGTGATCTCCAGGGGCCACAGGGTGGTTTCGTGGGCTGTGCGATATTCACAGGCGGTCTGCTCTCCCTTTCCGATGTTGCTGCGCAATACCGTGTCCCGAGGCAGCACGAAACCCTCCGCCAACGCGCCCTCGGCGAGATCCGGCTGGAGCTGCACCACGGCCATCGAGGGCGTGGGGGCAAGGTAGTGCGGGTACACCATCTCCAGCAGGTGTTGCGTGAAGGCCGGGAACTCCGCGTCGATCTTCAGCTGGACGCGGGCGGCGAGGTACGCAAAGCCCTCCAGTAACCGCTCCACGTACGGATCGGCGCACTCGAAACCGCTCAGACCCAGGCGTCCGGCAATCTTCGGGAACTCGGCGGCGAACTCCCCGCCGATCTCGCGGATGTGCTGCAGCTCGCGGTTGTAGTAGTCGAGGTGCCGCGGGTCCACGGTCAGCCGCTCGGCGAGCCCGCCTCGGAGACCTCGAAGGCGCCGGACTCCAGGTCGATCTCCGTCTTGAGGTAGAGCTGCTGTGGGAGCGGTTGACCCCAGAGCTCCCCTTCGATGTCGAAGAGGATGGCGTTTTGGGCCATTCGACCCTCGTCGACGACGGCGCGGATCCTCAGGCTCTGGGGCAGAATGCGCGGCTCGAAACGCTGAATGGCCCGGCGCAGGTCGCGCTCGAGGACGTCGGCGCTCAAGGCGGAGACGTTCTTTCCCGCCAGGTCGGGCAGGCCGTAGTTGAGCACCGAATCGATCACCTGGGGGTACGCCGACAGGTCCTGCACGGTCGCCAAATCCGTGGCGTTGAGGAGCCACTGCAAGTCCCGGATGACGGACTTCCGCAACTGGCGAGGGGAGAGCACGCGCCTGTCCCTCGATTCCTGTTTCTTGTCCGGCTCCTCATCCGTGAGCCTGTCCAGCAGCGACGGCTGAAGCCTCTCCTTGGGGGTGAGCTCGGCCATGTGCCCATCAGGTCCCGGCGGCGCTGTCCACCGCGGCCTCGAGCTCGATGCTGCGCGTTTCCAGCAGGGGGTATTCGCCCCCATCCGTCGTCAGCATGCGCTGCCCCATCCCGGTGAACAGGCCGGAGCCGCAGTCGGCCCATTCCGTCCGCCGCGCCATCCGGATGCGAGTGTCTTCGCTCTCCTCGGAGCCCGGATAGCGGCTGGGGATCAGGGCCACGACTTCGCCCCCATTGGTCCAGGTGATGTGGGCCGGAGTCCAGACCAGGTCCCGCAGATCGGCGGGGGGTTCCAGCTCGAGCTTGCGGATGTTGAGAAAGGGGACCAGATAGTAACGGCCGTTGATGATCGCCTCCAGGACCGGTCCCAACCGTTGATCGGCATCGGCGATCCACGCGAAGGGCTCCCCATCGATCTTGCCGGCGGTCGGCGGTGCCTGCTCGAAGGCCTGGGCGCGCAGCTCTTGGGACTGGGGGACCTGTCCCCGGGCCGTCAGTCGCAGGGCCTCCACGAGCATCGCCATCCAAGGGGCCGGATCGCCGAACAGCAACGGGTCGCGCTCGCCCGAGAAGACCTGTGCACGGTAGGCTTCGCACACCAGCGCCTCCCGGTAGGTGTTGACCATTGCCAGGCTCGCCGAATCCAGCTCGCCGGCGACCTTCAGCTGGGTCAGCGCACGTTCCCAGCGTCCCAGCAATGCCAACAATTGGAACAGAAAGATCCGCAGCTTGGCGTCCGCCGGATCCTTCTTGACGCGGCCCTGGAGATCCCCCAGTGCCTCGTCGAGATTACCTGATTTCAGGGCATCCTCGGCATTCATGCTCAGGGCTCCGCGCCGGACAACTCGTCCGGCGCGCTTCGGATTGCAAAGGGATCTGGAACGAAATCGACCAGGAGGGAGCCTAGCTTACTCCTGCTCGTTTGTCTCGAGATTCCAGGTACGGTCGGTGGTGGATCCAGGTGCCCCCGTGTTGTCGATGGGGGTGTATTCCCACTTGACCTTCCCGTAGGCGAACTCGACCATCTCCTGGGGCCTGATGTCGTCGCTCGAGCTGCCGCCCGGTACCACCGACGCAACGATGACGTTCTCGAGGGTGTACTTCATGAAGGTGTGCTTATCGCCGGTGGCGAGACACAGCTCCACCTCGACCTTCGGAATGTGCTCCCCCTTCGCGCACTTTATGTTGAGGTCCGGCGTAGCGTTGTCGAGAAGCTTGGTCATACCGAAGTGGCCGAAATCGGCTTTTCCACTCGTTTGACCCCCGGTCGAGCTTATGCCAGTGACCGGTTGGGCAACGCTGTGATTGTATGAAAATATCTCGATCCACTTGTCGTGCTTCGCGTCGGTGCTCTCGCCATCGACGCCTTCAATTTTGCAAAACATGTCGACTGCCATGGATGTTTTCCTCCGCGTTGACTTAGGCCGTGCCAATTTCGCGTGTCATACACCGCCCCCCCGGCAACGGGGTGACTATGCCCGCAAGGCGGCCCATCCTTGCGAGACACAAGCCTATTTCTGCGACGGAAGCTTGGAAACCAACCGGAGCGAAACGGTAAGGCCTTCGAGCTGGTAGTGCGGCCGCAGGAAGAATTTCGACGTGTAATAGCCCGGGTTTCCTTCTACCGACTCAACGACGACCTCGGCCGCTGCCAAGGGCTTTCGTGCCTTGTCCGTTTCCGATGCGGTTGCCGGGTTGGGCTCGACGTACCTGTTGATCCACTTGTTCAACCACTTCTCCATGTCCTCCCGTTCCTTGAAGGAGCCGATTTTGTCCCGGACAATGCATTTTAGGTAATGAGCAAAACGGCACACGGCGAAGAGATACGGCAAACGCGCAGATAAATTTGCATTGGCTGTCGCATCCGGATCGTCGTACTCGAATGGCTTCTGTAAGGATTGCGCGCCGATGAAGGCGGCAAAATCGGAGTTCTTCTTGTGTATCAGTGGCATGAAGCCGTTTTTCGCAAGCTCCGCCTCACGGCGATCGCTAATTGCGATCTCGGTCGGGCACTTCATGTCCACACCCCCGTCGTCCGTGGGAAAGGTATGTACCGGTAATCCCTCCACAGCACCGCCCGATTCGATGCCTCGAATGCGTGAGCACCAACCGTAGAGCTTGAAGGCACGATTGATATTCACCGCCATTGCATAGGCGGAATTGGACCAGGTGTACTTGGTATGATCCGCCCAACCCGTGTCTTCCTCGAAGTCGAACTCTTCCACCGGATCTGTCTTGGCTCCATAAGGATAGCGGGAGAGAAACCGAGGCATTGCCAAGCCGATGTATCGGGAATCCTCCGACTCGCGCAGGGAGCGCCAAGCCGCGTATTCGGGGGTCTGAAAGATCTTCGTCAAGTCGCGTGGGTTGCTCAGCTCCTGCCAGGATTCCATTTGGAACGTCCCCGGATCTGCGCCAGCGATAAAGGGGCTATGGGCCGCCGCCGAGACCTGCGAGATCAGCCCCAAGAACTCCACATCCATCGGGCTGTGATCGAAGTAGTAGTCGCCGACGAGACAGCCGAAGGGCTCGCCACCGAATTGGCCGTACTCCTCCTCGTAGACCTTCTTGAACAAGGGACTCTGATCCCAGGCGGTGCCCTTATACTTCTTGAGCGTTTTGTGCGCATCCTTTTTCGAGATGTTCATGAAACGAATCTTGAGCATCTCGTCGGTCTCGGTATTGTTCACCAGGTAATGCAGCCCCCGCCAGGAGCCCTCCAGCTTCTGAAAATCCGGATGATGAAGGATCTGGTTGACCTGCTCCGTGAGCTTGAGGTCGATCTCCGCAATCATCGCCTCGATCGTACGAACCGCATCCTCGGAGATGAGCGCGGTCTGCGACAGGGCTTGCTCGGCCAGGATGTGCACCGCATCTTCGACCGCCTCCCGCGCGCGGTCGGACCTCGGCTTGAACTCCTTCTGGAGGAGAGAGGCGAATTCTCCGGGCTCAACGGTCTGAGCTTCTGTCTGGACTGCGGTGCTGGTTTCGGTTTCAGCCATGTCACTTCTCCTCCGCGGATGCCGGCTCCTGGGCTTCTCCCTCTTGCGGCTTGGGAGCTGCTGCGAGCGCCTGCAAAAGCGTGGGATCCTTCAGAGCGTTGGCGATGAGCTCCTCCGCCCCGCTCTTGCCGTCCATATAGGTCAGCAGATTGGCAAGCTGGGTTCGTGCCTGCAGAAGCTGGTTGAGGGAGTCCACTTTGCGGGCTACAGCCGCCGGAGAGAAATCGTCCATGCTTTCGAACGTCAGCGCAACGTTCAGACTGCCCTCGCCCGTGAGAGTGTTCGGCACCTGAAAGGCTACGCGGGGCTTCATCTTCTTTAGCCGGTCCTCGAAGTTGTCGACATCGATCTCCAAGAATTTGCGGTCCGCCACCGGGGGGAGGGGCTCTTCCGGCTTCCCCGACAGGTCGGCCAGAACCCCCATCACGAAGGGCAGCTGGATGACCTTCTCTGCGCCATAAAGCTCGACGTCGTACTCGATCTGTACGCGTGGTGCGCGGTTGCGGGCTATGAACTTTTGGCTGCTTTCTTTTGCCACAAGCAATCTCCTCGGGTGAAAGTGTAGTAAAGGCTCTTGTCGCCAGCAGGCGGGTTTCGGTCCTAGTTGTCGCCTTCCGAGCCTCGGATCGCTTCGATCTGTGCTATTGCCGCGGGTGCGAGGTCCTGCATGATCCCCATGAAATCCTTGGTCACCAGACTGCGTGCTCGCCGCAGCAGCAGGGGGACCGGGCTCGAAGGCTCATTGCGAGAATAGTAGTCGCAGATCCTGTCGAGCATCCGTACCACGTCGTCGCGGCTGGCTATCGCCGAGCCGGATTGAGAGGGGGTCGTAGCCGGCGCGCTTCCGCCCGTTTCCCCGGGAGCCGTGGATCCCTCGACGGGCGATGCCGCAGAGCCGGAGGTATCGTCAACGGCGCGCTCCGAGATCTTCGTCTTTAAAAACCCATCCGCAGCGGCGAGTAGACTGCGCATCGGGCTCAGATCCGGCGCCTGAATCTCGCCGACGCGATCCGTCACCAGGGCGTCGATCTCGTCGATGCTGCCGACCGCGCTCGCAACCGCACCAGCCGTTTCTCGGAGCTGCTCGATCTCGCAATCCAGAAACACCGCATTGATAGTCGACAGATCCGGGGGCGCGCTGTCTTCATCCTCGGACAAGAGAGATTCGCCCTTCGCGATCTGTAGGTCACGAAGACTGACCGTGCCGAACGTGCGGGAGCTTGCCAGCGGGGCTCGCCGCACAGGGACGAGGAAGGTGTCCCGATCGCAAAGGTTCATCAGGGCGTTCATCCGTTCCGTGGGATCGTTGTTGTCGGAGGCATCGAGCTGGGGATGGACGTTATCCCAGTACTCCGCAAAGAGTCTGCTGAGCAAGGTCATCCCGGAGGCCAGACCCGGGAGCCCTTCGGTCTTGAGCAGCGCTTGGCAGAGCAGGATCGCGACGCGTATGTCCTTGGTTCGAGACAGGAGACCGACCGCGAGGGCGCTTACCTGTTTCCAATCGGGCTCGACCGCCGGGACGACAGTGTCGCCCATCACGCGCTCCTGCCGTCCCTCGGCCGCATCGAGCAGCTGCTGGAAATCGGGCGTATACGCCAAGTCCAGACCACTGGGCTCTGTGGAGGAAACGGGGCTCAGGAGATTATCGAGGTCCAGGCCGCTCATCTGACCGTCATTCCACTTGAAACCGCAGTTGGTATCCGAAACCTGTTTGTAGGCAGGCGTGAGTGTGCGAATCGCAGCGATCGATGTGTTTTTCCTATAGCACAAGAAATACACTTCAGCAATTCGGCAACCGGGCCGCTTCCAGACACCATGATTCGCCCCGGACAGAATCGAAGATGAAGAATCCGTCCGCAATCGCATCGATTCGACAGGCTCGCCGCCGGCGACGATCGACCTTACGATGACCCTGGATGCCCGCGTCCAACCCCTGGTGCAGCCGGCGCGGCCGCTGGTCGTGTGCCGCTTCGTCGGTCAGCTCTCACTGATCCTCTCCCTGCTCCTCGCGATGCCGACCCTCTTCGCCCTTTGGAGCGGCGATCGGCGCTTGGGACTGGCGCTGCTGCTCACAGCCTTGCTCCCTTCCCTCCTGCTCGGGATCTGTGCGAGGCTGCCGCCGAGCGACCGCCCCCTGCAAGCGAACGAAGCCCTCGTCGTCACCGCATTGGCCTTCATTCTCGCGCCGGCGCTCTTGACCATTCCCCTCGCCTCGGCGGGCCTGCCTCTCCTGGATGCCTGGCTCGAGGCGGTTTCCGGCATCACCACCACGGGTCTGACGCTGGTATCGCACCCGGAAACGACAAGCCCTGCCTTCCTGCTCACCCGCTCCTGGATGCAATGGATCGGAGGTTTGGGGATGGTGGTACTTTCCCTGACCCTCGCCGTTGGCCGGGCAGCGGACATGCGCCAACTGGCCAACGCCGCCTCCCTGGAAGAAGACCCGGCAGAGAGCGTCCGCATCCACGCGCGACGGGTGCTCGCCGTCTATCTCGTGCTGACCGCCTTCGGCTTTGCCCTGGTCCTGGCCTCCGGCCTGCCGGCCTTCGAGGCCTGGACCCACACGCTCTCCGCCATCTCCACCGGCGGTTTCGCCGCATTCCCGAACAACCTGGCCGGCCTCGATCGCCCCATCGAGATCGCGCTCCTCACCGTAGCCTTTCTCGGCGCCCTCCCCCTCCCCTTGTTCTACCGAGCCGCCGTACACGGGGCGTGGAGATTTTTCGGCGACCTGGAGCTACGGTCGCTGGCCACGGCAGTAACCCTTACCGCCCTGCTGCTCTGGAGCCTGGGGAGGATAGCCCCCGTGGATGCGGTCCTGCAGGCGATCAGTGCCCAGACCGGAACCGGCTTCTCGACATTGGACATCGGGGCCCTGGAGCCACAGGCCAAATGGATCCTTATGCTGTCCATGCTGACCGGGGCCGGCGTCGGCTCCACGGCGGGCGGCGTCAAGCTGCTGCGCGTCCTGATCCTGATCCGGGTGCTCCAGCTCGCAATCCTGCGTCTGCAGGTGCCGCGACATGCCGTCATCACCCCCACCTTGGGCAACCGAGATCTGGACTCGCATCAGATCGAGCACGCCCTGTTGCTCCTCCTGCTCTTCCCCTTGGTGATCCTCCTGTCCTGGCTGCCCTTCCTGGCGGCCGGATACGCCCCCTTGGATTCCCTTCTTGATATCATCTCGGCGACGGCCACGGTCGGCCTGTCCACCGGCATCACGACGCCGGCCCTGGAGCCGGGCCTGAAGGTCCTTCTGACACTCGACATGCTGGCCGGCCGTGTCGAGATCATCGCCTTGCTGGTACTCGTGTATCCAGGGACCTGGCACAAAGGCTGACGCGACGCCGGGTGTCTGATGCGCGAGAGTGCAGCATCGGGTAAATATCAGAGAACCACTCGGATGCGATTCGTCTTCATCGGCGGCGGAACACTGTCCCTTCTCACCGCGCGCATGCTCGCGGATCGACACCATGAGGTGGTCATCATCGAGCGCGACCTGGAAGCGATCGAAGAACTGCGGGAGGAGCTGGATGTCGGCCTGATCCACGGCGACGGCAGCCGGCCCGCAATCCTGCGGGAAGCGGACCCGGAGGCCACAGACCTTCTCTTTTGCCTGACCCATGACGACCAGGCGAACATCATCGCGAGCCTCGTCGCCCGCTCCCTCGGCTTCAGGCGGGTGGTGACCAAGATCGAGGATCCGGAGCTGGAGCACATCTGCGCCGAGCTCGGCCTGGCCGATTCGCTGGTGCCCATGCACACCGTCGGACGCTATCTGGCGGACATGGCCGAGGGGCAGAACATCATCGAGCTGTCCGACATCCTGCACGGCGAGGCACGCATCTTCTCCTTCCGCGTCACCGAGGCGGAGGCCGTCCAGATCTCGGAGCTTTCACTCCCGAGCTCGGCACGCGCCGTCTGTATCTACCGCAACGGGGACGAGCTTCTGTTCGCCGAGGCGGATACCCGCCTCGAGGCCGGAGACGAGGTGATCCTGCTCACCAGGGCGAGGTCCCTCCAGGGATTGCGGAAGCGGTTCGGCTGAAGGGACTCCCTCGGGTAGACTTGCCTCCGGTTGTCCCACGACAGAAATCCATGTCCTCTGACCCTCTCTCGAATCTACTCGACACCCTGGAATTTGCCTGGCGGCGCGAGCCGGCACCGCCTGTTCCGCTCACGGACATCCAGTGGCGCGCCGACGCCTGCACACCCGGCTCCATCCTCTTCTTCCAGCGCTTCGACGACGATCACAGCGATGCGGAGATCTTCCGGCGCTACCTGGCGAAGAGCGCCTTCAGGGTACTGGTCACCAACCGGATGCTCGACTGTTTCGATGCCCTGCCGGGCCAGGGGATCTATGTAACCCGCCCGGACGACTGGCCCCGCATCGTCGGACGCTTCTGCGACCTCGTGTACCCGCTCGCATTGGACATCGAGGGGTTCATCGGAGTCACCGGCACCAACGGCAAGACCACGACCGTCAAGTATCTCGAGTCAATGCTCTCGGCCCATGGCCGGCGGGTCCTTTCCGTCGGCACCCTCGGAATCTCGCTGAACGGAGAGGCGCTGGTAGAGACGGGATTCACCTCTCCACCCCAGATCGAGCTGCGCCGCATCCTCCATGAGCAGAAGGGGCGGTACGATCTGGTCGTGATGGAGGCCAGCAGCCACGCCCTGGACCAAGGGCGAATCGGGGGAATTCCTTTCCTGAGCGCCGGCTGGACGAACTTCTCCCAGGACCACCTGGACTATCACCGGGACGAGACCTCCTACTTCGCGGCCAAGGCCCGCATCCTCGACCAGATTCAGGAAGGAGGACGCCTGTATTGCACCAGTCCGGCAGTGGTCGCACGCCTGTTGGAGCAGGGAGCGCCGCCGGCTCCGGTGGAGCTCCTGCCCGCCGCGAGACTGGAGCCGGAGGCGATCGCCGCCAAGCCCTTCCTGGCCCTCGAGCACAATCGACAGAACTACGCCCTCGCCGCAGCGTTGGCCGACACCGCCCTCGGGGCGGGCGAGCGCCCTTACTGGCGGTACCTGAATCCGGTGGACGGCCGCTTCGAGTGTCGGGTGATCGGCAACCGCACCATCGTGATCGACTTCGCCCACACCCCGGACGCCCTAGAGACCATCCTGGGTGCCATCCGCCACGCCTTCCCTCACGCCCGAGTCCTGACCCTGTTCGGCTGCGGCGGAGACCGGGACCGAACGAAGCGCCCCCTCATGGGTGCCGCCGTAGCGCGCTACTCGGACCGGGTGATCCTCACCTCGGACAATCCCCGTACCGAAGATCCCGAGCGGATCATCGCCGACACCCTGAAGGGCATGCCCGGCGCCGATCCCGAGATCGAGGTCGACCGCCGCCGCGCCGTCACCCGCCTGTTCGACCTGTTGGCGCAGCGCCCGGGCGAGGAGCCATGGGTCGCCCTGATCGCCGGCAAGGGGCATGAGCGCTACATCGACCAGGACGGACGCAAGACCTACTACAGCGACCAGGACGAAGTGGAGCACAACCTGCGGCGCTTGGGCTGGAGCTGAGAGCTTGTAAACAAACGGACGTCTCGAACGCCCATGGACTCCCTCGCTACGGCGGCCGAATTTTTCACAAGCTCCGAGATCGATGCGCCCGCAGTACGCATAACGGCAACATTCATCGGCTACTCTCGCCAGGGACAGGAAAGATCCACCTTTACATGTCGAGAACAATCGTCTACTCCTTTCCCGAGGGGCCAGGTATAGGGCTTCAACCCGAGACCGGAGGAAATCCATGACCGAAGCAAAGATCTCGATCTCCAGAATCTGTAGCGACCCTGATGCATTGAAGGCGCGCCACTGCGAGATCCAAGCGGTGCTCTACGGCACAGGAGACATCTTCAGCGAAGAGGACAGGATACAGGCGAAGCAAGAGGAGCAGGCCCTTCATGAGTGCCTCGACCTGATCGGGAAAAGCATGGATGCGAGACTGGAATACAACTGGAAAGAGGCGGGAGACCTGCTGAATCGCGCCTATTGCCGCAACGGTGAGGAGCCGCCGATTCCGGGCTCCAGCGAGGCTGGATATGCGCTCCACCGTGGCACCCATCCTCTGCAAGTACAAACCGCATGTGCAACGCGGAGAGCCACGACCGAACGAGGACGGCCTGCAAACTGAGCGCCTCACCCTCGAGGCACCACTACCCGTCCGCTTGAGCCCCCCGGAGAAACGGGGGGCAACCATTGCATCGACCTGAATCGAGACTGGAAGGCAGCAAAGCGAGCCGACCCTCGTCGCCCTCAGGAGGAAATGGGCGCATCGAGCGCTGTCTTCTCCGCCCTGCGGCTGCGCCAGTACTCGGGGATGTCGGTGCGGTAGCGGCGCATTACCAGGTTCGCGATAAGCCCCGTCCAGCCTGTCTGATGCGAAGCGCCGAGACCCTGGCCGGTCTCTCCGTGAAAGTACTCGTAGAACAGATACAAATCCTTCCAGTAGGGGTCGGACTGGAAGGGGCTGCCCGGCGGATGGGCACGTATCCGTCCGGTCTGGTCCCGGCGGTAGAGGTCCACCAGGCGCTCGGAGATCAGGGTGGCAATCTCCTTCAGGGTCAGCTTGCGGCCACCCAGGCAGGGCACCGCAACCCTGTAGTCCTCGCCCAAGAAGCGGTGGTATTTCTCCAGAGCCTGCACCAGCAGGAAGTTGGTAGGCATCCAGACGGGACCCCGCCAGTTGGAATTGCCGCCGAAGAGCTCCGAATTGGATTCGCCCGGAACATACTCGATCACAGCCTCGCCCACGCCCGGGATCTGCCCTAGATCGCGACAGGTAGCATGGAGCTTGCTCACTCCCCGTATCCCGTAACCGGATAGAAATTCGTCCTCACTCAACAGTCGCCCGAGGATGCGCGCCAACATGTTGTGATCCGCCAGCGCCAGCAGGCGCTCGCCCCGCTCGTTTTCCCATTCCGGGCAGGCGCACACGCTATTGCCCCGGAAGAATCCGCCCTTGTGGTCCCTGAGGAGCGCCGTGAAGCGCGGTGCCTTGGCGAGGAGCCGCCGATCCACCACCTCCGCGGCGAACAGGGGGATCAATCCGACCCAGGAGTAGACATCGATGCGGTATTGACCGCCGTCGGGCGTGATGACCACGTCCTTGAAGAAACCGGCATCTTCGTCCCACAGGGAGATGCCGGTGTCGCCATCGTCCGCGATGGCGTTGGCGATGGCCAGGAACTGCTCGTAGGTCTGGATCGCCATGTCCTCGTAGTCCGGGTCTTCCAGGGTCAGCTCCAGGGCCATGACCGTCAGGTTCAGGGCGAACATTGCCATCCAGCCCGTGGCGTCCGCCTGTTTGAGGCTGAAGCCGGGCGGCAGGGGATGGGAACGATCGAAGACCGAGATATTGTCCAGCCCCAGGAAGCCGCCCTCGAAGACGTTGTTCCCGTCGGCGTCCTTCCGGTTGATCCACCAGGCATAATTGAGCAGCAGCTTGTGGAAGACCCGCTGCAGGAAGCCCCGGTCCCCCTTGCCTCGTTGCACCCGCTCGGCTCGGAAGCACTTGAGCGCCCCGAAGGCGTGGACGGGGGGATTCACGTCGCCGAAGGCCCACTCGTAGGCGGGGATCTGGCCGCTGGGATGCAAATAGGTTTCCTTGAGCACGAGCTCGATTTGATCCTTGGCGAAATCCACGTCCACCAGGGCGAGGACCGCAGCATGGAAGGCGAGGTCCCAGGCCGCGAACCAAGGGTATTCCCATTTATCCGGCATGGACATGATGTCGCGCGCCTTGAAGTGCTTCCAGCGGCTGTTTCGCCCGAAGCGCCGTCCCTGCGGGGGCGGCCACTGGTCGCCCTCGAGCCAGCGCTCCACATCGTAGTGGAAAAACTGCTTGTTCCAGATCATGCCCGCGAGCGCTTGGCGCAGGATGCGGGAATCCTCGGCGCTCGCATCCGGCAACAGCTCGTCGTAGAAGATGTCGGCCTCGGAGCGGCGCTCGGAGAAGATCGCCTCGCTCGCATGAAACGGGCTTTCCAGGGGCCTGGAGGTCAGGACCAGGTCCACGCGGGCCTCTTCGCCCGGGCCCAGGGTAAGACTGTGCAGGGCGGCGAACTTGGTCCCCTCCAGCGCCGGATTGACCGCCCCCTTCTCCCCGTCTACCAGGTAGCGATGGAAGGCGTCCTTGACGTAGGGCGTGGGATTCGGATCTCCCCAGAGTCGCTCCACATTGGTCTCGTTCTCCGTGAACAGCGGCTCCGCGGGACGGCGGCCGTAGAGCCGGTAGGTCCCGAGCGTCTCGTGGGTCGCTTCTACCGACCAAGCGGTACCCGCGGCCGCGGGAATCGTTTTCAGCGTTGGCTTTGGCGGCGTTTTCTCGCCCCAGGACCAGGTGTTGCGGAACCAGAGGGTGGGCAGCAGCTGCAGGGTTGCCGACTCTGGGCCGCTGTTGTAGACGATGACATGGGCATGAATCTCATCGGGACTGTGCTTTGCGTAGTGGACCTCGATGTCCCAGTAGCGGTTTTCGGCAAAGGCCCCGGTGTCCAGCAGACTGTAGGGCGGGTCCCGGCGGCTGCGGCTTGTGCTCTCCTCGACCAGGTCGGAGTAAGGGTAGGCGCCCTGCGGGTACTTGTAGAGGTAGCGCAGATAGCTGTGGCTCGGGGTGGCATCCAGGTAGAAGAAGTACTCTTTGACGTCCTCGCCGTGGTTGCCCTGATTCCCGCTGAGGCCGAAGGCGCGCTCCTTCAGGATAGGATCGCACCCGTTCCAGAAGGCGAAGGCAAAACACAGGCGCTGCTGCGCATCGCAGATTCCGGCCATGCCGTCCTCGCTCCAGCGGTAGGCGCGGGAGCGGGCCTGAGCGTGATCGAAATACTCCCAAGCGGTGCCCTGCTCGCTGTAATCCTCGCGTACCGTGCCCCAGGCACGCTCGGCGAGGTAGGGGCCCCAGAGGCGCCAGTCTTCTTTGCCGGCACGCTGGCTCTGCAGTCGCTGCGCTTCAGCGTTTGGATCTTGGCTCGTCATCGTGCGACCTCCGTTCAGAAACAAGGCTACCTGGACGCTCGAAAGCGGCCCGATCACCCGTGGTCAATCGCCACCAGGCCTCCAGGGTACAGGCAACCGACCAAGCCTGTGCAGGCGTCCCGCGGGGCAGATGCGGCGGGGCGCCGTCGAAGATCTCGCTGAAGGTGCCGAGACCCGCGTCCGCGAGGTGCTCGGCAACCGGTGCGAGCAGGGCCAAGGCCGCCGCGGCGTCGCCTTGGACCCGGTAGACGGCCAGGGCGAAGTGACCGAGCAGCCAGCCCCACACGGGCCCCTGGTGATAGGCGCCGTCGCGCTCCCAGACTCCCCCGACATAGCAGGGGCGGTAGTCCGGATGCGACGGCGCCAGCGAGCGCAGCCCATAGGAGGTGTAAAGCTCCCGGGCGCACTCCCCGACGACCCGGGCCTGCTCCTCGTGGGACAAGGGGCTGTGGGGGAGGCTCACGGCGAAGATCTGGTTCGGGCGCACCGACGGGTCGTCACCCTGCGGACCGTCCAGTAGATCCAGGAGTCCGCCTTCGGGCTTTACGAAACGCTTGAAGGCGGACCCGGCTCGATCCGCCAGCTCCCGGTAACGCCGCGCCTCTCGATCAAGACTTGCGGCAAAGCCCGCCATCACCTGCAGGGCGTTATACCAGAGGGCGTTGATCTCCACCGGTTTCCCGATACGGGGCGTCACCACCCAGTCGCCGACCTTGGCATCCATCCAAGTGAGCTGCACGCCGGGCTCGCCGGCCCGCAGCAGCCCATCCGCAGAATCGACGCCGATACCGTAACGGGTACCGCGCAGATGGTAGTCCACCATGGATTCCAGGATCGGGAATACCTTGCGAAGAGCCGCGGTATCGCCCGTGGCCTCCACGTAGGCCCGCCAGGCATCGAAGTACCAGAGCGCGGCGTCCACAGTATTGTAGGCCGGAGTCACGCCGTTACCGGGAAAGGAATTGGGAAGCATGCCCTGATCGACGAAGCGGGTAAAGGTCTCCAGGATGCGCCGGGCGATCTGCGGGCGGCCGGTGGCAAGGGTCAGGCCGGGCAATGCGATCATGGTGTCGCGGCCCCAGTCGCCGAACCACGGATAGCCGGCGATGATGGACTTGCCCTCGGGCACATCCGGCAAGGGCCGGGCAAAAATGAAATCATCGGCGGTCAGAATCAGCCGGCACACCCAATCCGGCGCCTCCCGATAGGCGAGCTCCGCGGCCAGGGCCTGCGCCAGGACCGCCTCGTCCTGGTCGAGAGACCGGGCCATGGCCGAGGGCAAATCCGGCGTTGGACCATCCTCGAGACCCGCCGCCAGACCGCACCATTCACCGGCCCGCAACGGCAGCTCGGCCTCGCCGATGCAAAGATGGTTGTCGGCGTCGGCCAGACCCCGCTCCCGCTCCACCGGGAGGTCGAAATCCTCCACCCAGGTCTTGTCCGGATGCAGGCTGCCTGCCGGGATACGGATGTGCAGGGCAAAGGCACCGGGAACGCGCATGCTCAGGTGTCCCTCGTCGACGTCCACGACCGGATCGAAGTGGCCCGTCCGGGCGCTACCGTGGTGGTCGCGGGCGTTGGCGAGCAGGCGCACTTTCAGCAGTCGAGCTCGGCTGTCGCCCGGATCCAGGGGCTCGAAGCGCCAAGCTACGTAGGTCCGGTTGACAGCTCGCTCCATCCAGACGCGCTGCTCGACCCTACCCCCCTCCACTGCATACCGCCACACCGGCATGCGGCCGTCGAGCCGAAAGGACTCGATCTGAGCATAACCTTCCGGAGTCACCGCCCCGCTACGCCAGCGGTTGGTGTGCAGGGGCTGGACCCGATCACCCTCGACCAGGGTCGCATCCGCCTTGGCGAGGACGAGCACCCGCCCCAGGGGCGGCTCCACGGGCACCACGAGCAGGCCATGGTAGCGTCTGATGAGACTGCCGGCGATGGTGCCTCCCGCATAGCCGCCCAATCCGTTGGCAAGCCACCACTCTCGGCACTCGGCTTGGACCAGGTCGCCGCAGATGGCCCGTCCAAAGCCCAGGGCTCGGGGGAGCTTCCGTCGCGCCTCTTTACCAGTCACCGGGCTCGAGATCCTGATTGAATTCAATTGAGACCGGCTCATCAACCGAGAAGGATATGGGAGCCGACTAGGCCCGGGGCCGCAGGCTCATGAGACCAGATCGAACCGATCGAACTGCATGCTGAATTGGCCGCGGCCCTGGGTCTGACTGCGCAGATCCGTGGCATAGCCGAGGAGACGCTCGAGGGCGACCTCGCAGTCGATGGTCGCCATCGCCCCTTCCGTGCGGGTGTCGCGAATCAGGGCTTGGCGGGACTGAAGGTCGCCCAGAACGGTCCCCAGATTCTCCTCCGGGACCACCACCTCGACGGCCATCACAGGGTGCAACACTGCCGGATCGGCGGCCGCCACGGCCTTGATTACGGCCTTCGCTGCAGCCGCGCTCAGGGAGTCCGGCGTGGAGGCCTGTCCGAACAGCTCCACTTCCTCGATGCTGACCCGAACATCCTCCAGGGGCGCACCCTGGAGAGGACCGGCAGCCAGGCCCTGTTGGACACCAGCGGTGACCGCCTCGGCCTGCTCCGGACGGAGGACGCTGCCTTCGGGCAGAATCGCAGGCTCCATCAGCACACGAGCTCCCGTGCCCCGCGCCAAGGGCTGCACCCGAGCGCGCACCCGGGCCGTACGCTCGGGGATCTTCTGATCGGGCTTGGGCGGCAAAGCGTTGAGGACGTCCCCGGACCCAAACATCCGTACCGTCTCGCGCACGGCCACCGCCGGACGCCCGCTGCGCACCGCCAGATGGAATTCCCGCTCCAGACGCTCGATGAGGATCTGCAGATGCAGCTCCCCCATACCCCGCAGCAGGCGCTGCCCGGTCTCCTGGTCTTCCTCGAGACGCAGCGTCGGGTCCTCCTGCAGAAATTTATCCAATGCCTCGAGCAGCTTGTCTTCATCAGTACCGGTGCGTGGCTCGATTGCCAGGCTGAGCACCGGTTGGCGAGTCTCGATGCGCTCTAGGCCGAGCAAGTGACCGGGCTGACAAAGGGTGTCCCCCGTAGTGGCGTAGCGTAGACCTGCGAGCAAAGCAATTTGCCCGGGCTCCGCATGGTCCATTCTCGCCTTGTGCCCGGCGTCCGGGTCGAAGATCCGTGCCACCTGCTCCCGGATCGTCTTTCCGTCAACGGTCAGAATCTCGACTTTGTCTCCCACCCGCAGCACCCCGCGATACACGCGGACGAACAGGTGGCGCCTTCCATCCCACATCTGTACCTTGAACACCAGTGCGGCCAAGGGGCCCTTCGCGTCCATGGCCACGAGCTCGGTGGTACCGTCGGGACGCATGGCCTGAGGCGGGGGGCGATCAGGCGGGGCCGGGAGCAGCGCCACGATACCGTCGAGGAGGGGCTGAACGCCGAGGTTACGCAGGGCACTGCCGCCGAAGCAGGGAAAGAAGCTGCCGGCGAGCGTACCCTTGCGAAGGGCCCGCCACAGGTGTTCGGGAGGGGGCTCCTGCCCTTGCAGCACCGAGTCGGCCAAGTCGTCATCCGCCTCAGCAGCGGCCAGCAGCAAGGCCTCGCGGTACTGCAGCATTCCTTGCCAGATCCTGGCCGGGCAGGGGCTGATCTCCACCTCCTGGCCCTGGTCTCCAGTGAACCTCAGCAGCTGCTTATGGACCAAGTCGACGACCACCTGTTCGGCGGGCAGGGGCATGGTGATAACTATGGGCTCTGCCCCGAGGCGTCTGCGGACGCTCTCCAGAGCATGGCCGAAGTCCGCACCCGGGCGATCCATCTTGTTAACGAAAAAGAGCACCGGCAGGTTGAAACGAGAGCCTTGTCGCCATACGGTCTCAGTCTGGGGCTCTACACCGCGCACGCCGTCGAGCACCAGCACATAGCCGTCGAGAACCCGCATCGAGCGCTCCACCTCGATGGTAAAATCCACGTGACCGGGGGTGTCGACGATCTGCAGGACGTGGTCGCGCCAGGGCGCCTTGGTGACCGCGGAGGTTATGGTGATTCCGTGGCTCTGCTCCTCGGCCAAATAGTCCATGTGGGCGGTCCCGTCGTGGACCTCTCCGAGCTTGTGGGAGACACCCGTGTAGTAGAGGATACGCTCGGTCAGGGTGGTCTTTCCCGCATCCACGTGGGCGGCAACGCCGATGTTTCTGACGTGGGCGAGCGGGGTGGGTTTAGGCATTTGGGCAGAATGGGAAGGGCATGATGAAACGGCAAATCCTCGACACGTCTCCGCAGTCCAGCGGAGCCTTGGCACTCGGGTTGGTGCTGATCGGCATCAGCTGCACCCTGTGGGCGACGCAAACCAGCTACCAACTCACCAACACGGATGACAGCGTCTTCGGCCAGGCATTCTATGTAAAGAGCAGGTACGAGGATACCCTGCTGGACATAGGCCGCCACAACGGTCTCGGTTACGACGAGATGAAGTCTGCGAACCCGCAAGTGGACATGTGGGTTCCGGGCAAAGACAAGGATGTGCTGGTACCTACCGAATACGTGTTGCCGGACGCACCGAGGGAGGGGTTGGTCCTGAACCTCGCGGAGAAGCGACTCTACTACTTTCCGTCACCCAACGAGGTGGTAACCTATCCCATCAGCATCGGACGCGAGGGCTGGGACACGCCACTCGGTCACTTCAACATCGAGAGTAAGGTCAAGGATCCGACATGGACACCACCCGCCTCCATTCGCGCGGAGCATGCGGCCTCGGGGGATGTTCTACCGGCAGTCGTCCCGGCGGGTCCAGACAACCCCCTGGGGCTATATGCCCTACGCTTGAGCGCCAAAGGCTATCTCATACACGGGACCAACAAGCCCTGGGGGCTGGGCATGCAGGTGAGCCACGGCTGCATCCGCATGTACCCGGAGGATATCGAACAGCTGTTCTCCAAGGTCTCTGTCGACACACCTGTCACAATCGTAAACCAGCCCTACAAGGTGGGCTGGCGCGGCAACGACCTTTACCTCGAGGTCCAGGCGGGACAAGAGGACAAAGGCAAATCACCGGCGGAGGTGATACCGGCATCGATTGCCGATGCGGAGGGGGTGAATGTGGATTGGGAGGAAGTGCGCAAGGCCATAAAAGAAAATACCGGCCTCCCACACTTGGTAGGAGGCCGGCAACAGCCGGAGAACCGGCTTTATTTGGACCGAATCTTCTAGATCCGGATATGCTCGATCTGGACCTACTTGCCCATGATCCTCGCATACATGCGATCCAGACGCTCCGTGTTGGCGTCACAGCAAGCCTGAGCCGCATTGGCCTTATCCAAGGCTTGTTGAGCCATATCACGAGCATGCTGGTCGGTGCAGGCGCCGAGCAGACCAACGCTCAGGACAGCAGCCGCGGACAGGGAAGCGATCTTGACGATTTTGGACATTGTTTTGTCTCCTTGTGATTTAGAGCCGTTTGGCACCATGCTTTATAGCACATGATTTGGTTTTTTCCGAACCCTCTCGTCAAAAAAACACGCCGCTGTTGCGTGGGGTCAACACATAGCGAGAAATTCGCGAGGTAGCTTCTACTTGCTGTTTGGTTTACGCAACGATAGTGTTGCGGCTTAGCAACTCCTACGCTGGCCATCCAGGCAGGAAATGACCGAACCCAAACCCTCTGGTTGCTAGTTGCTTTTTTATCCGGGCGGTGCGCAGCAGTCCAGCGAAATGAAGGCGCGCTCTCGTTTCCTACCTAGTGAAATGGTGGTCCTGCAAGATGGTCGAACGCTATTACGACAAGGCATACAACAGGGGGAATCAAAACCCGTTTCGGTGCCAGGGATTCATGCCTGACGCCTTTATCCGACGTGAGGGCGAGGCGGACCAGCCGTTCCAGACGCTACCGCCGTTCCTGCGTGCCCTCCTGGTGACCGACGGCACGGTCACCAAGACGCTCGAAGCCTATTTCTGGGAGCCGGTAGTGGTGACCACCCTGCAGCAGGAGCTTGTTCGTGCCGAGCGACCAATCGAGTGGATCCAGGTCGACACGGGCGAGCGAGTCTTGATCCGCCGCGTGAACCTCAGCGGCGTAACCAGCGCGTTCGTCTATGCCACTGCCTTCTCGGTCATTCGTCCCCAGTTGATCCCCGAGACCTTTCGGCAGCGACTGATTGATCGAGAGATCGGCATCGGTGTGCTGATTCGCGACAGTGGCTTGGAAAGCTACCGCGAAGTGTTGGAGGTCGGTATCGAACCAGCGGACCCAAGCAGCGATGCGACCCTGCCGATGCAATCGGATCTGGTCTTCCGCACCTACCGCATCATAATCGGCGGCGAGCCGGTGATCTTGATCACCGAGAGCTTTCCCCTCGATCTGTATGAACAAAACCCGGTCTTGCCCGCGAGTCCCTCTCACCGGCAACGCACCGCCGGATTTTGACAATTCCGCCTCGAATCCACACGGGAAACCATCGCGGCGCGGCGTCAGTCGAGCCAGCGTACCAAGTAGTAGATACGCTGACCTTCGGATGATTTCGAGGGCCCGTAGACCAACGCGGCATGGAGATTATGTGCCGGCTCTGCGCCGACACGAGCCTCCTGCTCGCCCGCTACCGTGGTAACGCACGCTTCCGGAAATCTGGAGCGATTCTTACGTGGGGTCCTAACGAGCGCAAAGCGTTCGTCCAAAGACTTGGACTCTGGATCAATGAGGATCTGGGGCATTCCGATACTCTGGCATGGGGCTACTTTCCGACACAGAAACTGGAGAAAATACGGCCCAGGAGGTCATCCGACGTGTAGTCTCCGGTGATCTCCCCGAGCGAGCGCTGTGCGTGGCGTAGGTCTTCCGCCACCAACTCGGCCGCAGCCGTCCGCTCCAGCACCTCCAGAGCAGACTGCAGATGGGCCAACGTTCGCTCGATCGCATCCAAGTGGCGCCGCCGCGCGAGGAGTTCACCCTCCCCGGCCCCCTTGAAACCGCAAACGGCCTTGAGATGCTCGCGCAGAGCATCCAGCCCTGCGCCGTTTCGTGCGGAAATCGCCACCTCGGTCCCGGAAGGCATTTTCGTCACCCCCGGAGGAATCCCGATCAGGTCGATCTTGTTGCGCACAAAGGTGACGGACACGGGATCCGGCAGCGTGCTCACATCGAAGCCCTGATTCTCGGGATCAGACTCGCCATCGAAAATCCAGAGGACATGATCTGCCTGCTCGATCTGCTCATGAGCGCGCCGAACCCCTTCCTGCTCGATCGGGTCGCCCGCATTGCGTAGGCCCGCGGTATCAATGATGTGCAGGGGCATACCTTCGATCTGGACCTGCTGGCGCAACAGATCACGGGTCGTACCCGCTATGTCGGTGACGATCGCGACATCCGCCCCGGCGAGTGCGTTGAGCAGACTCGACTTACCGGCATTCGGGGGACCGGCAATGACCAGGGTAACGCCTTCGCGAATCAAGCGGCCCTGTTGGGAATTCGCCAGAAAGGTCCGGACGTCGCCAATAAGGGTCTGGAGATCCACACACACCTGAGAATCAGCAAGAAAGTCAATCTCCTCCTCCGGGAAATCGATCGCTGCCTCTAGGAAGGTACGCAGGCACACCAACCTTTCCAACAATCCTCCGACTCGCCGGGAAAGTGCACCCTGCAAACTTCGGCTCGCCAACCGAGCAGCCGCCTCGGTCGCACTCTCGATGAGGTCGGCGACCGCCTCTGCCTGGCAGAGATCCAGCTTACCGTTCAAGAAGGCGCGCTTGCTGAACTCGCCTGGTCGGGCGGGGCAAGCACCAAGCTCCAAGGCACGGCGAAGAAGCAAGTCTTGGACCACCGGACCACCGTGCCCCTGAAGCTCCAAGACGTGCTCGCCGGTAAATGACCCCGGAGCCGGAAAGAACAGGGCAATACCCTGATCGATGGTTTCTCCGTCCCCGGCGCAGAAACTGGCAAAGGTCGCGAGACGCGGCTTCGGTACGAGGCCAATGATGCCTTCGGCGATATCTGGTGCGAGGGGACCCGATATCCGGATGATCCCGACACCGCCGAAGCCCGGCGGTGTGGCAACGGCGGCTATGGTCTCCGGCACCGCAGGGAGGCGCCGCGAACGCGAGCCCCCTTCTCCCGGAATCGACCTCAAGCTCGGGCTTTGGCCGTCGCCCTCTCGATGCCCCGCGTGATGTACCATTGCTGAGCGATGGACAAGATATTGTTCACCACCCAGTAGAGCACCAATCCAGACGGAAAAAATGCAAAGAAGACCGTGAATATGAAGGGTAGGCCCATCATGACCTTGGCCTGGATCGGGTCCGGAGGGGTTGGATTGAGCTTCTGCTGGATGAACATGGATACGCCCATGATCAGTGGCAGTACGAAGTAAGGATCAGGCGCCGACAGATTGTGGATCCACAATACGAAGGGGGCATGTCTGAGCTCCACACTTTCCAGCAGAACCCAGTAAAGCGCTATGAATACGGGGATCTGCACCACGATCGGCAAACAGCCCCCGAGCGGATTGATCTTTTCCTTTTTGTACAACTCCATCATGGCCTGATTGAGACGCTGTTTGTCGTCCCCGTATCGGTCCTTGAGAGCCTGCATGCGCGGCGTCATTTTACGCATGTGAGCCATGGACTTGTAGCTCGTTTCGGACAGCTTGTAGAAGGCGGCCTTGATCAAGATCGTGAGAATGATGATAGACCAACCCCAATTGCCGACGACCGCATGGATCTTACTGAGCAGCCAGTGGATAGGCTCAGCCAAAACTGTCAGCCAACCATAATCCACCGCGAGCTCCAAGCCCGGAGCGATGGCCGCGAGCCTATCCTGCAGTTTGGGGCCGACGAATAGCTCGTCCTCGAAGCTGTGTGAAGCACCACTGGGCAGAGAGACCGGGTCCGTGTACGTGCCGATGATGTACCGTGAATCACCTAGAACGTTGGTAAAAAAGGTCTGGGCACTGCCGCGAGGAGGTATCCATGCAGCCATGAAGTAGTGTTGGAGCATTGCGATCCAACCATCCGTAACCGACAACTGGAGATTGGCCTTCCGCATGGCATCGAAAGATTCCTTCTTATACTTGTCCTCGGGGCTGTAGTAAGCACCCCCGGTATAGGTGTGAACGAAACGCGTAGCGTTCGGGTCGACCAGGTCGGTCCTCTGCAGCTGCTCGTATGAGCGAGCTGTCAACGGCGCGTCGGACTTGTTTTTCACCCCCTGCGTGAGTCGGATAACGTAACTGCCACGCTCTAGCCGATAACGCTTCAGAACTTCTATGCCGGCCGGACCGCGCCAATGGAGATCTATATTTATCCCGTCTTTCCCCTCTTCGAGCGTATATCTTTTCCTGCTGGAATCGAAGACCGCCTCATGAGTCGGCAGCTGCCCCTTTTTTCCACTAAGAAGCCCCGACTGCGCAATGAACATGTTCGGGGGAGCCGGTTTGAACAATCGGAATTTTGTCTTGGGGTCCTTTGCGGTGACGGCGTACTTCTTCAACCAAGCGCTGACGATCGAGCCACCGCGCTTCGAGATCTCCAACCTCAATAGGTCGGTTTCGACCTGTATAAGAGCGTCGCTCGCTGCTTCTCCCGGCACGACCGGCGTGGTTACCGCCGTTGCAGTTGCTGTTGTAGCACCCTCTACGGATGAAACTTCCGGAACAGCGTTCGACTTGGCAGCTTCTTCTCTTCCTGAAGACTGCTGTATGGGCTCGGCGGTAGGTTTGTGAGCTGGCCCGTAGTCTTGCATCCAAGCCTGATAGATCAAGAGCAAGACCAAGGCGAGGGCGAAGAAGAGAACGAGGCGGAGATTATCCATGGGATACGTCGTCCGAGCTTCCCGGAACTGGGTCGAAGCCTCCATGATGCCAGGGATGGCACCGCAGGATGCGGCGAATCGCCATCCAAGATCCTTTTAGAGGACCATGGATCTCGATCGCTTCTATGGCATAGCAGGAGCAGCTCGGATAGAAACGGCAACGGCTCCCGAGAAATGGACTGATCAGATATTGAAAACCGCGAATCAAACCGGTCAACAAGTAACGCATAGCTGATCCCGAACGCGTCTCCAGTGTCCGGATAGAGACGAAAAAAGCCCGACGTTCGGGCGAGAGAGAGCACTACGTCGACACAATACCACGATGTCGATGCCATGCAGAAGATGGCGACGTTGGCGGAAGCTTTCGCGTACGATGCGCTTTATGCGGTTGCGATCGACGGCGCGACGCGCATGCTTCCTTGAAATCGCCAGACCCAGTCGCGCCTGTCGACCTCCGTTCCTTCGCGCAAGAACGGTAAAACAAGGATCAACAGATCTCGAGGACTGCGCAAAAACATCACGGAACTCCAGACTCCGACTCAATCGCGCCTGCGGCGGTAGGCGTGAATCGGCATGCTCTCCAGGCAGCCCTTTGTTCAGACCGACAGACGTGCGCGACCCTTCGCACGTCTTGAAAGTAGCACCTTGCGCCCATTGCGGCTTGCCATACGCGATCGGAAACCGTGGGTTCGTGAGCGCTTCAGGCGGCTTGGTTGAAAGGTTCTTTTCATTTCTAGCTTCTAAATTAATGACGAACGAATGAACTTCGGCCTTCATATATGCCAAGTGTCTAGCCTAGCCAAATGCGCTGGGCTCTGAGCCGCGTCTATAGGGAGCCCCCCCGCGAACACGGAGGGGGTTTATCAGAAGGCCCTGGCGGTGACCTACTTTCGCATGGGGAAGCCCCACACTATCATCGGCGAGGCACCGTTTCACTTCTGAGTTCGGGATGGGATCAGGTGGTTCCAGTGCTCTGTGGC
>CAYYHR010000029.1:0-12671 GCA_964471705.1 uncultured Chromatiaceae bacterium
AAGTAACGCTCGCCGTCCTTGGGCGGGCGAATCTTGCCTGAGATGGTATCGCCGGTACGCAGGCTAAAGCGGCGGATCTGGCTCGGTGAGACATAGATGTCATCGGGACCGGCCAGATAGGAAGCGTCAGCCGAGCGCAGGAACCCGAAGCCATCCTGCAGGATCTCCAGAACCCCGTCACCGTAGATGTCTTCCCCCCGTTTCGCCTGGGCCTTGAGAATCGCGAAGATGAGGTCCTGTTTGCGGGACCTTCCCACGCCCTCGATATCCATGGTTTGGGCCAGCTGCACGAGGGCAGGCACCGGCATTTTCTTTAATTCGGTAAGATTCATGATGCTTTTTGCGTTAGTGAAGAGCTGCCTTCATCGGCCTCGCCCGGGGCGTGGGTCGGGCAGCGCTGCACGACAGGGCGGTTTTTCTTTTTTGGAGAGGAGTGCCCGGGCGGGCACCCCGGCGGATCGGCTTATCGGGTCGAGTGCGGTGGACAGGGCATCTGGCGCCGCAGGGGTCAAAGGTTGCTGTCGATGAAGGCCGTGAGCTGTGACTTGGAAACGGCACCGACCTTGGTCGCCTCGACCTCGCCGTCCTTGAACAGCATCAGCGTCGGGATGCCACGGATGCCATAGCGGGGAGGTGTGTTTGGATTTTCGTCGATGTTGAGCTTCGCGATGCGGATCTTGCCCTCGTATTCGTCGGCGATCTCGTCCAGCACGGGCGCGATCATTTTGCAGGGACCGCACCAATCGGCCCAGTAATCCACGAGCACAGGATTGGACGATTGCAGGACTTCTTGCTCGAAAGAGTCATCCGTGATATGGACGATACGTTCGCTCACTAGAGGTATTCTCCGGTTGGTTTGGTTCTTGAAAAATGCAAGCTCGCCGTCTGCGGCCTTCAGCAGGGGGGCGCAAAAGCGGGTGGGGGAATTGGCGCTTGACTCTGCCCTTCGATAAGATGCTATTTCAGCCAAGAATAGAGAAATTTGCAACCCCTCCCGACGATGCGTGGGAGAAAATACCGGATTCCCCTCCCTCCTTCATGACCCAGACACACCTGACCGATATCCGATTCAACTCCTTCGACCTCGACCCCCGCATCCTCCAGGGACTTCAAGACGCCGGATTCGTTCGCTGCACGCCCATTCAGGCAGAGACCCTTCCCATCGCACTCTCCGGGAGGGATGTGGCCGGGCAGGCACAGACCGGAACGGGAAAGACAGCTGCGTTCCTGGTCGCCGCTCTGCAGCGGCTTCTCACCCACGAGCCGCCCCCGGGGCGTCGGGTGGACCAGCCGCGGGTCCTTATCGTCGCCCCGACCCGGGAGCTCGCCGTGCAGATCCACAAGGATACGCTGGTCCTGAGCCGACATACGGGGTTTCGGCTGGGCTTGGTGTACGGCGGTACCGGTTACCAGGAGCAGCGCGATCATCTCAATGCAGGTGTAGACATTCTGATCGGAACCCCCGGCCGGCTCATCGATTATCTCAAGCAAGGCGTTTTTCACCTGGGCGCCGTCGAGGTCGTGGTCATCGACGAGGCGGACCGGATGTTCGATCTCGGCTTCATTCGCGACATCCGATACCTGTTGCGTCGCATGCCGCCACCCACCCGGCGCCTGGGGATGCTGTTCTCGGCGACCCTGTCCTACCGGGTTACCGAGCTTGCCTACGAGCACATGAATCAGCCATTCGAGGTGGAGATCCAACCGGATCAGGTGACCGTGGATCGGGTGACGCAGCGTTGTTACATGGTGGCCAACGAGGAGAAGATCCCCCTGCTCATCGGGCTGCTGGCGGAAATGGAGGACGCCCGCGTTATCGTCTTTGCGAATACCAAACGGGCCACGGAGGCTATTTGGGGCTACCTGGAGGGCTACGGATTGCACTCGGCGGTGCTCTCGGGGGATGTTCCCCAGAAGAAGCGCCTGCGGTTGCTCAAGCAGTTCCAGGAAGGGGGGCTGCCGATCCTGGTGGCCACCGACGTGGCTGCCCGGGGTCTGCACATCCCCGATGTCACCCATGTCATCAACTTCGATCTTCCGGATGACGCGGAGGATTATGTCCACCGTATCGGCCGTACCGCCCGCGCAGGCGCCACCGGCGATGCCATCAGCTTCGTGTGCGAGACCTACGCCTTTTGCCTGCCGGATATCGAGGGGCTCATCGGCATTAAGATTCCGGTCGAGCCGGTGACCGAGGACATGCTCGTTGCGATCGATCCGGCGAAATTCGTGCGCACGCCTCGGCGGCGCCATCCGGACGAGGGGCGCCGCAGTCCCGGTCGCCGTCCTGGTCGGCACAAATCACGCCCGAAGCCGGCTGCGGGGGGGAAGGGCCGAACGGAGATGAAGAATGCGGAGGGGGCGGGAGCAAAAAAGCGCCGGCGGCGGCGCAAGACCAGGCCCGAGGGCGATGGCGGTGGCAGCTCGGCTACCGGTCCGCAGGGCTGACCCCGCAGATTCCAGCCGTGGTCTGGTAGCCGCAGGATTTAAGCCTGCAATCGATACCTGCCGGGGTCGAGCCCAGGGGCTTCCGACCGGCTCCCTCGATTCGGGTGATCCGGTACCATTCGAGGCGGCCCTCAACTATTCGGATCGGGACGGACTACATTCCGGTGAGCAGCTCCGCGAAGTGCCTGATGGCGGGAAACTCGCCGGGTGCCCGAGGCGGCGCCTTGGAGTCCGGCTCGAGCACCGCCAGCAGCCAGCGGAAGCCGTAGTCCTTTGCCGTCCGCAGCACTTCCGTGTTGTCGTCCACGAAGAGGGTACGGTCGCGGTCGAAGGGCTCGAGCACGTGCACTCGAGGCCAGAAGTCGCGGGATTCCTTGGGGACACCGAGATCGTGGGAGCAGAGGACGCGCTCGAAATGTCCGCAAAGCGGCGTCTTGCCCATCTTGAGGGCAATGGATTTCTGGTGGGCATTGGTCACCAATACCCGACGCTTGCCAAGAGTGGCGAGCTTCTCCAGGAAGTCGATCACATGGGGGTGCACGGTGATCAAATGGTCCACTTCTTCCTTGAGAAGGGCGATGTCCAGGCCCAGGGCACGGCTCCAGTGGTCGACGCAATACCACTCCAATGTGCCTTCGCGGCTTTGGTATAGAGGCAGGAGCTCGGCCTTCGCCTGTTCGTGGGAAAGGCCGCGTGCCTCGGCGTAGCGCAGTGGGACGTGCTCGAGCCAGAAATGGTTGTCGAAGTGCAGGTCGAGCAATGTGCCGTCCATATCCAGGAAGACACTGTCGATGGCGTTCCAATCGATCATGAGTCGATCTCGCTCGATTTTGACGTATGCAATCACATCTAGCATAGCGGAGCCCGGCCCATGGCGGCAAAGCCAAAGACACTAGAGCGCAAGCTCGTAGCCCAGACCCGCATCTTTCGGGTGGAGCAGGTCGATCTGGAGTTTTCCAACGGCAATCGTCGTTGCTTCGAGCGGATTCTCGGAGAGCGGGGATCGGTCCTGATCGTACCTATGCAGGATGCGCACACGCTGCTTCTGGTCCGGGAGTATGGTGCCGGTACGGATCGCTACGAGATGGGGTTCCCCAAGGGCATCGTGGAGCCGGGAGAGGACCCGCTGGAAGCGGCCGGGCGCGAGATTCGCGAAGAGATCGGCTTCGGGGCTCGGGACCTGCGGCTGCTCCACAGGGTGTCCCTCGCGCCTGGCTACATCCAGCACCAGACGCACATCGTCCTGGCGAGGAGCCTTTTCCCGGAAGTTGCAGAAGGGGACGAGCCGGAGCCGATCGAGGTCGTGCCCTGGAGACTGGATGACCTGGATACCTTGCTCGCGCGAGACGACTTCACGGAGGCGCGCTCCATCGCCGCCCTGTTCCTGGTCAGGAGCTTTCTGGATCGTGAGCAGGGGTAGCTTCCAACGATGAGTCTTCGAACCGGCAGCTTGGCACAGGAGCCCATTGTTCCAGACCAGTCGTCGCTGGAGCCCCTCTACCTGTCCGCCATGCGCCGGCGCTTCAAGGCCGAGGTGAACCGCATGACCGGCGGCGTTATGCGGCGGCTCCTCGTCGATCACCCGGATGCAGAGCGCCTGGCGTTTCCGCTCGCCTATCTCTACGCCTTTTACTGGCTGCGCCGGGAGGTCTCCGAGCCCGGCTATCGACGGTCGGTTCTCGCGGCCTTCAATAGGTCCAAGCAGGCATTCCTGATGGATCTGCTCGCCGACAGCACCGACGCCGGTGCCTTCGTACGTGGCTACATCGAGCAGCTGCGCGCCGCCGCCACGGACACGACGATCCAGCGGCGACAGCTCCTGGACCTGTTGGCCGAGAACGGAAACGACCCCGAGCGCCTGATCGGGAAGCTGCTGGATGTCTGGAACGGACTGGGGCTGTTACGTCAGTCCTACACCGATGCCTATCGGGATCTCGCCCGGGAGGAGCGCGATCGGTATGGAGGCATGCTTGGCCCGGAAGATCGGGAGCGGCTGGCTCTGGTCGATGCCCTGCCGGACCCGGGGACGGGCGCCCTCCGCTACGAAAAGCTGGGCGTGATTCCGGCCATGGGCTGTCCCCAGACCTGCCGTCACTGCATGTTCATCTGGCGTCCGCCCATGCGCAACCTGCCGGACCCCGGCGCCCTCTACCAAACCTTGAACGGCCTTACCGAGAGCCTGCTCTTCACGGGCGGCGACCTGACCCGCCATCTCGACCATTTTTCCCGGGCCATCGCCGCCATGGACCGGATCCGCACCTTCGCCATCCTGCTCAACGGGGACTTCGCCGATGATCCCGAGGTCACCGACCGGACCCTGAGGGCGATGGCCTCGGCGATCCGGGGCCGTCCGCAGGATTGGGCGGTGGCGCGGGTGCTGCTGCAAATCAGCTTCGACGAGCTCCACCAGGAGGTGATCATCGGGCGCGACGGGGGGCTGAAGGAGCGGATCCCGGTGGCCAAGATCGCCAATATCCTCGAGTGCGCCTCGCGCTATCCCGAGATCCAGCCCTGCCTGGTACACAAGCAGAACGCGCTGAATTTCTCCATGGACCTCTTCAAGCAGGGCGTATTCGGGCGGCTGGTGCAGGAGATGGGCCGCCGCGGGCACCGGGTGCGCATTCTCGGCACCGCGCCTTCGCCGAGGCTCAAGCGCCACCCCCTGGACGCGGGACATACCGGACAGCTGGTGAAGGATGCGAGCTTTGTTCTGGAACGCTACCCGGACCGCCCCATCCTGCTCACCAGCTCGACCGTCGACGGCTACGGACGTGCGAGCCTGCTGGACGAGGGGGAGACGGTGAAGGAGCGGGACCTGCTGCGGCAGGTACTGCAGGGGAAGGCGCCGGCGGGGGAGGGCTTCGATACGGATCTGATGTTCTGGCTCAACGGCTGGGTGACCATCTTCTCCGCCGTCCACCTCTGCCTCGGTGACGTTTACCGGGACGGGATCGACAGGATACTGGCGCGTCACCGCAAGGATCCATTGACCAAAGCACTCGGGTCCTTCGACCTGCGGCTTTTGCCGCTCTATTCCGAGGTGAAGGACGACCTGGAACAATGGATCAGCACGGCGACCGGTCCCCACCACCTGTTCCATTTGCTGACCAAGGACGCGCAGGTGCGCTTGCACATGACGCGGAGGCTGGCCGGAGAAATGAAGGAAGGAGCCTGAATGAGCGCTCAACCGCCCTGTCCAGGTTTAGCCAAGCCTTTGCCGGGGGTTTCAACAGGCCGTAGGGCGGCAACCCTTTGCCGCCATCTCGTGTTCTCGACCAATGTCGGCATGGGGATGCCGACCTACCGTTGGCCCGAGTGGTTCTTGCCGCTATTTTGAGCGTCTCTGTCCTGGCCGCCGCCTCCAGGTTCCGCATGGCTTGCAAACAAGGTGCGGACGGTCTCCGGGATCTTGCCCTTTGGGATCAGGTTGCTGTCCGCGCCAACCTCGTATAGGCCGAACCACTCTTCCGGATCATTGCGCTCGTGCGCGTTGGTGTCTTCGGGGTGCTCGCCGCTCTTCCACCACTCGTCGTTGAGCTCGAAGAACACGAGCCCGCACAGTTTCTCTTTCCCGCGGGCGGTCTGTACGTCCCGCCAAACGGACCGGAAGATGCCTGGTACCTCCTCGATCTTGTGTCCGCCGAAGCCGGGTACCCAGGGCTTGGGGGCGATGGGTGAGGTCGAGAGGCCGATCTGGGTGATCAGGATCGGCTTTGCCGTCATCTTTGCGAGGTCTTCCAGATACCCCTGGTAGCTGGTTCCGGTGACCGAGCCGGGTGACGAGCTCATTACGCCACGGGCGTAGGTGTAGACGTTGAGGCAGATGAGATCCCCCATGTCCGGAACCAGCACGCTGTCCTTCGCCACCTCCAGGTCCGGGCGATCGGCGACGGGCCCGATGTGAGTCCAGCTGGTGTGGCAATAGAGGTGGCGCTGCCCGTAGCGTTTCAGCTCGTAGTCGATCGCACCGTCGATCAGGCGGGCCAGGGCGATCTCAGTCGGGGTTCGGCCTGTCGCGGTCAGGTGTTTGCCACGGTAGTTGTGCACCTGCGGGTGGCGGGCATCGGTGCGGACCACCGACTCTGCCTGGAGCTCGTCGCCGACTGAGAAAAGGACGAGGCGTTCGGGTCGGCCCACGGCATAGGTGTGGTCGATTACGGCCTTGATCTGGGCGAGTGTGCCTTGTTGGAAGCCCTCGTCGAGGAAGTCCTCTGCATGGCCGTTCACCCAGATGTCCTGGCCGTAGACCAGTTCGGTCTTGTCCAGCTCCGAGAAGAAGCCCGGCGGCATCAGGAGCGGAAAGACGTGCAGATAGTCGACGCCGAGATCGCGGATGCGTGCGAAGTGCTCCGGGTAGCGGCCACCATCGCCGGGGGCCGCACCGTAGAGGGGGGTCTCTCCGGGGAGATAGGGCGAGTAGCCGATGCCACGGAAAAAGACGGGCTTTTCGGTCCTTCCGTCGACCAGCGAGGTTCCACGGACGATGAACCGTTTCGGCTGCGGCGTCGCAGCGGAGATATGCGCTGTCTTTCCGTCCGTGTCGGCGCCGTCGTTGGCCATGGCCCCGGCCGTCGGCGCAAGGGCGGCGATGACGAAGACGAACGGAATGATTCGCCATAGCCGGGTGCCCGTGGTCCTCTTGTGAGATTTGGGATCGATTTCCACGTCTATTCGCCGTATGAGCCAAGGCCGCGCATTAGGCGGGGGGATACAGAGCCGGGGCCTTGCGAAGCCGCGTCGGCCAGCTGGGCGCCTTCCCGGACGCGGGCTTGCAGTCTGCAATGAGCTTCCCAACCGCCCCTCGCAGCAGTCTGAGGACCTGAGCGTGACCGGTCAAGCCCAGCAGACGGGCCGTGTCGGTACATCCGCGGTGCTGGAGCAGCTTGCAGATAAGCAAGTCGCGCTCCGAGCCGTCGAGCCGCCCGGCGCACAGGGCCGGCCCGATGCGGGCGCGGACGAGGTCGACGAGCAGGGGCAGGACAGCTTCGTAAGTCCGCTGGGCGAAGGCGAAGGCCGCGAGCTCCTGTCGTTCCTCGGGGCCGGGCGACCAGGTGATTTGCGGGACGTTTCGAAGCAGGCAGGTGGCGATCTCCGGCTCCAGGTCCCGCAGGGGCTCGGCTAGCAGCGCGGGTAGACGTTTGCCGAGCCGCTCCAAGGCCAGTTTTTGTAGCGAGTCTCCGGCGGGCGAAAGGGGATGCAGAACGACGGCCGCGTTGGCACCGCTCGCGGCGTTGCGGCTGGTTCCGATATGCACTGCCGGGAAGCCGCAGTGCTCCCAGAAACCGAGCAGATCCGGGGTGGCGCCGAAGCTGGAGCCGGCAAGATCCAGGCCCTGGGCACGTGCGTCCTCGAGGATACCATCCAGCAAGGATCGTCCCAGGCCGCGGCCCTGGACCGCGGGGTGCACGGCGATTCTGATCACCCGGGCACAGTGGAGGGCCGGTGCCTCCCGGATCCCGGCGTGGGCGGAGAGGGTCTGCGGGAGCAGATGACCGCGAGGGCGGCGGCGGCCTTCGAAGATCTCCCGGATCAGATCGGGAGCGAATCCCCCCTCGACTGCGACCAGAGATATGGCGGCGACCTGGTCCTCGTAAAGGAGCGCGTAGACCTGGACATTGGGTCCGTCCAGGAGGTGGCGCAGGTCCATGGGGCGGGTCTGGTAGTGCGCGAGTACCAGAAGCCCAAAGAGCTGTGACAGGATGGCCTCGTCTTGGGCCAGGTCGTCTCGGTCGAGGCGCCGGAAGCAGCAGGTGTGCAGACGCGCGCCGGAGACCTGATCTTCTGCAGCCGGCGAAGCGCTCAGAAGGAGGGCCTTGGCCGTGAGCCGCTCGAGGGGGTCGCCCGGTTCCCAGCGGATGGGTGTCTCCATCCGCATCTCCCGCCAGAGAGGGGTCAACCGGTCGAGAGTACGGCGGAAGCGGAGTTCGAAGCCGCGGCCCGTGCCCTCATAGCCCTGCACCGTGGTCGCAAAGACGATTCTTGAATGATTGCGTAGCAGCTGCTCGAGCAGGGGCGCCGGGATACCGGCGGCCTCGTCCACCAGGAGCAGGTCAGCGTTCCGGGGGTCGTGACAAAGCTCGTCCGGGGGCAGGTACTGCAGCCGGGCATCCCGATGACGGATGCGATTCGGATGTACCTGAGCCAGGGGCAGGAGACGCGCTGCATGACCGAAGAGGGGATCCACCGCGGAGCGGCGCGGTGCCGTGACCAGGATGGTCCCCTGTCCAGCCGCGAGTAGACGGGCGGCCGCGATGCCCAGCGCGGAGGACTTGCCCCGGCCTCGGTCCGAGGTGAGCACGAGCGGGCGCCGGGCGCGCCCGCGGGCGGTCTCGAGTATCGCAGCGACGGCCTGTGCCTGGTCCCGGGTACGGCAGTCGCCTTCCGGCTCGGCAATCGGAGGGGAGGAGGGGGGCTCGAATGTCGGCAGCTGCGGAGCCGGATCGGTCTCGGACAGGAGACAGACACCCTCGGCTCGGGACAGGGCATGGGCGAGTCTCCTCAGGAACCGCCCCGTTACCTGGTCTGCCGTGAAGGGGTGCACCGCGATCCGGGCGGCCTGGGCGTCCGGGAGCTGGGGCCAGCTTTCCAAGTCGGGGGTAAGCAGCAGGAGCAGGCCGCCGCCGCGTATGGCACCCAGGGCGGCAGCGAAGCTGTCCGGGTCGAAGCCGCTGTGGGCATCGTAGACGAGGAGGTCCAGCTCGCTGCCCAGCAGCTTGTAGCCGCCGGAGAGGGGCAGGCGCACGCCCTGAGCCGGGGGCTGCCGCTCGGTCAGCCAGGCGATCTGACTTCCAGCCTGCATCGAGACCACTGCCGTCGCGGCCGACAGGGTCCAGCTCGGGCTGCCGGAGAGCACCAGGGTCAGGCGATGATTGGAGCTGGATGCGCGCTCGCGGAGTGAGGCTGCGAGCGCCTCGAGCGCGGTCCTCACGTCCGCTCCGGCTTCGCTCGCACCCGCGAAGCTGGGGTCTCCGTAATAAGGAATGCAGACGAGCTCGCTATCGTGCGGTCAGCCGGTACCCGGAGTCCCGGTAAAAGCTGGGATACATGCGCTGAGCCGGAGGCGTCGAGCCCCACTGGGGAGGGGGCGGTGACATCCAGGGGTCTGTGGAATAGGGGTCGAAGCGCTGGCCCGGCTCCGGGTAGGGCCCCTGCCAACGGCTCTGGGCTGTGGGGGATTGCTCCAGCGGACGAAAGTTATATGCGTCCCTTTGCGGCTGGGCATAGGGGCGTGGCTCGGAATAGGGGGCCAGCGCGGAAGAGCCCTCCCATGCCTCATCCGATGGGTAGTAGGGAGCGGATTCGTCGTAAGGCGCTTGGTATCGGTCAGCATATTCGCCCGGATAGGACGACTGTGCCCGCTGCCGCTGCTGTTCCCGCTCGGTCAAGGGGCGGAAGCGGTATCCCTGCGTCGCGAACCGGTTTCCCGGAGCAGAGGGGGCGTAGGCCCCGGCCCGATCGGAGTAGGCATCAGAATAAGGATCGCGGGGGAAGGCATCCCTCCCATAGGGCGGAGGCGTGCCCGCTCGGTTGGTCGCCCCGGCGATGCCATAATCAGGACGCGGTGCCAGAAAGGAAGGCTCGCGGGGCTGTGATTGCCTGCCGGTGGCGGACTCCGGGTGATCGCCCCGGTCGCCGGAGTCGGAAGGTTCTTCCCCCGGACGCAAAATCAGGAAGCCCAGAATCAGGACCGCCAGCAAGCCGAAGAGCCGCGCTTTGGTAGACACTTTTACGAAAACCCATTCTATTCCGTACCCTTATTAATAGATTCTACACTACTTCTGAAGTTCCCGGATCAGGTGTTTTGCGCATGTAAATACGAAGCGCCCTCTTTTTCCGGTTTGCTTGACCTGGATCAAAGAGGCTGCGTGGGAATGTGACGGGGGTCGCGTGGAAGGTCGCAGACCTGCCAGTAGCGAGGAGATACCTGGCCGCGGTCAGCGGCCGCTCGGTGCGGGAGCCGGGATCGGCTCAGAGAGAGGTCACCGCGTCCGAGCCTCTTCGTCTTTGTCGCGCTCGATCATGGCGTAGGCGGAGTGGTTGTGGATGGACTCGAAATTCTCCGATTCGACGCGGTAGGAGCCTACCCGGTCATCGTCGTTCAGCTTTCCGGCGACGTCCCGCACCATGTCCTCGACGAATTTGGGGTTGTCGTAGGCGTGCTCGGTGACCCGTTTCTCGTCTGGGCGCTTGAGGAGGCCGTAGAGCTCGCAGGATGCCTCCTTCTCCACCAGCTCGATCAGCTCCTCGATCCAGACGAATCCCTTGCTGCGAATCTGTACCGTGACATGCGAGCGCTGGTTGTGGGCGCCGTAGTCGGAGATCTCCTTGGAGCAGGGACAGAGGCTGGTCACGGGAACGACCACCTTGATGTGCATCTCGGGCTTGCCGTTGCGGATCTCGCCGATCAGGGTCACGTCGTAGTCCAGCAGGCTCTGAGCGCCCGTGACAGGGGCCTGCTTGTTGATGAAGTAGGGAAAGCTCATCTCGATGTGGCCGGCCTCGGACTCCAGGCATTCGACCATCTCCCGGAGCATCTCCTTGAAGGAGGTGATACTGATCTCCCGTTCGTGGCCGTTGAGGATCTGCACGAAGCGGGACATGTGCGTGCCCTTGAAGTTGTGGGGCAGATGCACGTACATGTTGAAGTTGGCGATCGTGTGCTGCTCGCCGTCACTGCGGTCCCGCACGCGCACCGGATGGCGAATATCCTTGATGCCGACCTTGTCGATGGCGATGCGACGGCTGTCGGCACTGCTCTGCACATCGGCGATGTCCGTGTCGGCAGGGGTCGTCTTCAAGGCTGGCTGCATGTCTGATTCCTCGGAGGCAGAAGAACGGCGGCCTCTATGCGGTCTCGATAGAGTCTGTTCGGGAAGCTAGGGTCCAGGCGGAACGAATCAAACGCGGAGCTTGTCCGGTTTCTATCCGAGGGACGACCGACCGTCGACGGCAAACAAATAATTATCCTTGCTAATACGGGCTGGGACAACAAAAACCAAGGCGGATGGAGAGCCGGACACTAAGCTCCCTTGCTCATCGCTTCCGGTTGACCACGTACTCGGCGATCCAGCGCAGGGGGGCCGCGCGCTCGTCGAAGCCCTCCAGGCTCCTGAGAGACTCCTTGCCCAGGGCGCTCGCCTTCTCCCGGGACTCCGCGAGGCCGAGCAGTGCCGGATAGGTCGCCTTGCCCTGGGCCTGGTCCTTGCCACGGGTCTTGCCGATCACGGCCGTCTCGCCCTCCACGTCGAGGATGTCGTCACGGATCTGAAAGGCCAGCCCGAGGCACTTGGCGTAGTGGTCCAGTTGGTACGCGGCCTTGGTATCCAGGTCCGGTGAGGCGAGGACGGCCATTCGCACGCCGGCGCGGATCAGGGCGCCTGTCTTGTGGATATGGATGTTCTCCAGCATGGCGATGTCGAGGTTCTGGTCGGAGGTAGGAGCCGTCAGATCCAGTGCCTGTCCGCCCGCCATGCCGCGAGAGCCGCTGGCCAGCGCCAGGATCTCCAGCATGGCGAGCCTGGCCTCGGGCCCGCCGGGGACGGTCTGATCCGCGGCCAGGACCTGGAACGCCAGGGTCTGGAGGGCGTCCCCGGCCAGGATGGCTGTAGCCTCGTCGAATGCCTTATGGCAGGTGGGTCGACCGCGGCGCAGATCGTCGTCGTCCATCGCCGGCAGGTCATCGTGTATGAGCGAGTAGGCGTGGATCAGCTCCAGGGCGCAGGCGGGGGCATTCAGGAGCTCGGGCTCGAGCCCGATGGCGAGCCCGGCCCCGTAGGTCAAGGACGGGCGAATGCGCTTCCCCCCTCCGAGGACCGCGTAGCGCATGGCCCTGTGCAGAAGCTGGGGCTGAATGTCGGGTGATGGAAGCCGAGCCTCGAGGGCCGCTTCCACCCTCGCACGGCAATCGTCCAGGAAGGATCGCAGCTGTGGCTCGATCATCGGTCGGGGAGGTCGTTGGTCAGGAAGGGCTCGGGCTCGGTATCCCTGGACTCCCCCGTGAGGATGCGGACCTTCTGCTCGGCCGCGTCCAGGGCCTTGCGGCAGTCGCGAGTGAGCGCGATGCCGCGCTCGAAGGCGGACAGGGACTGCTCCAGGGTCAGGTCGCCCTTCTCCAGTGTGTCGACCAGGGATTCCAGCTCGGTGAGGGACTCTTCAAAGCTTTGTGGCTGGGTGTCTGCTTCGGGGGTCATGGGCTCGTCGCCGAAATTTCGCTGTGGTGCCCC
>CAYYHR010000029.1:12771-24386 GCA_964471705.1 uncultured Chromatiaceae bacterium
GTGGTGCCCCCCAGCTCAGGACGTAGAGACGGGGGGAGGCTGCAGCGAATCCGGAGATACTCTCGGACCGGTGCGCTGTTTGAAACCAGGGCGGCGGCTACGGTAACTTACACGGTTTTGGCGGTCAATTTTGCTGGGATTCGCTCGGTGACCGCCGACCCCTCAACGGAAGCATCCGAAGGACACTCACATCCGGCCATGAGCGGCAAATACGACGCCTCTGCCATCGAGGTCTTGAGCGGGCTCGACCCCGTGCGCAAGCGCCCGGGCATGTACACGGACACCAGCAGGCCGAACCACCTGGCCCAGGAGGTGATCGACAACAGCGTGGACGAGGCCATCGCCGGCTTTGCCCGCAAGATCGAGGTGGTGCTCTTCGGCGACGGCTCTCTTCAGGTCAGGGACGATGGTCGCGGCATGCCCGTGGATCTGCACCCGACGCAGGGCCTTCCCGGCGTGGAGGTCATCCTCACCAAGTTGCACGCCGGCGGCAAGTTCAACACCGACAGCTACCGCTTCTCCGGCGGTCTGCACGGTGTCGGTGTGTCCGTGGTGAACGCCCTCTCCAAGCACCTGGAGGTCTGGATCCGGCGCGACGGCAAGGAGCACAACATGGCCTTCGCCAACGGCGACAAGGTCTCGGATCTGGAGGAGATCGGCAGCGTCGGGCGCGGTAACACAGGAACCAGCCTGCGCTTCTGGCCCGACGAGCGCTACTTCGACAGCCCCAAGTTCTCGGTCCGCCAGCTCTTGCACCTACTGCGGGCGAAGGCCGTTCTCTGCCCCGGGCTGGAGGTCGTCTTTCGCGACGAGGCGAGCGGCGAGGAGCAGAGCTGGTGCTACCAGGACGGCCTGAAGGACTATCTGAGCCAGTCCCTGGAAGGGCTGGAAACGGTGCCGGCCGACCCCTTCGTCGGCAACATGGAGGGCACCAGCGAGGTCGCGACCTGGGCCCTGGTGTGGCTCCCAGAAGGGGGCGATCCGGTCACCGAGAGCTATGTCAACCTGATCCCTACGGTGCAGGGCGGCACCCATGTGAACGGTCTGCGCACCGGGCTCACGGAGGCGTTGCGCGAGCTCTGCGAGCTGCGCAACCTGCTGCCGCGGGGGGTCAAGCTGGCGCCGGAGGACGTCTGGGGGCGCTGCAGCTACATCCTCTCGGTCAAGCTCCTGGACCCCCAGTTCTCCGGTCAGACCAAGGAGCGGCTGTCCTCGCGCGAGTGTGCCGCCTTCGTCTCTGGGGTGGTCAAGGACGCCTTCAGCCTCTGGCTCAACCGCCACGTGGCAGAGGCCGAGCGCATCGCCGAGATCGCCATCGGGGCCGCCCAGGCCAGGCTGCGGGCCGGGCGCAGGGTGGTCCGCAAGAAGGTGACCCAGGGGCCGGCCCTGCCCGGCAAGCTGGCGGACTGCGCCTCCACGGATCCGGAGCGCAGCGAGCTCTTCCTGGTGGAGGGCGATTCCGCCGGGGGCTCGGCCAAGCAGGCGCGGGACCGGGAGTTCCAGGCCATCATGCCCCTGCGCGGCAAGATCCTGAACACCTGGGAGGTGGACCCCGCGGAGGTCCTCGGCTCCCAAGAGGTGCACGATATCGCGGTCGCCGTCGGCGTGGATCCCGGCAGCGACGATCTCTCGCGGCTGCGCTTCGGGAAGGTCTGCGTTCTGGCGGATGCCGACTCGGACGGCGCCCACATCGCGACCCTCCTGTGCGCCCTCTTCCTGAAGCACTTTCCGCGTCTGGTACAGGAGGGGCACGTGTACGTGGCCATGCCGCCCCTGTACCGCATCGACGTGGGCAAGCAGGTCTTCTACGCTTTGGACGACAGCGAGCGCCAGGGGGTTCTGGACCGCATCGCGGCGGAGAAGCTGAAGGGCAAGGTCAGCGTGCAGCGTTTCAAGGGCCTCGGGGAGATGAATCCCGCGCAGCTTCGGGAGACGACCATCCACCCGGACACCCGCCGTCTGGTCCAGCTCACGGTGGAGGAGGGGGACGAGAGCAGCCGGCTGATGGACATGCTGCTCGCCAAGAAGCGGGCAGCGGACAGGCGCAGCTGGCTGCAGGAGAAGGGGGACTTGGCGGAAGTTTGAGCTCGGTCGCGGCGGTCCGGCCGGTGAAAAGGGGAAAGGTGTCCTTGAATGGGTAGTGACATCGCAGCGAAGAATCCTGTAGCTTTGAGAGAAATCGCCTCAGACCAATGGGCACGCAGATGACGGGCTTCTCATTCGGACATGCAGCCGGCAGCGGGTGGCGCGAAGCGGCGGAGCTTTGTCTTGCCGCCCTCGAGCCCGTTTCCGGGGCGGGCAATCTCGGCTTTCTCTACGTCACGGACGCCCTGGCGGGCGACATGGGCGAGATCCTCGACATCTTCCGGGCGTCCACCGGCGTCGAGCACTGGGTCGGTACCGTCGGCATGGGGATCTGCGCCACCGGGAGCGAGTATTACGACCAGCCGGCGGTGGCCGCCATGGTCGCGGAGCTTCCCGATGATTCCTTCCGGGTCTTCCCGTCCATGGTCAAGGACCTGGACGACTTCAATCTGCGCAACGGTGCCTGGATCGACAACCACCGGCCCTTTCTCGGCCTGGTCCACGGAGATCCCTCCAATCCCCTGACCGAGGCCCTGGTCAAGCAGCTCGCCGCACGCACCTCTGCGGGCTTTCTGGTGGGCGGCTTGGCCAGCTCCCGGGGCGGGGTCTACTCGTACGCGGACGGCGTTACTCAGGGGGGGCTCGCCGGGGTGCTCTTCTCCGAGGAGGTGCCGGTGGTCACCCGCCTGAGCCAGGGCTGCAGCCCCATAGGTCCCCAGCGGATCGTCACCGAGGCCCAGCGCAACATCATGATCCAGCTCGATGGGCGCCCGGCCTTGGATGTGCTCAAGGAGGACATCGGGGAGATCCTGTCCCGGGACCTGACGCGCATCGGCGGCTACATCTTTGCCGGACTCCCCATCGCCGGGTCCGATACCGGCGACTACCTGGTCCGCAACTTGGTGGGCATCGACCCGGAGAACGGCCTGGTCGCAATCGGCGACATGGTGGAGCAGGGGGGGCGTATGATGTTCTGCCGCCGTGACGCCAACACGGCGCGCGAAGACCTCCTGCTCATGCTCTCGACGGTACAAAAGGCACTGCCGCAGCGCCCTCGCGGGGGCATCTACGTCTCCTGCCTGGGCCGGGGCCGCAACCTGTTCGGCGACAATTCCGAAGAGCTCGGGCTCATCGCATCCGTCCTGGGTGACTTCCCTCTCGTGGGCTTCTATGCGAACGGCGAGATCTCCCAGGACCGGCTCTACGGTTATACGGGCGTCCTGACCCTGTTCCCCTAGAATCGACACAGGCGCCGCCCCGTCCCCTTCCTTCCGCGATGCGACTGGAGAAGATCAAGCTCGCCGGCTTCAAGTCCTTCGTCGATCCCACGACGGCACTCTTCCCGAGCAACCTGTCCGGGGTTGTGGGCCCCAACGGCTGCGGTAAGTCCAACGTCATCGACGCCGTGCGCTGGGTGATGGGGGAGATCTCGGCCAAGATGCTGCGCGGCGAGTCCATGTCGGACGTCATCTTCAACGGCTCCACGGGCCGCAAGCCCGTTGGAGTGGCCTCGATCGAGCTGGTGTTCGATAACGCCGACGGCGGTGCCGGAGGCGAGTACGCCAAGTTCAGCCAGATCTCCGTCAAGCGCCAGGTCTCCCGCGACGGCCAGTCTCTCTATTTTCTCAACGGCTCACGGTGCCGGCGTCGGGACATCCAGGACCTTTTCCTGGGCACGGGGCTGGGACCGCGCAGCTACGCCATCATCGAGCAGGGCACTATCTCGCGGCTCATCGAGGCGAGGCCGGAGGAGCTGCGACTTTTCCTGGAGGAGGCGGCTGGCATCTCCAAGTACAAGGAGAGGCGTCGCGAGACCGAGAACCGCATGCGCCACACCCGCGACAATCTGGACCGGCTGGACGACCTGCGCGAGGAGGTGGACAAACAACTCCTGCACCTGGAGCGCCAGGCTACTACCGCGGAGAAATACAAGCGCCTGAAGCAGGACGAGCGCCGGCTGGAGGCCGAGCTCAAGGCCTTGCGCTGGCGTGACCTTGATCGAGAGATCGGTGATCAGGACGAGGCCGTGCGGACCCGGGAGACGGCATTGGAGGGCCGGATCGCGCATCAGCGGGGTCTGGAGGCGGATGTCGAGAAGACGCGCGACCTGTACCAGGAGGCGTCTGACACCTTCAATGAGGTGCAGGGTCGCTACTACGCCGCCGGTGCCGAGATCGCGCGCGTCGAGCAGGCCATCCGTTTTGCCAAGGAGAGCCGTAGGAGCCAGGAAACAGAGATCGGCCGTCTCGATCGCCAGCGCGTGGAGGTTGTGGACCTTCTGGCGCGCGACGAGCAGGGGCTGGCCGAGATCAACGAGGCCTTGGCTGTCGACGAGCCCGAGCAGGAGGCGGCCAGTCAGGATCTGGCGGATGCATTGGCCGGGGTGAGTACCGCGGATTCCGAGCTCAGGGAGTGGGAGACGCAGTGGGACGACTTCAACCGGCGCGCCTCGGCTCCGGCGGAGCTGGCGCAGGCGGAGCGCGCCCACATCAACCACCTGGAGCAGCGCATGGGGCAGGATCGCTCCCGGCAGAGCCGCATCGAGGAGGAGCTCGGCAGGCTGGACACGGGGGAGCTGGAGGATCAGATCCAGTCCCTGCTGGAGCAGCAGGAGGAGCTCGTCGACCAGGTCGATGTCCTGCGGGAGCAGGACGAGCGGCTGGGTGCGGCATCGCAGGAGCAGGAACAGGCCCTGCAGGACGCCGTGCGCCAGCTCGACACGGCCCGTACCGAGCTGCAGTCGGCACGTGGCCGCCAGGCCTCGCTGACGGCGCTCCAGGAGGCGGCACTGGCGAATCGGGACGAAGCGGTCGACGCTTGGCTGAGCGATCAGGGGCTGGCGGACGCACCACGGCTGGTGGACGAGCTGGAGGTCGAGTCCGGCTGGGAGCAGGCCGTGGAGGCGGTCCTCGCGGGACACCTGCGCTCCGTTTGTACGGACGCCATGGACCGGGTCGGGAGCGCGGCGGGTGTCGAAGGTGTCGACTCCCTGGCCCTGATCGACACCAACGCGACGGCAGTGATTGCGGCTTCGGGGTCTCTCCTCGAGCAGGTGCGCTGCCCTTGGTCCCTGCACGGGCTCCTGGGATCGGTACGAGTGGCGGCGGACCTGCCGGAGGCCCTGTCCGCTCGCGGCACCCTGGATGCCGGCGGAGTCCTAGTCACCAGGGACGGGGTTCTGGTGGGGCCCAACTGGCTGCGCACTCCCGAGGTGGACGGCGCCCTCGGCGGGGTAGTGTCACGGGCCGAAGAGCTCAAGGAGCTGGAGGGACGGCTCGAGGCCCAGGAGGCGCGGGCGCGAGCCTTGGAGGAGGAGCAGGAGCGCCTGCGCGCGCGCCGTCGCCGGGTCGAGGAGGATCGCGAGGGGCTGCGGGGAGAGATCGCCGGGCTGGAGAAGTCCATCGCCAACCTCCAGGCGGATCTCGCGGGGCGCCGTACCCGGCTGGAGCACCAGAGCGAGCGCCGCGCTACCCTTCAGAGCGAGCGCGAAGAGCTGGCTGAGCGCCTGGAGGAAGCCCTGGGCGAAAGCGAAGAGGCCCGGGAGCGCTTGCATGCGGCCCTCGAGGAGGTCGAGTCCCTGGCTGACCGGCGTGGTGTCCTGGCCGAGCGCCGGGAGGCCCTGCGCCGCCAGGTGGCCGAAGCGCGCGACCAGGAGCGGGAGCGGCGCGAGCTGGTCCATCGGCTGCAGGTCCGCATCGAGTCGCAGCGCGCCGCACGGGAGGCCCGGCAGCGCAGCCTGGAGCGGGCGCGGGAGCAAAGCGCTCAGCTCGTCGAGCGTCTGGATGAGCTGCGTCTGGGGCTCGAGGCATCCTTGGAGCCATTGGATGAGCAGGAAGGGATGCTCGAGGAGCAGCTGGCCCTGCGCCTGGAAGTAGAGCAGCAACTGGCCGACTCGCGAAGCCATATGGAGGAGCTGGATACCCGGGTGCGGGCGCTGGAGCAGGAGCGCCATCAGGTCGAGCAGGAAACGGTCGAACGGCGGCGTGAGCTCGACGCCCTGCGCCTGGCCCGTCAGGAGCTGTTGGTGCGCCGACGGACCCTGGAGGAGCAGCTCGCCGAGGCGGACCTGCGCGTGCCCGAGCTGCTCGCCTCCCTGGCGCCGGATGCCGCGGAGGACGCCTGGCAGCAGCAGCTGGAGGCGGTCACGGCTCGGGTCGTCCGTCTGGGAAACATCAACCTGGCGTCCATCGACGAGCTGCGGGAGCAGTCCGAGCGCAAGCGCTATCTGGACGAGCAGCATGCTGACATCTCCCGCTCCCTGGAGACCCTGGAGCAGGCGATCCGGCGTATCGACCGGGAGACCCGCACCCGCTTCAAGGAGACCTTTGATCGCGTGAATCAGGGATTCCAGCAGCTTTTCCCACGCCTGTTCGGTGGGGGACACGCCTATCTGGACCTGACGGGTGAGGACCTGCTAGAGACCGGCGTGACCGTCATGGCACGTCCTCCGGGTAAGCGCAACGCCAGTATCCACCTGCTCTCCGGCGGCGAGAAGGCACTGACCGCCGTGGCCATGGTGTTCGCCATCTTCCAGCTCAACCCGGCGCCCTTCTGCATGCTCGACGAGGTGGATGCACCTCTGGACGATGCCAACGTCGGACGTTTCTGCGAGCTGGTGCGCTCCATGTCCGACCAGGTGCAGTTCATCTTCATTACCCACAACAAGGTCACCATGGAGATCGCGGACCATCTCCAGGGCGTCACCATGCAGGAGCCCGGGGTCTCGCGCCTGGTATCCGTAGATGTCGACGAGGCGACTCGGCTGGCGGCCGTGTCCTGATCCGGGGGTGCCGATGCCGACGGTGCGATCGCTCTCCGATCCCTCTTTCCAATCCCACATCCTCGGATCTCGTCTCGATGCGTAACGCGCCGAAACGGCTTCTGGGGTTATACTTTCGACATTTGCCCACCCCCTTTCCCGAAGAGCTGCCGAATGGACGCCGATACCCTTCGTCTCATATTGATCGTCGCCGGTGGTCTGCTGCTGGCGGGACTCTATCTCTGGGAACGGCGCCGCGCCCGTTCCGACCAGGATGAGGACTTCGAGGATCAGGACTTCAGGCGGGAACGGCTGGATGAGGACGAGCGAGAGCCCAAGCTCGGCCCCTGGGGGAGCGACCAGGGGGATGCAAGCGGCGGGGTAGCGGTCGGCACAGAGGCCAGGGGGCCGAGCGACCCTTCCGGGGAGCCGGAGCAGATCGAGCTTCATCTTCAGGAGTCTGTATCGCCTGCGCAGGGGAGTGGGCGGGAGAGCACCAAGGGCCCCTTGCTCCTGTGCTTCCATATCACCCCGAAGGAGGGGATCCTGGACGGGGAGGCGATCGTGCATGCCGCCAGTCGCTGCGGGGTCGAGCCGGGGGAGATGGATGTCTTCTACCGCTATTCCGACGAGCCCGGGACTTCCAAGCAGACGCTGTTCACCATGGCGAACATGGTCAAGCCCGGCACCTTCCCCTTCGGAGGGATGGCGGAGTTCGAGTCGCCGGGATTGACCCTCTTCTCCCGGGCAGAGGGTGCTGCGGATGACCTCATGAGGTTGGAGGTGATGCTGGAGACCACGCACTGCCTGGCCGATGCCCTGAAGGCGGAGGTCCGCGACGAAACCAGGGCCCTGCTCACACCCCGGATCGAAGAGCGCCTGCGCGAGCGGGTCTTGGATTTGGTGACCGGGCGGTTCGGCAATCCCGGCAAGGGATGAGCGCCGCGGCGACCGCCCGCTCCCGCGCAGAGGAGCTGCGGCGGCAAATCGATCACCACAACTACCGCTATTATGTCCTCGATGATCCAGAGGTTCCGGACGCCGAGTACGACCGCCTGATGCGCGAGCTCCAGGATCTGGAGGCCAGGTTCCCGGAGCTGGTAACCCCCGAGTCCCCGACCCAGCGCGTGGGGGCGCAGCCCCTTGAAGGCTTTGCGGAGGCAGAGCACCAGGTGCCCATGCTGTCCCTGGAGAACGCCTTCGACGAGTCCAAGATGCGGGCCTTCGACCGCCGGGTACGCGAGCGGCTGGGCCGCGATAGGATCCGCTACCTGGGTGAGCCCAAGCTGGACGGCCTGGCCATCAGCCTGACCTATGAAACGGGCCTGCTGCGCCGTGCGGCCACCCGCGGCGACGGGCAGCACGGCGAGGACGTGACGGCCCAGGTGCGCACCATCCGCTCCGTGCCCCTGCGGCTCCAGGGAGAAGGCTGGCCGATCCTGATGGAGGTGCGCGGCGAGGTCGTCCTGCCCAAGGCCGGCTTCGAGGCCATCAACGCCAGCGCCCGGAAGGAGGGCGGCAAGACCTTTGCCAACCCCCGCAACGCTGCGGCCGGCAGCCTGCGCCAGCTCGATCCCGCAATTACGGCGCAGCGGCCCCTGGACATGCTTTGCTACGGTTTCGGGGCAGTGGAGGGCAGCACCTTGGCGGCGTCCCAGGGCGAGAGTATGGCCCTGTTGAAAAGATGGGGACTGCGCACCTCACCGGAGTTTCGTATCCTGGATGGCGTAGATGCCTGCATCCGCTACCACGAGGAGGTCCAGGCCAGGCGCGCTGCCTTGGACTACGACATCGACGGGGTAGTCTTCAAGGTCGATTCCCTGGCCGATCAGAAGGTCTTGGGAGACATTGGTAAACCGATACCACGCGCACCGCGCTGGGCCATCGCCTACAAGTTTCCCGCCCAAGAGGAGCTCACTACCGTCGAGGCAGTGGAGTTCAACGTCGGGCGAACCGGGGCGGTTACCCCCATGGCCCGCCTGAGGCCCGTCTTCGTGGGTGGGGCCATGGTTTCCAATGCCACCCTGCACAACATGGACGAGGTCCGGCGCAAGGACGTGCGGGTCGGGGACACCGTGTTCGTCCGCCGTGCCGGTGACGTCATCCCGGAGGTGGTGCGGGTGCTGCCCGAGAAGCGACCCCCGGGTGCCGAGCCGGTGGAGCTGCCGCAGACCTGTCCCGTATGCGGCTCGCGGGTCGTGAAGCCGGAGGGGGAGGCGGTCGCCCGTTGCACGGGCGGGCTCTACTGCCCGGCCCAGCGCAAGGAGGCGATCTGGCACTTCGCCTCGCGGCGGGCCATGGACATCGAGGGGCTGGGCGAGGAGCTGATCGAGCAGCTGGTGGACAAAGGATTGCTCGAAGACCCCGCAGGGATCTACGCCCTCCCTGAAAAGAGCGATGAGCTGTTGGCCCTGGAGCGCATGGGCGAGAAGTCCGTCGAGAATCTGCTCACCGCCATCGAGCGGAGCAAGACCACCACCCTGCCCAGGTTCCTTCTCGCCCTGGGGATTCGGGAGGTGGGAGAGGCCACCGCCCAGGCCCTTGCCGATGCCTTTCCCGATCTGGACGAGTTGATGGCAGTGCGCGTCCAGGATCTGGTGCAGCAGCGGGGCGTGAAGGGTGTCGGTCCTAAGACCGCGCAGGCGGTTCGCGACTATTTCGATGGGAATCCGAGCCTCGATTTCGAGGGGGATCTGTCCGATTGGCTGATCGCGCAGAAAATCCCGGGTGTCACCGCCTCGGTTGCAGCGGCCCTGGCCGGGCGCTTCGCGGATGTGCACGAGCTGAGCGAGGCCCGCGTGGAGGATCTGGAGAACAAGCAGGAGAGCCGGGTGTCGAGCGTCGGGCCGGCGGTCGCCGAGCAGATCGTGGGCTTCTTCTCCGAGCCTCACAACCGGGACGTGATCGAGAAGCTGCTGGACGCCGGCGTTCATTGGGAGACTCTGGCCCTGCCCGCAGCGGGCTCTGGCCAGCCCTTGGCTGGCAAGACGGTCGTCATCACCGGTACCCTGAGTCGGCCCCGGGACCAGATCAAGGGGGACCTGCAGGCCCGGGGTGCCAAGGTAACCGGCAGTGTCTCCAAGAAGACCGATTACCTGATCGCCGGGGCGGATCCAGGCTCCAAGCTCGTCAAGGCCCGGAAGCTGGGGGTGGCGGTGGTGGACGAGGACGGGCTCGCCGATCTGCTGGGTCCCTAGTCTCTGCGGATGGCTTGTGCAAATGCGATGTCGGGAGTAATGAGCGATGGCAAAGGTTTTGATCGTGGGGGCCGGTGGCGTCGGCCAGGTGGTTACCCACAAATGTGCCCAGGTACCGGAGGTTTTTTCCGAGATCCTCCTGGCGAGCCGGACCCTCTCCAAGTGCGAGCGCATCGCTGCCCAGGTCCAACGCCCCATCGAAACGGCTCAGGTGGACGCGGACAGCGTCGCGGAGATGGCGGCCCTGATCCAGCGTTTCAGCCCGGATCTGGTGATCAACGTCGCCTTGCCCTACCAGGATCTGCACATCATGGAGGCCTGCCTGGCCACCGGCGTGGACTACCTGGACACCGCCAACTACGAGCCGCCGGATGAGGCCAAGTTCGAGTACAGCTGGCAGTGGGCCTATCAGGACCGTTTCCGGGAGAAGGGCATCATGGCCCTGCTCGGCAGCGGCTTCGACCCCGGGGTGACCAACGTCTACACCGCCTACATCCGCAAGCACGACCTGGACGAGATTTCGGAGCTGGACATCATCGACTGCAACGCCGGGGATCACGGCCAGCCCTTCGCCACAAACTTCAACCCGGAGATCAATATCCGCGAGGTGACCGCCGAGGGCCGCTATTGGGAGGAGGGGGATTGGCGGACCACCGAGCCGCTCGCCGTGAGCCGGGACTTCGACTTCCCCGAGGGCATCGGTCCGCGCAGGATCTACCTCATGTACCATGAGGAGCTGGAGTCCCTGGTCAAGCACTACCCGGAGATCCGCCGCGCACGCTTCTGGATGACCTTCTCCGACAATTACCTGAAGCACTTGGAGGTGCTGCAGAACGTAGGCATGACCCGCATCGACCCGGTGCTCTACGAGGGCCATGAAATCATTCCGCTGAAGTTCCTGAAGGCCCTGCTCCCGGACCCCGCGAGCCTTGGCCCCCTCACCAAGGGCCGCACCTGCATCGGCTGTGTCGCCCGCGGGCGCAAGGATGGCAAGGAGCGGATCGTCTATCTCTACAACATCTGCGACCACGAGGCCTGCTACCAGGAGGTCCGGTCCCAGGCCATCTCCTACACCACCGGGGTGCCGGCCATGGTTGGCGCCAAGATGATGCTGACGGGTCAATGGCGCGGGGAGGGGGTCTTCAACATGGAGCAATTCGATCCGGACCCCTTCATGGAGGATCTGAGCCGATACGGGCTGTCCTGGCAGATCCACGACCTGGACGCGCCCCTCCCATGAGTGGCTCTTGTTGAGCACCGTGACCCCGCCCCGCTCCGGGGGGCGCCACCGCGACCGCTTCCGGCGCCTGGATCCCTACCGGGTGCCCAGCCCCTGTTTCGTGGTCGACGAGGCCGCGGTCGAGGAGAACCTGCGCATCCTCGACCGGGTGCAGCGGCAGAGCGACGCCCGAATCCTGCTCGCCCTCAAGGCCTTCTCCATGTTCTCTCTAGCCCCGCTGATCTCGCGCTATCTGAAGGGGACCTGCGCCAGCGGCCTCTACGAGGCGCGCCTCGGGCGGGAGGAATTCGGCGGCGAGGTCCACACCTTTTCCCCGGGCTACAAAGCGCAGGAG
>CAYYHR010000030.1:0-24135 GCA_964471705.1 uncultured Chromatiaceae bacterium
GCAGGAAGCCGACCTTGATGCCCGGCTGGGGCCGGGCCTCGCCCTCGATCTCGGTATCGATGCCCGCCATGATCCGCAGCAGGCTCGACTTGCCAGCGCCGTTGAGGCCGAGCACACCGATCTTGGCACCCGGGAAGAAGGACAGGGAGATGTCGCGGAGGATGAACCTTTTGGGCGGCACCACCTTGCCGACCCGATTCATGGTGAAAATGTACTGCGCCATGGGTACATAAGTCCGGGTTTTGCCGCGGTTACGGCGGTAAGGTTTGCCGCATTATTCCACAAAAGTAACCCGTTGTGTTTGCTTCGAAATATCGCCGTCGAGCGAGCTATGGAACCTCGCGGGAACCGATCGGCTGAATTCTGCCGGACCTGTGTCGGCGACATGGAGTGCAGATCGTGGAGTGGAGGCCGGGCGATGCCCGATCACAGCCACCTGTGCTCGTGCATTTCGCCAAAATACAGTGTGGTGCACACGACCGTCTGCCTGAGCCTCGACTTGCATTACTTTCGCGCCTTCCGTGGTCTACATTAGGGATTAATCTCCGACGATAACACTCAACAAAGCTCCTTGCCGCCGATGGACCAAGTGCACAGGGCTCATGTCAGGAGCGCCGTGCTGTCGTGGAGAGACACGAGAATCATAATGATAACCGGTGAATCGGCACCCACCCGTGGGCCGCAAGGGGAGGAGAGAGATCATGGCATATCGGCTGGAAGGCAGCATGCTCGAGGTGTGTACCTGCAATGCGATCTGCCCCTGTTGGGTCGGGCAGGACCCAGACGGCGGCACCTGCGAGGGGATCATCGCCTGGCACTTCGACAAGGGTGACGTTGACGGCACCGACGTCTCGGGGCTTACATTCGCCGTCGCGGTCAACATCCCAGGCAACGCGCTCGCTGGTAATTGGCGCGCCCATGCGTTTGTCGATGACAAGGCGACGTCGGTACAGGAGGAAGCCCTTCTCGCTACCTACACCGGCAAGAAGGGGGGTCCCGTAGCGGACTTGGCGCAGCTGATCGGCGAGGTGGTGGCCGTCGAGCGCGCGCCCATCACCTTCGAAGTCGAGAAGGGTAAGGGTCAGCTCAAGATCGGCTCGGCCGTGGATGCAGAGATGGAGGCATTCATCGGGGCCACTGGCGAGAATACGACGCTCCATGACGCGGCGTTCTCCGTCATCCGCAACGCCCCCGCATATGCTGGCATGGCCCCAAAGTTGAAGGCATCGAGTCCGGCTCTCGGCCTGAGCCTCGACATCCAGGGTCGCAGCTCGGTCCAAGGGCAGTTCTTGTTCGAGGCCTGATCGCCTCGCCGGTGTCGGTCGCACGGTAGCGGCCGCACCGGCGCGGACGGCAGTGCTCCGCTCATGCAGCACATCAAACGACAGGGTGTCTTGGTCCCCCTCATCGGGCTGCTCGTCGTCTTCGCGTGGGTTTCCCTCTGGCTATTGGAGTCGTCGCCTTACGGGCGCTTTCTCCATCACGGGCAGTGGATGGAGCTCGGACTTGCCGACGGCATGTGCCTTGCCCCTCGGCCAGGCGGTATGCTTCCTCCCGCACTACTCTACGTCGGCGGGTGGATTCTGATGACGTCGGCGATGATGTTGCCCACGACCCTGCCTCTCCTCGAGACTTTCAGGAGACTCACCCAAAGGCGCATGGATCAGTCGCTTCTGATAACGCTGGTCATCAGCGGTTACCTGGCGGCGTGGGGGCTGTTCGGTATCGCCGCGCATGGTGTCGATTGGATGGTGCATCAGACAGTTCAAAGCAGCGTCTGGTTGGGCTTGAACGGCTGGGTATTCGGGGCCGTCGTGTTCTTTGTCGCCGGCTTGTTCCAGTTTTCGTCGCTCAAATATCGTTGTCTCGACAAGTGCCGCGTACCCCTGAGCTTCGTCATGCGCCACTGGAACGGCCGCGGGGCGCACCGTCATGCGCTCCTGCTGGGCTTGGATCACGGAGTTTATTGTGTCGGCTGCTGTTGGGCGCTGATGTTGCTGATGTTCGTGGTGGGCGCAGGCAGCATCGGTTGGATGCTGTTACTCGGCGCGACGATGGCGGCAGAGAAGAACTTGCCCTTTGGCCGGCATCTCGCTGCGCCGCTCGGTGGAGTGCTCATTGCTGGCGCGACCGGGATCGTCGTCTCGCACCTGTGGTTTGGGCCACTGTGATCCCGCTGGGCTAAGCTTAGGATATTAGTCGCCTCGTCCGAGGTGCGCGATGACAGATCCCGACGGCTTCCTGCGCTATCACCGGGAGGCCCCACGCAAGGAGCGCGTACTCCGTCGCTTGCGGCACTGGCGCGAGTATGTCGGCCTCATGCCCGAGGCCCAGGCCCGGCGCCAGGCGGACCGCTGCATGGATTGCGGTACTCCATACTGTCACGCCCGCTGTCCCGTGCACAATCTGATCCCGGAGTGGAATGCCCTGGTCTACGAGCGCCAGTGGCGCAGCGCCTACGATCAGCTGGACTCCACGAACAATTTCCCGGAGCTTACGGGGCGCCTCTGTCCCGCCCCCTGTGAGCACGCATGCACCCTGCGGATCAGCGACGCCCCGGTCAGCATCAAGGATATCGAGCTGGCCGTATCGGAGCATGCCTGGGAGGCGGGGTGGGTCCGGCCCATGTGTGGGCTCCCGGAGCCGCGCGGTCATGTCGCCGTTGTGGGCTCCGGTCCGGCGGGTCTCGCTTGCGCTCAGCAGATGTGCCGTGCCGGCTACGCTATCGAGGTGCTCGAGAAGGCCGACCGCATCGGCGGGCTGCTGCGTTACGGTATCCCCGACTTCCGCTTGGACAAACGTATTCTGGACCGCCGTCTTACGCAGATGCGCTCCGAGGGCGTGGTGTTTCGGGCCTCCACTCCGGTGGGCGACCTGCGCGAGCTGGGTGGCTCCTGGGACGCGGTAGTGCTCGCCTGCGGCTGCGAGGTACCGCGGGAGGTTGTAGTGCCGGGGCGCTCCCTTCGCGGCATCCACCTCGCCATGGAGTATCTGGAACAACAGAACCGGCGCATCGCCGGGCTGCCGTTGGACCCTGTGGCCAGCATCGATGCCAAGGGCTTGGACGTGGTGGTTGTCGGTGGTGGCGATACGGGCGGTGATTGTGTCGGCACGAGCGTCCGTCAGGGTGCCGACAGCGTCACCCAGGTCCAGTACCACGAGCAGCCGCCGGAGCACGGGGACGTGCTCGCGCACTGGCCCGAGCCCGCCCCCGAGCTGCGCCCCGATGACCATGACGAGGAGGGCTGCCGCCGGATCTGGGGCTGGGACACCATTGCATTCGACGGCGGCGGGGATCGCGTCGAGGCGGTGATCCTCCAGCGCCTCGAGTGGCGCGCGGATGGCCCGAATCGCTGGCGCAAGGCGCTCGTGCAGGGTGCCATCCGACGCTTACCGGCGCAGCTGGTGCTGATCGCCATAGGTTATGCCCACCCGCAGCACGGGGGCCTGGTCCGGGCCCACAATCTCGCCCTGACGCCACGTGGCATGGTAGCGGCCGGCGACACCGACTATCGCAGCAACGCCCCCGGAGTGTTCATCTGCGGTGATATGCGCCGCGGTCAGTCCCTGGTGGTCTGGGCAATTCGCGAGGGGCGCCAGTGCGCCCGAGCGGTGGACCGTTGGCTCGCCCAGGACAGCGTGCTGCCGCTGGTCTGACAATCCCAGGAGAAGCGCGATAAAAAGCAGCAATTCCCGCTAGAAATAAAAATCTCATAAAACCAATCGGATAAAATCGTTGGCAAAAAATCTTTTCGTAAACATTTCCGAGAAAGTTCAATATACTGGGGCCAGCATCTATAGCTCCACATTGCGGTTACAGCCCTTATGAGCACCCCTCAGCTTCGCCAAGCGCTAAGCGCGCTCGGCCTTCTGCATAAGGAACGCCAGTGCTTCGTGCAGATCCCCGACAAGCCATCCTGCGAGATTGCATAGGTCGATCACCTTATGTTGGCACTGGCACTGTTCGGCCTCAAGTGTCCGTTTCTGCTCCAGTTCGACGAGGACCATCGCGCCGGGGCCACTTCATTTTTCGATTTTCCCTTTAGTTACCGGGTGTTGATGTGCTTTATACCCTCACGTGCGGAGATTATCCAGAACGCCAGCTAACTTGTTATTCAACGGTTAGATCTATACGAGAACCGATTCGCCCTGGCGACAGGGGACATACCGATCACGGCCCCACACTTTATGTGGTATGTTCCTGAGTCAACCGGATTAGGCATGATTCGAGAAATCATGTGATTGGGTACAATAAGGGCTCCGTCCATTTAGGCTAAATTATTTGTCAGGTCAATCCATTGCTTTCTTGGAATAGGCAGCATCTAACCCAATACCATTGCAGAACCTTTTGGGTTTTCAGCAGGTAACGGAGGAAATGGCTTGTCTGGATTCAGCAATGGGGCCGCCAAGGTTGGAAAGATGACGATGCAGTTACAACAACGGGAAGACATGGAATCGGTAGCGGTAGCACGGCCAACAATATTGTACGTAGACGACGAGCTACGCAGCATCAAGTATTTCACGCGCGCCTTTGAGCGGGATTTTTGCGTTCTCACGGCCACGAGTGTCGACGAGGCCGAAGAGTTGCTCACCGCCGAGTCCGATCAGATAGGCGTGCTTATCACTGATCAGCGCATGCCCCTAAAGACCGGTATCCAGCTCCTGGACCATGTGAAGTCGCGCCATCCCGATATTGTGCGCCTCTTGACGACGGCCTATGCGGACATGGACGATGCCGTTGCCGCCGTCAATCGGGGAGAGATCTACCGCTATATTCTCAAGCCGTGGGATATCGAGGGGCTTCGCCGGGAGCTTCATGGCGCACTGGAGCTGTACCGTCGCCGGTGCCATGAGAAGGATCTGTTGCAGGCCCGCCGTCGCACAATCATATCTCTGGCCTCACACATCGCCCATGAATTGAGCACACCACTCGCTACCATACACACCGCCGTCAGCAGCATCGAAGAGTATCTGCCGAAGTTGATCCAGGGTTATCGTCGGGAGATGCAGATCGGTCTCGCCGAGGAGATTCCGGAGCCGCTGCTCGACCTCATGGGCACTACTCCGGGTATGGTTCTTTCCCTCGTCGACCGTACCAACATGCTGATCAGGCTAATGTTGATGAATGCCGCCGAAGATGCAGAGGATCGAAGTGGCTATCTCCTGTTCCCGGTACGACGATGCGTCGATGATGCGTTGCGGACCTATCCCTTCAGGAAGGGGGAAGAGCGCTTGGTCTCGGTCGATGGGAGCGGCTTCGACGTCTTTGGCTCCGAGCTCCTCCTGAGCTACGTCGTCTACAATTTAGTACGGAACGCTCTCGATTCGATAAGCGAGGTCGGGAAAGGGGAGATACAGGTACGTCAGGAGCCCGGCGAAACGCACAACCGCCTCCTTTTTCGCGACACGGGTGCCGGGATTTCCCCCCAGGCACTCCCCTATATTTTTGATGAGTTCTACAGCGGCAAGGGGGCCGGGTACGGTACCGGCATGGGGCTTCCTTTTTGCCGCAGGGTGTTGCACGCCTTCGACGGGGATATCCAATGTCGCTCTCGCCATGGAGAATACACTGAGCTCGCGCTTACCTTCCCCAGAGTCGAAGCGGCGGCGCAGGAATCACATCTGCCGGAGGCGATCAGGCATGACACAGAACGATAACCAGCGAGCCTTCTTCGTGTTGTTCGTGGATGACGAGGAGAAGGCACAGAAATACTTCCGGATGGCTTATGCCAACGATTTTTCGGTCATGACGGCTGGAAGTGTCCCAGAAGCCCTGGATGTCCTGGCGCAACACGGCGAGGAGATCGCGGTTCTGATAACAGACCAGCGCATGCCCGGCCAACAGGGGGTCGATCTGCTCAAGCGGGCCCGGGAGGACTGGCCGGAAATCGTGCGCATCCTCACCACAGCCTACTCGGATTTGGACGACGCCATAGCTGCCGTGAACCGGGGAGAGATTCTGCGCTATGTGACGAAGCCCTGGGACATCCAGGCCCTCAAGGTGGAGTTGCGTCACGCCATGGACTTCTTCCTCCTGCGGCGCGAGCGCGATCTGCTTCTTTCCGAAAAGCTCAGCGTTCGCCACCGCATGACACAAAACGACCGCTTGGTCAGCCTGCTTGCAATCACAGAGGGGTTGGTGCACCTGCGGCACGCACCCTATGCGATCGCCGCCTGGACGCGTGATTCCTGTATCGATGAGTCTGCAGGGCCGCCGGCGATGGCCGATCTCGAGCTCTGGGGACTGGAAGTGCGAGAGGCATTTTCCTTGATGCAGACGCATCGCGCTTTGCATGCCCTGGACGAGTCTGTGCAAGCCGGCTTTCCGGACCGAGCGGACTTGGCCGAGCTGTTGCGCAGCGCCGGGCTCGCAGCCGAGGGCAACGCCGGCGAGATCGCCATGCGGCGGGATCTCATCGCCGCAATGATTGACGTCCTGGCGAAACAGATGGCAAATCCAACCACCGCTCGCTGGGCATGGGAGTCCGAGGGAAATGGGACATCGATTCTCAGGGTTACGGGAGCGGGGGCGGTATCTGATCGCCGTTCGGGAGGCTCGCCGTCAGAATACGCGAGCGCCGGATTGCTCCCTGCCTACCTGATTGTCTGGCACCATGGCGGCACCTTGCAAACAACGGCTGCTGAGGGGAAAAGCGGATTCGAGCTCACCCTGCCCAAGCAGCCCGACGCCGTGGTCTTTCCGGAGCCAGATGAGGATATATTGGCCGGATTTTTCTCCATGCTGGAGAATTGGGAATAAAGTCCCCCTCCCCCTTTATGGGAGAGGATCGGGGTGAATGATCAGGGTCGAGGCGGCCTCTCATCCTAGATCCGGCAGTCAACCGCGAATGAACGCGAATAAACGCCAATGAAACAATGCATTACCTGATGGAGTCCATTCACCGACAGGCGACGGATTTACGTGCGTATCTCCTTGATTTCTCTATGCGTTCTCAGCGTCTCTGCGGTTCAACTGCTCTTCTTAGGTTCATTGTTTCAGAGGCGGCTCATAGCAGGGGCCGTCTCCAGAACATACGCCACTGTCCCAGCAGCTCGGCTTTTCCAATGCTAGCCATTCGGAGGATCAGAATAGCTCGTCAATGACACGCGGCGCCCCTCCCTTGACCGTACGCCTAGGCGTTTCTCTGTGTTTCCGACGGGGCTTACGGTTTGCCCTCCGGCGCTCGATCTCAGGCACTGCGTCAGTCTGTCCCGCATCGTCATCGGTTGCGTTATCGGCAAGCACCGGCCCCATACCAGGTATCGGCACCGACGGCTCACCCTGGAGGACCGGCGCCAGTACGGGCTCCAGCGATTTCAGGATCTGCGTGGGTAGGGCGCTGGTAAAGCGGTGGCCTTTCACGTTAGCACCGGGAACGTACGCCGTAATCACGCCGAAATAGCGGTCACCGAGGAAAAACGCAAAGGCCGCGCTTCGGCTCACCTCTTTATCCTTGGCGCCGGCGGTACCCGGACCATAGCGCTCGATGAGCTCGTCGCCGGTTCCAGTTTTGCCGCCCACCTTCATCGGCTTTCCCTCGGAGTCCTTGTAAGCGCCCGAGAGTAGTCTTGCCGTGCCGTGGGCAACCACGTCCTCCAAGGCGCGGCGCAGCACATCGGTGATTTCCTTCGGCATCACCCGCTCACCGGGCTCGGACTCGCGACCCAAGTGGGTCTCGAAAGGTGTGCCCTCGGCCAGGTGTATGCTCTCCACATATACGGTGGGAAGCCGTATTCCGTCGTTCATGATGATGCCCATGAGCTCGGCCAGTGCAGCGGGCCGATCGGCGGAGCTGCCGATCGCGGTGCCGAGCGAAGGAACCAGCGAGGCAAAGGGATACCCCTGCCGGCTCCAGGACGCGTGCACCTGCTTGAACGCTTCCTCCTCGGCAATGATGCGAATCCGGGCATTCGCCGCGCCCTTGCGCCTTGCTTTGAAGAGCCACCGGTAGACTTCCTGACGCTTGCCGATGCTAGCTGCCGACACCTGGCTCCAGGTCGCATGAGGATGATTCTGTAAGTAACCTACCAGCCAAAGCTCCAAGGGGTGGACACCGGCAAGATAACCACGGTCGTTCAGGTCGAATCGGTCCGGCCCATACTTCGCGTAGAGATCGCTTACGGTTTGCCCCGAAAGCTCGGCGGTGCTCGGTTGCTCATGAATGAAGCGGGTGAAATCCTCCAGAGATGCCCGAGGGCGCACCGAGCGGAAGGTCACGGTGAGCCGGTGTGGAGCAGGCCGCACGCGACTGGCGAGCAAGGCCAAGGCCTCATCCGGCTCCAACTTTTTGTAGCGTCTGTAGAAGCGAGCGAGGAAGACCTTGCCCTCCCTGTCCGCGAACCTCTTCAGGTACGAGTCGCGCGCAGGGTTTTCCCGGTCTGCGAGAATCTCGCTGAGAGGCACCTCGTCCTTGGACTGGTAGTACTTGAGAATGTCCCGCATCATGCGAATGAACACCAGGTTGACGGAATGCCGGAAGCCCTCGCTCACCGACATGATGCGGTTCTCCCACTTGTCCGAGTTCGCGAAGCTCTGAAGTCCGCCACCGGTAAAGAAGGTTGCCGGAACACCCGAGTATCTGCGTTTCATCGCCTCTTCGAGCATCTCGGACAAGGTGCGGTCCCGGGTGCCGGCGAGGTACTGCGCGGCCCAGCCGGTCAGCGGGTCCTGTGTGTCGTCGGCAAGCTGGCGCAGCTCGGTGGCCGATTTGGACGCAAATCGGTTATGCAGCTCGGCGACGATCTGCAGATAGGTCACCAACGTCCGCAGTTTGGCGGTAGAGCCGAGGTCGAACATGCCCCCTTCATTGATGTCGAGTGGGCGATCCAGGTTGTCGGCCTGAACACGAACCAGGTTCGATTCGGCTCCGCGCTCGTAAAGGGTAACGCTATAGGCGACACTTCCCGGGTCACGGCGAAGCAGGTGCTTCCCGTAGAGGCCGGCCTTCCTCGCCGCTTTGGGGTTCTTGAAGAGGCGCAAGGCGTCCGATACGTTGCGCTGAGCGGTTGCGTCCAAAGCCGCCACGACGCGCATATCGAATCGGTCCAGCTCGTAAAGGCTCCGGAGCTGCAGTAGGGACAGCAGGTGGGAGCGGACCGCATTGAGCGCTTTGTGCTCGACGTACGAGGTATCCTCTGGGGCCGGTGTATCCGTGCGGAAGACGAGCGGTTGGCTGAGGGCCGCATCGCGCAGCTCGGTGCTCACGACCCCGGATTCGGCGAGGAAACGCAGGTACCGGTCAGTGAGCTTGGCCAACTGGTCGCGTCCGGACAGGAGGAAATAGGAAGGTCGGCGCTCGGCAAGGAGCAGGCTCAATGCCTGTTTGTACACCAATGCTGTCCGGGGGCTGGGGGCATCGGCTTCGCCGATCCGGCCGAGTCTTTGCCTCAGCTCGTCCAGATCCGTTCCGTACCAGACGTGAAGCCCTTCGCCCAACCCGATGACCTCGCCGAACCCGCGTCGACCCGACAGGGGGGTGGAATTGAAGTAATCGACGATGATGCGCCGGCGTGCCTGTGTCGTGTCAGGGCCGGTTTGATAAGCGCGCACGCTGGCGGATAGGACCTGACGCAGTTTGTCGAGGACAGAGCTCGTATGCCCACCCGGAGAGTGACGAAACTTCTCGATCTGGGTGGCGAGCGTCGATCCGCCGAAGTGTTGTCCGGTCGGAACGACGGACGAGACCAAGGCGTTGACACCGGCGGCAGCAAGACGATCCCACTCCACCGCCGGGTTGCGGGTAGGATGCGAAAGATCGGCGAGCTCCCGGTTCTCGATGAACAAGAGCGTGGAGACGACGATCGGCGGGATGGTCCGATAATCGGGGAAGACCCGCTCCGGATGGCGCGCGTGGTAGATTTCGACGTTGGAGTGGTCGAGAATCTCCAGCCCTGCCTGTGATTTTTCCCCGTAGATGGGGAAGCCGCCGAGGTCGATGAAGGATTCCAGGGCCGGGGACAAACGCGCCTGTTGGTCGATCCGGTATCCCTTGGCCTTCAGCGCTTGGAGGAAATCCGGGATTTGGGCGTATCCCAGGCGCTCGTCATAGGGCCCCGCATCTGGAAATCGCGCGTCCAGATTGGCGCCGGACTCGACGGATACGGAAAATCGCTCCGCCAAGGAAGTGAACAAACGCCACTGCATGGGCGAGGACTTCAGCTCGACTCGTATGCCCCAGACGAGGGCGATCAGGAAGAGCCCCAGGAGCAGTACTGCCCCCAGTCGTAAGCGAGTACGCTGCGCCGTCCTTTTCGCTGTCGTCATCTTGCACTGCCGATCTACCTGATCAGGGCGAGCACGCTTTCGCATTCAGGTCGCCGCAAGGGCGAAATGGAAAGCCAATCACGCGGCATCGTGGCTGTCAATTGGGGGAAACGCTACCATTGGGGGAGCATCCGAGCAAGGTGCTGACAACCATTCATTGCAACCTCCCCATCACCGCCAGATGCCGGTCGCTGACCAGACCCACCTCGAGTCCCGACAGCCCTGCTTCCTCGAGCTGCGCGACGACCTCCTGCGGCTCGAACGCTGCAAACAGCGAATTACGGAAATCCTTGCGCAGAACCTCCGGGGCGTCGGCTGCGTACACGGCCACCAGAGACTCCGCCCAAACGACCGACGGGGGGCGCATGAGGTCCATGACCAAAACGAGGGCGCCCGGTTTACCTGCCTCGCGGACGGTTCGCCAAAGGACCTGGGGATCCTGCAGATGATGTAGCAAGCTGTTGGAAAACACCAGATCGTAGGCCGAATTCTGGATCTGAGAGGATGGCAGGACATCCAGGATCAACCGACAGCGCCCCGCCGACCCAGGAAATCGATCCAGTGTCAGGCGCGCTTGCGCCAACATCGCAGATGAGCCGTCCAGCGCGTCGCACCGGGCCCCGCGGTAGATCTTCAGGAAGCGCAGTACGATGTCTGCCGGTCCGCATCCCAGGTCGAGGGCTTGGGCACCTGTGAGCGCGCCCGGATTCATCTCACCCAGCAGTTTGATAAACAGCGCGTTCGGCTCCGAGAAATCTGCACGGGCGTAGGCGAGGGCCTGCTCGGCATCCTCCATGAGCTCTGGCTCTAGTCGACGCTTCATCGGCTCATCCTTGATCCAGGGGCTTCAGGCGTTGGTGCCGGCTCTGTCTTGATACTTGTCGCCGTCTGCTTCGGTGTCTCCTTCTTCGGCTCAGGGAGATACAAATCCCCCTTTTGCCCGCAAGCCTGGATCATCGTACCGATGCCCAGCAACGAAACGATCGCGAGCACCAAATCTACTCTCAGACGATACATTTTTCTCTGACGATACACTCCCCAGTCTGCTCCTGGATACTGGTGGCGCTTCCGATCCGCACCCAACGGGAATCGTGCCGCCACGGAGTTGGCGGGGAGGGTCGGACCCGCCAACTCCTGCACATTAGGTTTCAGGGGGCGGTTCCTGAAGCTCCGGCCTATGCCTTTCTGGATTGTCCGAGCCGCATGATAGAGCAGAAGGCTCGTCACTCCCATCCGAGATCCACCGTAGATTTAACCTCTTCGCTGAAGGTGTTGTGCTCGGGAACGACTTTTCCGTACATCGTAAGGTGGCTGCCTGCCAATTTGCTCGCCGGATGCAGACACCGGATGACATGCTCCGAAACGCCGATTCCTGGTATCCTGCGCCGAATTTGCAGTCCCCAGTCGAATCTATGAAGCAACAGGTCAAGGATCTCCTCAGGCAGTCCCTGGAGCAGTTGGTCGCCGACGGCACCCTCTCGGAAAGCAAACCGCCCGACATTCAGGTGGAGCGTACACGGGACCCGCGGCACGGCGACTTCTCCTGCAATGCGGCCATGGTGCTGGCCAAGCAGGCACGCCGCAAGCCCCGCGATCTGGCGGCTGGCCTCGTAGCATCCCTGCCCGCCTCAACGCTCATCGAGCGAGTGGAGATCGCCGGCCCCGGGTTCGTCAACTTCTTCCTCTCCCCGAGCGCTTACCGGGCCCTGGTGCCCGAGATCCTTGGCGCCGGACCGGACTATGGGCGCAGCGACCTCGGTGCCGGCAAGCGTGTTCAGGTCGAGTTCGTTTCCGCCAACCCCACCGGTCCACTCCACGTGGGACACGGTCGCGGTGCGGCGTACGGCGCCGTGGTGGCAAGTCTGTTGGCCGCCGTGGGATTCGACGTGCACCGCGAGTACTATGTCAACGATGCCGGCCGCCAGATGGACATCCTGGCCGCCTCCGTTTGGCTGCGCTACCTGGAGCTGTGCGGAGAGGAGCTCGCCTTCCCTTGCAACGGCTACAAGGGCGACTACGTGTGGGACATCGCCGCCTCCCTACATCGAGAGCACGGAGACGACTACCGCTGCGCGGCCGGCGAGGTCCTCACCGGCTTGCCTCCGGATGAGACGGACGGGGGAGACAAGGAGCTCCACATCGACGCTTTGATCGAGCGTGCCCGTCACCTGCTGGGCGACAATCGTTACCGGTTGGTATTGGAGCTGGGGCTCAACCGCATCCTGGACGATATCCGCGACGACCTCTCCCTGTTCGGCGTCGAGTATGACGAGTGGTACTCGGAGCGCTCCCTGACCGAGAGCGGCGCCGTCAACAAGGCCATCGAGCGCCTGCGTGAGGCCGGATATCTCTACGAGCGGGATGGGGCGCTCTGGTTCCGCTCGAGCGACTTCGGCGACGAGAAGGACCGGGTGGTGGAGCGCGACAACGGACAGTTGACCTATTTTGCCTCCGATATCGCCTATCACATGGACAAGCTGGAGCGCGGCTTCGATCGCGTCGTCGACATCTGGGGCGCGGACCATCACGGCTATGTGCCGCGGGTGAAGGCCGCCCTCTCGGCCCTCGGCGATGACCCCGGAAAGCTGGACGTGCTCCTCGTGCAGTTCGCCATCCTCTACCGCGGCGGGGTAAAGGTCCAGATGTCGACCCGCTCGGGGGAGTTCGTCACCCTCCGCGAGCTGCGCAAGGAGGTGGGCAGGGATGCTGCCCGTTTCTTTTACGTCATGCGCCGTTGCGAGCAACACCTGGATTTCGACCTGGATCTCGCCAAGTCGCAGTCCTCGGACAACCCGGTCTACTACGTCCAGTACGCCCACGCCCGGATCTGTAGCGTGTTGCGCCAGGCGGCGGAAAAGGGCCTTGCGGTCAACCCGAGTCCGGGCGAGACAAATCTAGATCTGCTCTGTGAGGCCCACGAGCAGATCCTGCTCAAGACCCTTTCCCGCTACCCCGAGGTGGTTGAAGCGGCAGCGCTCACCGAGGAGCCTCACCAGCTGACCCACTATCTGCGGGAGCTGGCCAACGACTTTCACGTTTACTACAACGCCCACCAATTCCTGGTAGCGGATGAGCACCTGCGCGACGCGCGGATCAAGCTGATCCTGGCGACACGCCAAGTGCTGCGCAACGGGCTCAATCTGCTCGGGGTGTCGGCCCCGGAGAACATGTGAGATGGCAACCAGAGACTACAAGGCACGGGAAAGGATCAAGCCCCGCCATCCTCGGCGCGGTGGCTCCGGATTCTTTTGGTTCGTCACGGGAGCGGTCTTGGGCGCCTTCGGCGTCGGAGTCGCCTGGACGATGCATGAGAGAACACCGCCGGCCTCACCGTCCAGTACACAAGCGAAGGCCCCACCAACGACGAAGCCCAACTTCGTGTTCCACCAGATTCTCCCGGAGATGGAGGTGGTGGTGCCGGACGAGCAGCTGGGTGCGTCCGCCTCACCCCCCAGGATACCAAAGCCGGCACCACAGGCCAAAGCCGCCCCGACCGAAAAACGCCCTCAACAACCGGCATCCGGGCCCGCGAAGACAGCGGCCGGCAGCGGCTCCTACCTGGTACAGGTGGCTTCCTTCCGCACCACCTCCGATGCGGAGCGGCTCAAAGCCAAGCTTGCGCTGCTCGGCATCCAGGCCCGCATCACGAAGGTCAACATAAACGGCAAAGACTGGTATCGTGTGCGCGCGGGCCCTTACGAGGGCAAGCAGGAGGTCTCCAAGACCCGCGGCCTCCTGAGCAGCAACGGCCTGCAGGGTATTGTCGTGAAGCTCAAGTAAGCCGAACGGAGCTTCTCAGTGTGACTTCAGGAAGTTTTGTGCTTCCGGACACCCTCTTGTCATTGCTACATCCAGGGGTGTATTTCCCACTAAGTCGCGTGCCTGTGGATCGGCGCCTCTCTCGATCAGCAGGTTGAGCATTTCCAGGGCGCTCTTTCCTTTTACGCCTGCAGCCGTGTGCAGGGGTGTGGCTCCGTCCCGAGCAGGGATGTTCGGATCGATCCCGCTTTTCAGGATATCGTCAACGATCGCCAACCGATCCTTCAACGAGAAGTCGGTTGTCATGGCCATGCGATGCAGGAGAGAGAGACCGTGCTTGTCGAGTCTGCGCACGTCGGCGCCGCCTGTAACGAGCATTCTCAGGATTCCCGCGTTTTTCATCTCGAAAGCATGCTCCAACGGCGTTTGTTTGAGCTTGTCGATGCAGTTCGGGTTTGCCCCGGACTTCAACATCAGCTCGAGGATTTCCTTTGCCCAAGGCTTCTTGCCATTCATTATCACGTAATGAAGCGGTGAATATTCATTGTCGCTACAGGGAGTCTCAGCGCCATGTTCGAGAAGATAGGCGACGATTTCGTGGTGATTTGCAAAGACGGCGTACATGAGCGCACCAAAGCCCCCTTCCTTGCGCCTGTCTACATCGACCTTTGCTTTCTCGACGAGTATCTTGACGATATCGAGATGGCCCTTATTGGCGGCGTATTGCAGCGGTGTCAGTCCACGGTTGTCCGGCTTTTCCGGGTCCTGTCCCTCTTCGAGGAATCTGGTAACCAGATCCAGGTGCCCCTTCGAGGCCGCCTTCGCGAGCGTATCGATCGAAAACAAGCTCATAATCGTCTCCCCTGGGCGTACTGATCGTTTGAAGTTGTTGTTGCTTTCTGTCTTTACCCAGCCCGCACAAACTGGATTTAGTCATCTTTGCGCAAGGGCGTCAATGCAGCCTGGATCACAAGGCCCGGAACCGGTTTGCTTGGAGTCGAAACGGTTTGCCCCTCCTCTGCCGTCTGGATGCGGCAGCAAACCGGCTACGCTCAGCTATCCGAGCCGGCGTTGGATACCGGCAGTCACCTGGGGCGGTCGCCCGAATGGCGAGCCTCGACCGCCGCCAGCAATCCCCGCACCAGATCGAGCGGTGTCGGCGGACAACCCGGGATTTTGACATCCACCGGCAGGACCTTCTCAACGGCGCCGCAGCTCGCGTAGGAGACTCCGAACTCACCGCCGTCGCAGGCGCAGGTCCCAGCGGCGATGATCAGCTTTGGGGAAGGTGTGGCGATCGCCGTGCGGCGCAGGGCGGTCTCCATGTGGCGGGAGACCGGCCCGGTCACCAGCAGGGCATCGGCATGGCGCGGCGAGGCGACGAAGTGCAGGCCGAAGCGCTCCACGTCGTAGTAGGGATTGTTGAGGGCGTGGATCTCGAGCTCGCAGCCGTTGCAGGAGCCGGCGTCCACCTGACGGATGGCGAGGCTGCGCCCGAAGCGCGCCGCGAGGCACCGGCGCAGCTCGACGCCGATCCGCTCGAGCTCGGCGTCGTCGCGGGCGGGCGCGGGCTCGGTGACGAGGCCGGTGCGCAGGGATTGGCCGAGAATGCGTAGCATGGCGTTTTCCTAGCTTAAATTTGGCCTAGAGGTCGTGGGCCGAGTAGGAGGCGTTGACCGACTTGTTGCAGACCGGGAAGTCGGGGACGATGTTGCCCTGGATGAGCCGCTCCAGGGCCGGCCAGGTGAGCCAGCTCGGGTCGCGCGGGAAGAAGCGGGAGATGCGCCCGCCCTCGCCGAAGCGTACAAAGCTGAGGATCTCACCACGCCAGCCGTCCACCATGCCCAGGCCGGTCGACCCGAGTGGCGGTGCCGGCAAGGGGCCGCCGAGGGGATCCGGGATGGGACTGGCGGGCAAGGCGTCGAGCAGCCGGTCCATCAGCGTGAGACTGTCGTGCACCTCTTCCATGCGCACTCGTACCCGCGCCGCCACGTCGCCCTCCGTCATCACCGGTACCTTCAGGCGCAGGCCGTCATAAGGCGCATAGGGGCTGTCGTGGCGCACGTCGAAGCCCTGTCCGCTCGCCTTGCCCACGTAGCCGGTACAGCCGAGGGCCCGGGCATCCTCGGGTCGCAGTCGGCCCGTGCCTTGCAGCCGGTCTTCCAGCGAGGGGAAGTCGTCGATGATGTCGAACAGGGGCACGACGGCACGTCGCAGGGCGGTGTGATCGGCGCGCAGCCTGGCAATGGCCTCGTCCGGGAGGTCACGCGCCACCCCGCCAGGCACCACCAGATCCATCAGCAGGCGGTGACCGAAAAGCTCGTGACTGCGGCGCGCCCAGTCCTCGCGCAGGCGTGAGCATTGCGCGTTGGCAAAGGCGAAGGCCACGTCATTGCAGACGGCGCCGATGTCGCCCAGGTGGTTGGCCACACGTTCACGCTCGGCCGCCAGCGCCCGCAGTGCGTTCGCCCGCGGCGGCACGGCCCAATCGGCGGCCCGTTCCATGGCCTGACAGGCGGCCCAGGTGTGGGCTACTGTCGAGTCACCGGTGATACGGCCGGCGAGGCGTGCCAGCCCCCGGGCGTCGCGGCCCACGGCGATCTTCTCGATGCCCTTGTGCACATAGCCGAGGCGCTCCTCCAGGCGCAGAATCTCCTCGCCGACTGCCTGGAAGCGGAAGTGTCCCGGTTCGATGATGCCAGCGTGCACCGGCCCCACTGGGATCTCGTAGACGCCGCTCCCCTGCACAGCTACAAAGGGGTATTTGTTATCGGCGGGGGTGTGTCGGCTCGGGTGCCCGGCTGCGGGAAAATCCGGGCGCAGGGGGAACTGATCCTCGGACCATGCCTGGTGGCGGGTCCAGCGGCGGTCGTCCCCGCTGTTAAGGAAGCTGATGCCGAGCATGTCCCGAAGGTGGCGCTCCAGTCGGTCCGCCCCCGGATAGTATGGCGTGTGGGAGGCCAGGGAGGGGTGGTCGAGCTCCACCTCGGTCGCCAGCACCAGGTAGTCGCCGAGATGCTCCAGGCAAGTGTACACAGCCACTCCTTGGCCCGCTGGATCGGCCCCCACCATGTAACCCCCCACTGGATCGCCCCACAACCCCGCCCAGCGGCAACCGAGGGCGGCGGCGACGCGTCCAGCCGTGTCCCAGTCCTCGGGGTCCAGCAGCATCCGGTAGGCCGGTGCCAAGGGCTCGAAGCTGCCGCCGCGCACCAGGACGTGCTCGTCCTCGAGACGCGCCAGGTATTCCGAGAGCCAGTCGAAGCGGCTCATGGCAAGCGGCTCATAGCAAATGGGCTCCCGTGATCAGCTCGGTGGCCCGGTCCAGGGAGCGGGCCAGAAAGCCGGGGATGGAAAGCCCCAGCCACAGAACCAGGAGGAGGTGCGCCGCGACCGGAAGCATGTTGGCCGGGACCCGGTGATGGCCCTCCGGTGCGTTCCCGTAGACCATGGGGTGCAGGTGGCGGAACAGCCCGGCGAAGGCCACCACCAGGCCGATCAGCAGGGCCAGGGTCAGCCAGGGTTGTCCCTTCATGGTGGCGGTGAGCACCAGAAACTCGCTGGTAAAGAGGCCGAAGGGTGGAAAGCCGGCGATAGCAGCCACCCCGATCAGCAGGGACCAGCCGACCTCCGGCTGGGTGCGGATCAGACCACGGATACGATCGATGGCCTGGGTGCCGGCTATGTGCGCGGCATGGCCCACGGTCACGAAGATCGCGGATTTGGTGAGCGAGTGCACCAGCATGTGCAGCAAGGCGGCGAAGGTCGCCAAAGGGCCGCCCAGACCGAAGGCGAAGGTCATCAGGCCCATGTGCTCGATGGAGGAGTAGCTGAACATGCGCTTGATGTCGCGCTGGCGATGCAGGAACAGCCCGGCCACCAGGAAGGAGAGTATCCCGAAGCCCATGAGCAGTTGCCCCGCCAGGTGCGGGGTCGCGGTGGCGGCGAGCGAGGGATCCACCAGCATCTTGAGGCGTACCACCGCATAGAGGGCGACGTTGAGCAGAAGCCCGGAGAGGACCGCGGACATGGGGGTCGGACCTTCCGAGTGCGCGTCCGGCAGCCACTGATGCATGGGCACCAGGCCCACCTTGGTACCGTAGCCCACCAGCAGGAACACGAAGGCGATGCTCATGACGGCAGAATCCAATTCTGCGGCCTGGCCGTACAGGCTACTCCAGGTCAGACCCGCGGACGGGTCGGCCATCACCTGCTGGGCCGCGAAATAGGTCAGCACGGTGCCGAACAGGGCCAGGGCGAGGCCGACGCCGCACAGGATGAAATACTTCCAGGCCGCCTCCACCGCCTCCGGCGTTCGATACAGGGAGACCAGGAGCACCGTCGCCAGGGTCGCGCCCTCCACGGCGACCCAGAGCACGCCCAGGTTGTCGGTGGTGAGGGCCAGCAGCATGGTGAACAGGAAGGCCTGATACATGGCGTGGTAGACGCGCATGCCCCGCTCGCTGGCCCTGCCCTCGGCGCAGACGTGGCGCATGTAGGGCCGCGAGAAGATCGCGGTGGTCATGCCCACGAAGGCGGTCAAGACCACCAGATAGACACTGAAGGCATCGACCCGAAAGCTGTAACCGGCGACTTCGCCCACCGCGACGATGGTCCGCGCCAGCCACAGTGCGGCACCGAAGGACAGGGTCGACACCACCAGGTTCAGCCACCCCGCCCGGGGCAGGGAGCGCACCAGGGCCAGGGCCAGGGCACCCGCCAGGGGGATCAGCACCGTGAGCAGCAGTGCGGTCACCTGTCCGACTCCGTGAGCCGATTGAGGCGGTCCACGTCCAGGGAGTCGATGCTCTCGCGAATCTGGAAGAAGAACACGCCGAACAAGACCATGGCGACCAGCACGTCGAAGGCAACCCCCAGCTCCACCACCAGGGGCATGCCGCGGGTGGCGGAGACGGCGGCCAGGAACAGGCCGTTCTCCATGGACATGAAGCCCAGCACCTGGGCCACAGCCTGCCTTCGCGAGACCATCATGAGCAAGCCGATGAGGACCACCGCCAGGCTGATGGCAACGATGTTGCGGGTGAAGGTGAGGCCCTGCTGCACCATGGGCAGCACCAGCCAATAGCTGAAGATCACCAGGACCACGGCGACCATGTTGACCAGCGCGGGCAGGCGCAGGGACTCGATGTGACGCTCCAGCTCCAGGTGGCGCACCAGGCGGTGCAGCATCCAGGGGATCAGCAGTGCCTTGATGAGTAAGGTGACCAGCGCCGAGAAATAGAGGTGGGGCAAGTCACCCGCCGCCGCCGCCACCGCCGGGACCGCCGCTACCAGGGCACCTTGCCAGGCAAAGGCATGGATGGTGGAGACGAGCCGTGACTGGGCCAGCAGCACGAAGGAGCTGAAGAGGACGACAGCCGCGAGCACCAGCACCAGCTGCTGCAGAAGGGGGAGCTCGAGGATGCTCACGTGCCGGACTCCAGGATCACGTGGCTCAGCAGCCCGATCAGCGCCAGCAGGAGGGCGAGTTGCAGAAATGCCGGCGCCCGGAACAGCCGCATCTTAGCCAGCACCGTCTCCGCGACCGCCAGAGCCGCCCCGAGCAGCGCCAGCTTGAGCAAGATCGCCACCGCCGCCAGCCCCAAGGCCGGCGGCGCGAAGCTCTGGGCGACGCCCCATGGGAAGAAGATGTTGGCGATGAGCACCCCATAGAGGGCCAGCTTGATCTGCGCAGCCCACTCCATCAAGGCCAGGTAGCGTCCAGAGTATTCCAGGATCATGGCCTCGTGGATCATGGTCAGCTCCAGGTGAGTAGCCGGGTTGTCCACAGGGATGCGCCCGGTCTCGGCGATCGCTACCAGGGCCAGCCCCCCAAAGGCGAAGAGGAGGGAGGGCCGCAGGGCGAGCCCGACCGAGAGCTGATAATCGATCACGCTCGCGACATTGGTGGTGTGAGCGCTCACGGCCAGGGTGAAGACCGCCATGAGCATGGCAGGCTCGGCCAGGGCGGAGATGAGCATCTCGCGGGAGCTCCCCATGCCCCCGAAAGCCGTTCCCACGTCCATTCCCGCAAGGGCCAGAAAGAAGCGCGCCAGGGCCAGCAAACCCACCAGGACGATGATGTCGGCGATCGAGCTGGCCGGCTGATCCAGCAGCACCACCGGCACGGTGGCCGCCGCCAACCAAGTGGCGACGAACACCACATAAGGCGCCGCCAAGAACAGGGGCGAGGCGGTATGGGCCACCCGCGCCTCCTTGCCCAAAAGCTTGTACAGGTCCCGGTAGGGCTGCAGCATGGGGGCCCCGCGCCGGTTCTGCAGCCGCGCCTTGACCTTGCGGATCCACCCCACGAGCAGGGGCGACAAGGCGGCGTACAGGAGCGCCTGCAACACCGCCAGCGCCCAGGAGGAGACGCTCAGGCCGTGATCCATAGGAGCACCAGGAGGGTAGCTAGGGTCCATCCCAGGTAGACACGCACGTTACCGGACTGCAACCGAACCACCCGGCGGGCGGCTTCCTCCACGGCACGTCCCACCGGCAGGTAGAGCCAGCCCCAGGCCCGGTCGCTCACCTGCAACCGGTAGCGCGACTGGCCGTCCTCGCGCTGCACAACCGACTCATCGATCCGAAACAGAGGCCCGAACACGCGCCGGATGGGCTGGGCGAAGGCGGCGGCTGTGTACTGCATGCGCGCGCTGGGCCGGCCGAAGCCGCAGTCCCAGGCGTCGCGCCGGCGCACCCGCCGGACGCTGCCGCGATGCACGACCCACAAGACCACGCCGGTCAGCGCCGCCAGCACCAGTGCTACCAGGGGTGCGCTGTAGCTCGCGACCTGCGGCGAAACCGGTGTGAGCCATAGCCAGCCCTGCGCGGAGGCGTGCGGCAGCCCCGTGCCCAGGAGCTGGCGCGGTACCCCCTCGAGCAAGCCCAAGAAGGCGGTGGGAAAGATGCCGAGCAGGAGACACAGGCCCGCCAGCAGCCCTTGGGCATGGCGCATGTTGCGAGGCACCGGGTGTGCGCGGCGCACGTGCCGGGTACGCGCCTGGCCCAGAAAGGCGATGCCGTAGACCCTGACGAAGCAGGCCGCCGCCAAGGCCCCGGTGAGGGCCAGGATCGCCGCCGACATCGGGATCAGGCTGCGCAAGACTCCACTCTGCAGCTCCCATGCCTGCAGCGCCGCCTGGAAGGTGAGCCACTCGGAGACGAAGCCGTTGAACGGCGGCAGCGCGGAGATGGAGATACAGCCCACCAGGAAGAACAGCCCGGTCCAAGGCATACGCCGCAGGAGACCACCCATATGCTCGAGGTCCCGCTCGTGGGTGCCGTGCAGGATGGCGCCTGCGCCCAGAAACAGCAGAGCCTTGAAAAAGGCATGATTGATGGCGTGGTAGAGGGCGGCGACCAGCGCCAAGGCCGCCAGCGACTCATGCCCGGTGCCCAGGAAGACCAGGGCCAGCCCCAGGCCGATGAAGACGATGCCCAGGTTCTCCACCGAGGAATAGGCCAGCAGGCGCTTGAGGTCGTGCTGCATCAGGGCGTAGAGAACGCCCATCAGGGCCGAGACGCTGCCGACGGCGAGCACGGCGACCCCCCATTGCCAATGGACCTGGCCGCTCAGGTCGAGCACGAAGCGGATGAAGCCGTAGACCGCGACCTTGAGCATCACCCCGGACATCAGGGCCGAGATGTGCGACGGCGCGACCGGGTGGGCCTCCGGCAGCCAGGCGTGCAGGGGTACCAGCCCGGCCTTCATGCCGAAGCCGATGAAGGCAAAGACGAAGGCGACGCTCGCCCAGCCGAACGACAAGGGCGTCGCCCGCATCGCATCGAACCCGAAGCCGCCGCCGAAGGACGCGAGCACCCCGAAACCGAGCAGGATGCTCAGGCCCCCGATGTGGGCCATCAGGAGGTACAAGAAGGCGGCGCGGCGGTTGGCGGCCTGCTCGTGTCGAAAGGCGACCAGAAAATAGGACGACAGCGACATCAGCTCCCAGGCCACCATGAAAAGGAAGGCGTCGTCGGCCAGCACCACCAGAAGCATTCCGGCCAGGAAGAGGCCGGAGAATCCCCCCAGGACGATCAGCGAATCGCGCCCCTGCTGCAAGGAGCGCACAAAGGCAGGCGCGTGGATCGCCACGGCCAGGCTTACCACACCGATCAGGACGAGAAAGAAGGCGGCCAGGGAGTCAAGGCGCACCTGCCAGGGCAGCCAGGGCAGCCCCAAGGGCAAGGTCGCCGTCGCTACGCCCCCGGCGTACAAGGCGAGCAGACCCGCCACTAAGGCCGCCGAGCCGGCGGCCCCGAACAGGGGCAGGACCAAGACCCGTACCATCTGCGGAACCCGTTCCGCGGCCAGCGACACCGCAGCCGAGGCCAGGGCCAGCCCCACCGCGGCCGCCGCGAGCCAGAGCGCGACCTGCATACTCAGGACGGACGCTCCTGAGACGCCGCCGACTTGAGCCGCACGCCGCGCCCCCCGTCGACGCTCGTAGCGCCCTCACCGATCAGCTCCACCCCCGCGGTCTCCAGGGCTTCGACCACCTTCACCAGGGACTCCACGTTGCCCCGCACCTGCCCGGCACTGCCCTCCATGCGCTGAATGGTCGGAACCGACAGACCCGCTGCCTCGGCCAGGTGTCGTTGGTCCATCCCGAGCAGGGCACGGGCGGCGCGGATCTGGGCGGCGGTGATCATGCCTGATACATCGATACTAGGTTTCAGCATTGGAATATCTTTGCATGGTACATGAATACCGATGCAATGGCATCAACCCGGGTGACAGCAGCCCAACGGCCTGCTGTGTCGGCACATGTCAATGCAACTCTGTGTCCCGTGTCCCAAACCTCGCCCACGGCAACGCGGGATGAATCCCGCCCGTTGCGACGATAGCGTTACGGTTTGTTTGCGTGTTTGTTACGCTACCGTTACGTGGAAGGTGCTACCCAGGCTGAGCCTGGTTGCCCGGGTCGACGAGGGGGTTCCGGAAAATGCAGCCAAAAAGGACCTGTCAGTCATGTACCGCCTGCTGTGACGGTTGGGTGCAGATGGTAATTGGTGGTGTACCCGTGTATCCGGGACGCCCTTGCCCACACAGCACGGGAAGCTGCTGTGATGACTACGAGAACCGCCCTGAGGATCCTTGCATGAGCTTCGAGTGCGGGTGGGTAGCTCGAGGTAGTCCGCTGCCGATTTGGATGAAGCCAAATCGTGGTAAGGTCATCGTCCTCTTCAACATAAGGACCTGGGCCGGCCTTCCCGTCGACTTGGCCGTTCCCGTTGGGAAATGCATTCCGCAGAGATCACTGAGCTATCTGAAGGAATTCTCCCGACGTCACAACCGTCCCCTGATCTATACGGAGCAAATCGTCGAAAACGGCGACTACCAAAGGCAACAGCAGACGTTCGCGTACGGTCCGCCGGATTTTCAACGAGACGTATTGCGTCAGCGGCAAGAGGGAGGATCGCTCTGGTCGTCTCAGTATCGCTTGCGTGCGGATAATCAGAGCCGAGGGCCTGTCCCCGGCTGTGCCCGATTGCCTGATGATGTTCTTGAGTCGGACCCGGCACGGCTCGGGTCTCGCCGGCAATAACCGAAAGGTAACCATTCAGGACGCAGCGTCGGCGGGACCTGTGCCTGCGGGCGCGAGCAGCGCAGCGCCTTTCCCGAGGGGATTGAGGCACCGGTGCAGTAAGGGCCGGGTATGGCGGCGTTTGCCGTGTACATGACCCAATATCAGTTGCTCCCTTACCAGCGCACCGCCGATGTGCTCGCCGAGCAGGCCGGGGTCGCGATCTCTCCGGGCAGCATCCACCGCGCCGTGACGGTGGCGGCCGGGAGACTGGAAGAACCCGTGCAGGCGATCGGCAACGCCCTGGTGCAGGCACCGGTGGCCCATGCCGACGAAACCGGTATCCGCATAGGTGCTACGCCGCACTGACTGCACGTGCTCGGCACTGCGCAGCTCACGGCCTATTTCCCCCACCCCAAACGCGGTGCCGAGGCTATGGATGCGTTCAGTCAACCTCGGCATTGCCCAGCCCTCACATGTCGTGTAACCCGCCTCTGCTTGTTGTAAACAACAAGTTTGCCAGCTACCAGGGCGAATCGGTTCTCACATAGATCTAACCGTTGAATAAGAAGTTAGTTGGCG
>CAYYHR010000031.1:0-24093 GCA_964471705.1 uncultured Chromatiaceae bacterium
CAATCGACATAGGACAGCGTAGCAATGCGCGAGCGGCGATATCTGCGGGTACTAACATCGAGCCGGTCCCGACCTCCGCGCTTTCCCGACCCGCACTTGCGTGCCGTATCAGAAGACGAGCCATGCCTGCAGATACAAGGTGTCGTTGTCCGATGCCCCCCTGGTCGTCCCATCGAAGCGGCTGTATGCAACATACTGCGCCGAGATCTTTGGATTGAACCACGGCCATAGAGATGGCCCGCCCTGTTTGTTGAAAGGGAGCCAATCGAGCTGGAGGGTAACCCAACTGCTGTCCGGGGAGCCGTTGTCGGTGCCGTAATAGGCGGGATCGGCGTCGCCGCGCAGACTCGAATAGCCGGCCGTGAGTCCCCAGGTCTTGTCGTACAGGTAGCTCAGATTCCCGTTAAAGGCATCGAGGTCGTTCGAGCCGTTGATCGCCGCTCCCAATCGCCGACTGGCGTCCAGATCCTGCTGCTCCCGTATCCAGGACAGACGCAGGGCGATGTCGTCGCGCGCACCGGCGTGCTGGTACTGCAGATCCAGGCCGATGTCCGTAAAGCGGTCGTTACCTGCGGTCCGATTGCCTTCGGGAAAGGTATTTGCGACCATGCCGAAGGTGCCGCCCGATAAGTAGTGTGGCCCCCATTCGCGTTGCAGTGCAAGCCGCCAGTAGGGCGCAGTGCCGTCGATCTTGGCGCTCACGTCCTCGGGAGACACGCCCAGTGCGCGCAAGGTCCCATCTGCGAGTGATCGGTAGCCGTCGAGCTCCAGGTACACCAGGTCGTTCCAGAGCGTATAGCCGCCGAGACCGGCGACCTGGCCGCCTACCCCCTGGATGAAGGTAGCTGCCGCCGGTGTCGATGCGATGCCGGAGGACGAGAACGGAAAGCTCCAGGCCGGAGTCGAATTCCAGAGATCCTGCACGGTGGGATTGTTGTTGAGGTCGAGCCCGTAGACGAGTGGTTTGTCCTTGATGATCGTGGAGTCGGCAAACCGCAAGTCCGTATTATCCCAAGAGAGCACCTTTCCGACCCCGTCGTAGGTCGCCTGCACGAATCCGCCGGCTTTGCTGGCGATCCTTCCCCCGAAGAAGAGACTCGTCTGGGTAACGGCGAGGTTATTGTTCGCACCGAAATCCTCCGGCGGTTCCGACAAGTCCGCCGACGTATGCGTGAAGGAGGGCTCCGTCATTAGGGCGATCTTCTTGTACCAGGGTACGTTGGCGGTACCGAGCGTATATCCCGTCAGCTTGAACTCCCGCCCGAATGCGTTGAGCTGGGGATAGGCGGTGTGACATTGCGTGCACTCGACGCCCATTTGGCGCGCGAACGCCGGAATTGCCTCGGCAGGCGTCGAGACCAGAGCCAGCGAGGCCAGGATCAGAATTGCGACTGATCGTCCCCCCATCGTCATGCATGCAAGCCACGGGCAGAAGCGGTCGGGAATATCGGACATGTTGATCCTCTTCATCTCACCATCCTCGATTCGTGTCATGAACCGGCAAGGCGACCGCCCCTGTATGAGCGAGGCCGCCTTCCTCTCCGAGTCAATCCCTGACCCACGAGCGGGGGCACCCTATCGAGCCCCTCGCCAATGGTTGCCGGGGTGGCGACGTTCTCGAGTCCGGCATCACGGGTGTCTCGACCCAAAACCACATTTTCCGTCTGGTTATAGATCGTTATTGTCTTGGAGTATAGCCCCCTGCTCGGGGGCGACACACGCGGGCAACCTAGGGCCGAGGTGGCCGCTGTTGATTGCCGCTGGCAGATGGTCCGGTGGAGAAGCCGGTCGTCACGGCCCGGTGGGCTGCTCAGTCCGACCCGAGCGGCCCGTGGCCCAGCGCAGCAGCAGGGCTGTTCCCAGTCCCCAGGCCCCGTTGATGATAAGCGCCGTAAGGATCCCAGAGGGTTGCCATCCCCCGCCCATGGGGGCCCCCTTCAGAGGCAGAACCACCAGCCAGTTCACTACGGAGGGGCCGATCGCCCCGAACACCAGGGCGGTCAACCAGTAGCCCGCTCGCGTGCGTACACACATGAGAACAAGTGCGAGCGGCATGGCCCAGACGCCGCCCCAGAACGCCAATGACAAGACCCTGGGGACACCGAGTGGGACGGTGGCCACCATGGGGTAAGGTGCGAGAGCCGTCAGGCCCAAGGCATGAAGGACCGCCAACATTGGCTGATGAAAGAGCAGGACCCCGAGGAATCCTGCGACGAAAGCCAGCGGCAGTCGCCGTTCGAGGTGCTGACTACAGTGCCTCATAGCGGTACGGTTGGTCATGATGGCTCTCCGGGTAGAGTAGATCGGTGGGTGACGGAGTCAGCACCTCCAACTGTGCCCGCACACGTGGCATCAGGACAGGAGGAGCCAGCCGGCAAAGGCGAGAAGGGGTGCCGCGACCGACTGCAAGATAGGGCTCAGCCGCAGGGGCCTGAGCAACATCCTGGCGGCTGTTCGGTAGGGGTAATGATGGCGGGCGAGGCGGGTATAGTGGCGCTTGATCCGCCGGTAGTCTGCCGCGGTGAACGGCTGCCCGGGATGCATGACCAGAAACACGTGCTTGATGGCATAGTAGATGTCCTCCCGGTCGAGCTCCGACATGCGGGCACGTAACGCCGCGAGCACCTCAATGCGACCCGTGCCCTCCTGCCCCGCCCAGCGCCCATAGTGGTACAAATACAGGTAAAAGTGCCGGTGCTCATCGTCCTTGATCCGGCTCGCAAGCTCGGCGAGAACGGGCTCGGGGCTGACCTTGGCAAGGGCGGCATAGAAGGTGGCGGTTCCGGTCTCGACCACGCAGCGCGAGGCCAGCTCCAAAGCGCGCGTAGGTCCGAGCATGCCGACCGCGCCGTAAGGGGCGTTCCGCGTAGAAGCCCTGGTAGGCCTTCTCCCAGTCGAGCTCCGGCCACACCGTCTCTACGTAGCGTCTCAGTGCCCGGCCATGCTGCTTCTCTTCCTGCTCCCAGCGCTCCCTGAGCCAGTGGCTCAGCCCGTCGTCCCCGGCGAAGTACTCCACCAGATTGTCGGCATAGAGGTCGGAGGTAATCTCGACGAACGAGGCCCCAGCGACCAAGTACAGCAGATGAGGATCGGACCGGGCACGCTGCCGATCGATGGATCCGTATGGGATCTCCTGGACGGACCAGTGTCGGGAAAGGCCTGCTTGGATGCTCACGGGAAACACCTCCAATTGGGTTTGCTCTTGCTCCGTGAAAGGCAAACCAAGTGCCAACATAAGACGATGCGCTCCCCAGCTACGAGCGCCATCGCTGCCGACCTGCCCTGCGTCCCTTGGGTGACCAACACAGGTGCCTTCCGAGAATCTGCGAAGAAAGCGATCGGAATCGGGGAGCCCATGTTGGTCGTTTACGCGTCGGAGGCGGGACCTTGAGGATGTCGGTGTGCTCGAAAAACCCTTCGCTGTGCTCAGTATCGAACCGAGCTCGATCCGATCCGTACTTCACCGGAGCTTCGAGGAGGGCCGCGGCCCGAGCTCGCCCAACATCCTGGAACAGGTCCTCGGCGGCGCCGCTTTGTTGTTCCCCGTGCCCGAGACCAGGGCGGTGCAGGGCTCCTTGCCGGCGCACTCGGCCAACGGCGGGGGGCGCCCGTTGACGGTCACGGCAACATCCGATCGACGAGGAGGCTGTGGTAACCGTACCCGGCGTCGGACGTTTCGTGGGCACGCTCGAGCAGGATCGGCATGGACCCGCTGCCTCGCCGCAGGTGGCGATCTCGGTGGCCACCTCGGGCGACTGCCGCAGAGTTATTGTGCAAGACACAATGGCTCGCAGCTCTGCGCGCGCGGCCTCCAAGCGGTCCGGTGGAAGGCGCGGCCAGCGCACCCGCATCTCGATCTCGCCGTCGCGTTCCACACGCAGAACCGCGCGGTTGCCCACGCCCACCTCGTCGAGGACGGCGGCCAGATCCGCTACGCTGCGCATTTGCTTACCCTGTGCAGAGGTGATGTCATCGCCTAGCCGCCCGCGAGACGCGTCCAGACCGACCAGCCCGTCCGCTTCGGCGGCGTGCTCGGCAGCACGCCAGCGACTACCACGCTGTCCGTGCCCTGGAAGCGCACCCCGATCAGGTCTGCACTGCTTACGACGTCGTCTTTGGTGATGATATGCCCCGGCGCATCCCCACAAAGCCCGAGCCCATGCCCAGCTCGCCGACGTTATGAGGGGTAGACTGCCTTGAGCACCTCGATGGCGGTGCGCTCCATGTGCGTGCTGAAGAGGGCGAGCTGCACGTAGCCTTACGCAACAACCCAGAAGGCGTAGAGGGCCAGGAAGACCAAAATCGCCCGGCGCAGAAACCGCTCGGTCATCGCTTTGCTCTCCTCGATCGGATTCAACGCGCCCTTGCCAGATAGAACCGCCTCAAAACCAAAAGCGGACCCCTCGGCCGTTATCTCCGGTTTGCAGGCCGCCGCGCCCCGGACTTGTCTCGAGCGGTGTATTCCAACCGCCTCCGGGTGATATGGCCTGGTGGACGCCAACACGGTTGGGAGCGCGTGGCGGCGGACGGGTCATACTGAGATCGACAGACGCAAACCTGTACCAAGCCTCTCGTCCGATGGGCGCTGCGGAGCCTGTGCAATGACTTCCTCGACGCGAGGTTAGCAGGCTCCCTGACTTCGGGCTGTCGGCGGGGTAATAGGAGGAGGAGAATCAACTCGTTGGTACCCTGACCGACCGCGACATCACCCTCCGAGCGACCGCCGCCGGTATCTTCCCTGACGATACCTCGGTGTCCGAAATCATGAGCCGGGGGTTCTCTTTGCGTACGAGGACGACGATGCTCGAAAGGCCTCCGAGCCCGGTGAAGAATCAATCCACGAAATCCACGACGAAACACGCGGTAGGATCCCCCACTGACGGGCACACAAAATGCTTCCTGCTCAACACCGCGATGCGTTATTGCATCGCAAAGAACGATCGCGACGAAACATCGAGCGCGATCATGACTGAGTATGACACGGTCAGCGCCCCTGACCGGGAGGTACCAGACATGGAACTCAAGAGTAAGCTCACAGGCGTTATCATGGTGCTCGCCATCCTGGCAGCCGCGCCAGTGCTGGCGGCGAGACTCGGCAATCTGCCTCCGGTCCAGACGCAGAACGGCATCACCTATATGACGGGCGGCGTCGGCGAGCCCGAATCGACCGACATGAGGTCGGTCGCCGGCCGTTACAGCCTTATGATGACCTTTGCCCAGCGCAATGGCGATTTCCTCGATGACATCAAGGTCGATATCACCGACAGGCAAGGCAATCGCGTCCTCGACATCGACTCCGGGCCAATCCTGCTCGTCGACTTGCCCCGGGGTTGGTATAAGGTCGTGGCGACGTTCAGTGGCCAGACGCTGGTCAGGACCGTTGACGTCAGAGGCGGTCATCGTCAGCTCGCCTACGCGTGGCCAAACGATGTCGTGGGCGGCAGCGAGTTCGCCGCCTTCGAGGCAACGCCCAGCGAGGCGATTTCGATTTCCCCGCCGCAGCGCAGCAACGTGAGCCCGTCGCCCGGTCGGCCTGCACCCGATTGGAATGGGCTCGTCTACGACAACATCCTTTTTAACGGCAGCAAGTATTCCGGACCTGGGCAAATCCCCGTAAATTAGCGACCAACGGACGGAAGAGCACCACCGCCCCCGTGAAGATGCGGGGACGGTGGCATCTGCGCGCTACCCTCGAAGCTCGCCGTAAGAGAGCGGCGAGGCGACAGTCACGGTCATGATCATGGATGCGGGGTAAGACAGCAGGCAACGCCAGTCACTCCGCCGTAGATCACCTAGATCCCCCCGGCGAGGCACAGAGGCCAAACGAATGCCCACCAGTTCCGCGATGGATCTATTCGACATCCTTGCCGTTCTGGTCAGCCTCTCCGCGGTTCTGAGCTGGCTCAATTACCGGTTCTTGAGACTTCCCACTACGATTGGGCTGATGCTCAGCGCGCTCGCCATATCGATCGCGCTCTTGACCCTGAGACCCGTGTCCGGCGGCCTCGAGGCTCAGGTTAGACTGATGCTCGAGAGCGTCGACTTCAACGAGACCCTGCTGCACGGAATGCTGAGCTTCCTTCTTTTCGCCGGCGCGCTACATATCAACCTCGACGACCTCGCGCAGCAACGCTGGACCATCGCGATATTGGCCACCGCCAGCGTCATCGGCGCCACCCTTCTGATCGGCATCGGCTCCTGGTGGCTGTTCGGCTTGATCGGCCTGCATCTGCCCTTCATGGCATGCCTGCTCTTCGGTGCCCTCATCGCGCCGACCGACCCCATCGCCGTTCTCGGGGCTCTCGAAAGCGCGGGCGCACCCAAGACATTGGAGACCAAAATAGCGGGCGAATCGCTCTTCAACGATGGTGTGGCCGTGGTGGTCTTTCTGGTCTTGCTGCAGCTACCCGCCGGCGGGGTAGACCTCGCTGTCATCGCCGACGCCTTGAAGCTATTCACTGTGGAGGCGGCCGGTGGCCTTGTGTATGGCCTCCTACTGGGTGCCGTTGCCTACTGGATGCTCAAGCAGGTGGACGACTACACGGTCGAGGTGCTCATCACCCTCGCCGTGACCACCGCCGGGTACGACCTCGCGGAGACAATGCACATTTCCGCTCCCATCGCGATCGTCGTGGCAGGGCTCCTGATCGGCAACCATGGGCGCGCGTTCGCGATGTCGGATCGCACCCGTGAGCACCTGGATACCTTCTGGGAGCTGGTGGACGAGATCCTCAACGCGATCCTGTTTCTCCTCATCGGACTGGAGGTGCTCGTGCTCTCTCTGCGCGCGGAGTACCTGCTTGTCGGCGCCGTTGCCGTACCATTGGTACTGCTGGCCCGCCTCATCAGTGTCGGCCTGCCCATCGGCGTCATGCGACACTTTCGGAGCTTCTCCCCCGGCACGGTCACGATTCTCACCTGGGGCGGGCTGCGCGGGGGCATCTCGATCGCCATGGCCCTCTCCCTGCCGACAAGCGAGCAACGCAGCGCCCTCGTAACCGTGACCTATGTCGTGGTCGCCTTCGCCATCCTGGTGCAGGGACTTACCCTCGGGTCAGTGGTGCGCCGCTGGGCGAGCCGGGCGGACGTAGAGCTGGCACGCACCCAGTTGGATCGGGACGAATAAGAGGACCATTTTGCCGCCGGATTCCATTTTCTGCGTCGAGGAGTCGCGGGTGGCCGGCTACGAGAGCTCGCGCCGCCGTCACTACTTCAGAAGGGCGCCATCTCCTGGGTACCAATGCCTATCTGCGCATGCGCGCGGAGCAAGAAAAGGGAAATACCGAGTCGGAGTCCGCGCCGATTCCGGGTGCATCAGCCGCCCGTAGTGGGCGTATTCCATTGCCGGTGGTAGCGCTCCAAGAGTGCAGCGGAGGTCGCAGGCCCCCAAGAGCCCGCGGCATAACTCGGCAGGTCTGTGACGGGATGGCTTTCCAGGAGCTGCACGACCGGATCTACGATCGCCCATGCCTGCTCGATCCAGTCTTCGCGGGCGAAAAGCGTCTGATCCCCTTTTGTGACGTCGAGGATCAAACCGGCGTAGGCTCTCAGAAGTGAAGTGATTCCAAAGGCGTCCGCGTACAGAAATTGCGAGGTGACCGGCTTAAGGCGGATCTCGGCGCCTGGCTGCTTGGCGATGAAGGTTTGCAGAATGCCCTCTTCCGGCTGGAGCCTGAAGTCGACGACGTTTTTATAGACAGGGGTTTCGCCTGCGGCCGCGAACATCGGGTATGCAGTTGGGTTTGAAATGTACGGAAACCTCGCTGATTTTCGCGGCCAAGCGTTTGCCCGTACGCAAGTAGACGGGAACACCGACCCAGCGCCAGTTATTCACCTTCAGCTTCATCGCCGCGAACGTTGGCGTCGCCGAGTCCGGGGCCACGTCGGCCTCGTCGCGATAACCGATGACCTTATGTCCGCCGACGGCCCCCGGTCCGTACTGGCCAAAGACGCACTCGTTCTGCGCCGGCGGATTGATCGCCCGCAGAACCTTGACAGTCTCGTCGCGCAGCGACTGCTGTTCATAGCCTGTCGGAGGCTCCATCGCCGTCATGCAAAGAAGCTGAAGCAGGTGATTCTGCGCCATGTCCCGCACAACACCCGTCTTCTCGTAGAAGGCACCGCGGGTGCCTATGCCGATGTCCTCAGCGACCGTTATCTGGATGTGATCGATAAAGCGATGATTCCAAATGGGCTCGAAGCTCGGGTTTGCGAATCGAACCACGAGCATGTTCTGCACCGTTTCCTTGCCAAGAAAGTGGTCCATCCGATAGATCTGGCTTTCGGAGAAGAACCGTTGCAGCTCGTCGTGCAGCGCACGGGCAGAGGTACGGTCTGTGCCGAAAGGCTTTTCGATCACGATCCTTCGCCAACCCGCTCCAATCGCCTGCTCCGGGCGCGCCAAAGCTGCTCTATCGAGATTCTCGGCAACGCGACCGAAGAACGCAGGTGGCGTGGCGAGGTGGAAGTAAAGATTGTCCGGTAGGCCGCGCTCCTCCCTCATTGCGGCGACGCGCCCGCCCAGCCGTTGGAAATCCTCCTGTGAGGTGAAGTCACCGGGCTGATAGTGCAGACGCGCAGCGAATCTGCTCCAGGCTTCCGCGTCGAAGTCGCCGTCTTGCTCCAGGTGCTGGTGCATCTGCTTGCGGAAGTCATCATCGCCCCAAGGCTCGCGGGAAAATCCCAGCACCGCGAAAGGCTCGGGAAGCAATCCCTTTAGCGCGAGCTCGAACAGCGATGGCACCAGCAAGCGGCGGGTCAGATCCCCAGCGGCCCCGAAGATCACCATAAGACAGGGAGACGGCTTCGCCGCAACCGAGCTCTGACATGACGTATCGGCTACATTTGCGCGCATTGATTCTCTCCATCAATTGTCCGCCAACGCTCGCACCTTGGGTGCGCATATGCCAAACATTACCTGTGACGCGTGCGCCGGAGACGTGCCTTTCTTCCTCGAAACCGAGAGGGTTTAGGCGCAGTGCGCGGCCTAGTCAGCGGAAACCGGTTTCCCTTGGCTCGGCGCAGGCGCCATGGCCGCGAAGCCGACTGGTAAGAAAAAATAAGCAAAACCAGAGCCAGCGTTGGCGCAGAGCGCGATCGCGGCCACTGAGGATGCAAATGCGAGCGCCGGTTTTGATGCGAGTGCAGCACCTCGTCGAGCCTACATACGACCCATAGCCGAAGCGTCCGTAAGACGCGCGCCCCTGGCCTGCGGTGGTAAAGCCCCTTGCGTAGGTTGAAATCAACCTCCCTCAATCCGAGTCCAGCATCGCATGCCGGTCCTCCGGCCGATCCCTGGGCCGGACGCGGGGCGCCGGCCGCGCAAGTCGCGTCGCCGTAGAGGCCACTCTCGCTGGCATTGCAGGGACACGCCATCCACCTGGAACAGGCCTTGCAGCCGTGGGCAGTAATGAACGCGCACACTGCGACCTACTGGCCTCTGGCCCTCTATGTGGCCCTGGTGCTCGCCCTGATCGGCGGGCTGCTCGTCCTGTCCCACCTGCTGGGACAGCGCCACCGGGAACAGGCGACAGGGGACCCCTTCGAGTCCGGGATCGTCCCCGTGGGTTCCGGACGGCTGCGCTTTCCCGTGCGCTTCTACCTCGTCGGGGTGCTCTTCGTGATCTTCGACCTCGAGGCCGTCTTCATCTTCGCGTGGGCGGTGGCGGCCCGTGAAGTCGGCTGGACGGGGTACGTCGAGATGTTGGTGTTCATCGGGGTTTTGGTGGCCGCGCTCGCCTATCTGTGGCGGATCGGTGCCCTGGACTGGTGGCAGGAGCGCGGACGGGAGGATACCTGAGATGCGCTGGCAACTGAGCCGACCCGAAACCCCGAGCCGCGAGGCGGGGGGTGAATCTCCGGAGCAAGCCGTGCGACGCAACCTGGTCCTGGCGCGGCTGGCGGACCTGGTAGCCTGGGGGCGCAAGAATTCCCTGTGGCCCTTCAACTTCGGGCTCTCCTGCTGCTATGTGGAGATGGCCACCGTCTTCACGCCGCCCCACGACATCGCCCGATTCGGCGCGGAGGTGATCCGGGCCACCCCCCGCGAGGCGGACGTCATCGTCATCTCCGGCACCGTGTTCCGCAAGATGGCCCCGGTGATCCGCCGTCTCTACGAGCAGATGATGGAGCCGCGCTGGGTAATCTCCATGGGCTCCTGCGCCAACTCCGGCGGCATGTACGACATCTACAGCGTCGTCCAGGGGGTAGATCGCTTCCTTCCGGTGGACGTCTACGTACCCGGCTGCCCGCCACGGCCCGAGGCACTCCTGGAGGGGCTCCTCCTGCTGCAGGAAGCCATCGGGGCCGAGCGCCGGCCCCTGAGCTGGGTGATCGGCGATCAGGGTGTCGAACGTCCCCAGCTCCAGAACCGGATGCCGAGCCGGCGGGACGCCAAGCGCGCCGAGCGCATGCGGGTGACCGAGCTGCGAAGCCCCGACCGTGTCTGAAGCCGTCCAAGCGCTACGGATCGAGCCCATGCCGGACGAGCACGCCTCGGTCGATGCCCTGCGCGCACACTTCGGGACGGAGACCATCGCCGAGGAAGCGACCGTCGACGGCATACCGACCCTGTGGGTCGACCGCGCGCGGCTCCCGCAGATCCTGTCCCACTTGAAGGGGGGGATCGAGCGCCCCTATCCCATGCTCTACGACCTCACGGCCATCGACGAGCGCACCAGGCGCAACCCTGTCGGACCACCGCGCCCTGAGCAGGACGCCGCCTTCACCGCCGTTTATCAGCTCCTGTCCTGCGACCGGGACAGGGACCTGCGCCTCAAGGTCCCCCTGAGCGAGGACGATCTCGAGCTACCCAGCATCCGCTCCATCTACCCCAACGCGGACTGGTACGAGCGCGAAGTCTGGGATCTCTTCGGGATCCGTTTCGAGGGTCACCCACACCTGAAGCGCATCCTCCTGCCCCCCACCTGGCAGGGGCACCCCTTGCGCAAGGACCACCTCGCCCGGGCCACCGAGATGGAGCCCTTTACCCTGCCCGACGAGCGCCAAAGCGTCGAGCAGGAGGCACTGCGCTTCCGTCCGGAGGACTGGGGGATGACGCGTGCCCACGACGGCACCGACTTCATGTTCCTCAATCTCGGGCCCAACCACCCGAGCGTCCACGGCGTCTTCCGGGTGGTGCTCCAGCTCGATGGGGAGGAGATCGTCGATGCCGTCCCCGAGATCGGTTTCCACCACCGGGGGGCCGAAAAGATGGGGGAGCGCCAGACCTGGCACAGCTACATCCCTTACACGGACCGGGTGGACTATCTCGGCGGGGTGATGAACAACCTGCCCTACGTGCTCGCGGTCGAGCGACTGGCGGGCATCCTGGTCCCGGAGCGGGTGGAGGTCGCCCGTGTCATGCTCTGCGAGCTCTTCCGGGTATCGAGCCACCTCCTCTTCCTCGGCACCATGGCTCAGGACCTGGGCCAGCTCTCGCCGGTCTTCTACATGTTCAGCGACCGCCAGCGCGTCTACGATATCACCGAGGCGGTCACCGGCTTTCGCATGCACCCCGCCTGGTTTCGCATCGGGGGACTCGCCCAGGACCTACCGCAGGGCTGGGACGAGCTGGTGCGCGGCTTCCTCGACTGGGAGCAGCCGCGGCTCGACGAGTACGACCGAATGGTGCTCAGAAACGGCATCTTCCGTCGCCGCACCAGGGGAATCGGCGCCTATACCACGGCCGACGCGATGGAGTGGGGTGTCACGGGTCCGGGTCTACGCGCCACCGGCCTCGCATGGGATCTGCGCAAGGCGCGGCCCTACTCGGGCTACGAGCGCTTCGCGTTCGAGATCCCGACCGGAGATCGGGGCGACTGCTACGATCGCACCGCCGTGCGCCTGGAGGAGATGCGCCAGAGCCTGCGCATCATCCGCCAGTGCCTGGACAACATGCCCGCAGGCGAGCACAAGGCACGCCACCCCCTCACGACCCCCCCGATCAAGGACTACAGCATGCAGGACATCGAGACCCTGATCCACCACTTCGTCGAGATCGGCTGGGGTCCGGTGATCCCTCCCGGAGAGGCCTGCGTCGCTGTGGAGGCGACCAAAGGCATCAACAGCTACTACCTCACCTCGGACGGCGGCAACATGTCCTACCGCACCCGAATCCGTACCCCCTCCTTTCCGCATCTGCAGATGATCCCTGCGATCAGCCGTGGGCACACGGTCGCCGATTTGATCGCCATCCTGGGGAGCATCGATTTCGTGATGGCGGACGTGGACCGTTGATCGCGGAAGGTACCGCCATGCTGACCGAGCGAGAACGCCATACGATCGAAGCGGAGATCGCGCAATATCCCGATCGCCGGGCAGCGAGCATCGATTCCCTGGTGAGGTTGCAGGAGAGTCGCGGCTGGCTCCCCGACGAGGCGCTGGATGACCTGGCCCCGGTGCTCGGGATGAGCGTGCACGAGCTCGAGGCGCTGGCCACCTTCTACAACCGCCTGCACCGTCGCCCCGTGGGCAGGCACCTGGTCACCTTCTGCGACTCGGCGACCTGCTGGATATTGGGCTGCGACGACCTTCGCGCGGCGCTGGAGAAGCAGCTCGGGGTGGAATCCGGAGAGACCACGAAGGACGGCCGCTTCACACTGCTCCCGGCGCAGTGCCTGGGCGCCTGTGATCACGCCCCGGTGCTCGCCGTGGACGACGAGCTGCACCTGGACCTGGACCCCGACCGGCTGGCGAGTCTCCTCGAAAACTATGACTGAGACCCCCCTCACCGCTCGGATCGACCCGACCCGAGGGCCCTTGGGTCTCGCAGGCTACCAGCGAGCCGGCGGCTACCGCGCAGTGCGCAAGGCCCTGAAGGAGCTGGACCCCCAGGCAGTGCTCGATGCGGTGAAGGCATCGAGCCTGCGCGGGCGCGGCGGAGCGGGCTTCCCGACGGGCACTAAGTGGAGCTTCGTCCCGCGCGGGGACGATGCGCCGGCACCCAGGTACCTGGTGGTCAATGCCGACGAGATGGAGCCCGGGAGCTTCAAGGACCGACTGCTGCTCGAGGGCGACCCCCACCAGATAATCGAGGGAGTGATCCTGGGCGCCTTCGCCATCGGGGCCGAGGTCGCCTACATCTTCCTGCGCGGAGAGTACCGAGCCAGTGCCCGAATCCTCGCCCAGGCCATCGCCGAGGCCAAGGCGGCCGGCCTGCTGGGCCGCGACATCCTGGGCTCGGGCTTCGACCTGGAGCTTCACCTGCATCGGAGCGCGGGGCGCTACATCTGTGGCGAGGAGACCGCGCTCCTCAACGCCCTGGAGGGGACGCGAGCCGTCCCCCGCACCAAGCCGCCCTTCCCCCAGGCGGCAGGGCTCTGGGGCAAGCCCACGGTCGTCAACAACGTCGAGACCCTGTGCAACGTGCCCCACATCGTCGCCCACGGAGCGCGATGGTTCCGTGACTTGAGCCGCAGCGAGGACGGGGGCACCAAGATCTATGGGGCCAGCGGGCGGATACGCCGGCCCGGGGCTTGGGAGCTGCCAATGGGCACCCCGATCCGCGAGATCCTCGAGGAGCACGCCGGCGGCATGCACCCCGGATACGGGTTCCGCGGGGTGCTGCCGGGCGGGGCCTCTACCGACTTCCTGGTCGAGCGGCACCTGGATCTGCCCATGGACTTCGACTCGCTCATCCCGGCCGGCAGCCGGCTCGGCACGGGAACCATGATCCTGCTCGACGACCGGACCTGCCCTGTCGGCCTGTGCCTCAACCTCGAGCGGTTCTTCGCGCAGGAGTCCTGCGGCTGGTGCACCCCCTGCCGCGACGGTCTGCCCTTCGTCGCCCGCACCCTGGAGGCCATCGAAGCGGGTGAGGGTCGCGAAGAGGACATGAGGATGCTGGAGCGGCACACCCGCCTCCTCGGCATGGGCCACACCTTCTGTGCCCATGCCCCGGGAGCCATGGAGCCGCTACAGAGCGCACTCGAGTATTTTCGCGAGGATTTCGAGCGGCACATCCGGGAACGCCGCTGCCCATTTCGAGCAGCGCGGAGCCAATACCGCGGACCAAAGGCCACGGTGAGAGCTTTGGCAAATGGCTGAGATTTACATCGATGGCAAAGCCTATCAGGCAGATCCGGGGCAGAACCTGCTCGCTGTGTGTCTCTCGCTCGGTATCGACCTGCCCTATTTCTGCTGGCATCCGGCCATGGGATCGGTTGGCTCCTGCCGCCAATGCGCGGTCAAGCAGTTCACGGACGAGAAGGACCAGAAGGGCAAGATCGTCATGGCCTGCATGACCCCCGCGGACGAGGGCACGCGCATATCGGTCGCCGATGCCCAGGCCGAGGACCTGCGCCGCGGCGTGATCGAATGGCTGATGACCAACCACCCGCACGACTGCCCGGTGTGCGAGGAAGGGGGTGAGTGCCATCTGCAGGACATGACGGTGATGACCGGTCACCTCTACCGCCGCGACCGCTTTCCCAAGCGCACCTTCCGCAACCAGGACCTGGGGCCCTTCCTCGGTCATGAGATGAATCGCTGCATCACCTGCTACCGCTGCGTGCGCTTCTACAACGACTATGCGGGGGGTGTGGATCTGCAGGCCCAGGCCATCGCCAGTCATGTCTATTTCGGGCGCCTGACCGACGGGGCCCTCGAGAGCCCCTTCAGCGGCAACCTGGTCGAGGTCTGTCCCACCGGGGTCTTCACCGACAAGACCTTCAGCCGCCGCTACACGCGCAAGTGGGACCTGATGACGGCGCCCTCGGTCTGCGTGCACTGCGCCGTCGGCTGCAACACCCAGCCGGGGGCGCGCTACGGCGAGCTGCGCCGCATCATGAATCGTTACAACGACCAGGTGAACAGTTACTTCCTATGTGATCGGGGGCGCTTCGGCTATGGGCTCGTCAACAGCGAGGCTCGCATCTGCAGGGTGCTGCGGCGAGGGGGCGACGGCGTCGAGCCCGCCCGCGCCGAGGAGGCCGTGAGGGCACTTGCCGATCGCGTGCGTGCCCGCCGGGTCCTGGGAATCGGCTCCCCGCGCGCCTCCCTGGAGGCCAATTTCCTGTTGCGTGAATTGGTCGGGCCCGGGCGCTTCTTCGCCGGCATCGCCGAAGCAGATCAGCGACTGGCTGCCCTGACCCTTTCGATCCTGCGAGACGGCCCCGTGCCGGCGGCTACACGCAGCAGGATCGAGGATGCCGACTGCGTTCTGGTGCTCGGCGAAGACGTCACCAACACCGCCCCCCGCGTGGCCCTGAGCCTGCGCCAGGCGACCCTGAACCGCGCCCGGGAGGCCGCGGCCCACGCCATGGTGCAGCCCTGGAAGCGCACCGCCGTCGCGCAGGCCGCCGGTGGGCAGCGCTCGCCGCTGTTCGTGCTCAGCCCGGATGTCTGCGCGCTGGACGACGTCGCGGCGCAGGTCTTCCGCGGGGAGCCGCAGACGATCGCCCGTATCGGCTTCGCCATCGCCCATCGCCTCGCCGAGGAGGCCCCGGTCGTCGAGGGCCTGACTCGCGCAGAAAGCGAGCTTTCCGAATCGATCGCCGAGGCCCTCGCCGGCTCTGCTCGGCCCCTGGTGGTCAGCGGCACGGGCTGCGGATCGCCGGAGGTCCTCCAGGCCGCCGCCAACCTGGCATGGTCCCTGACTGTTGCGGAACGGGACCCCGCGCTCTGGCTGGCGCTTCCCGAGTGCGACTCCATGGGGCTCGCGATGCTGGACGCACCGCCACTGGAGGCCGCGTTTACCGCCCTAGAGCAGGGCGAGGCAGACACCCTGGTGGTGCTCGAGAACGACCTCTACCGGCGCCTCGGGGAAGCAAGGGTCGATGCCGCTCTCGCGGCGACCCGCGACTTCTTCCTGCTGGATCATCTGCAGCATGCGACGGCCGAAAAGGCCCGCTGGCTCCTGCCGGTTGCGACCTTTGCGGAGACGGATGCGACCCTCGTCAGCGCGGAGGGACGCGCCCAGCGCGCCTACAAGGTCCTGCCTCCCGGCGGCGAGGCTCGGGAGGCCTGGCGCTGGCTCGGTGAGATTGCGGCAGCGGCGAGAGGCAGGTCCGAGGATACGACCTTCGACGCCGTCACCGCCCGCCTTGCCGCCGCCCTGCCGGACTTCGGCCCCATTGCCGCGGCCGCCCCCGAATCCCATGCGGATAAAGTCCCTTCGCGCATCCCCCGCGCCACCCCGCGTTACAGTGGTCGTACAGCGATGGATGCCCAGCGGGATGTGAAGGAGCAGCCGCCACCACGGGATCCGGACTCGCCGTTCGTGTTCTCCATGGAGGGGGGGGCCGAGGCGACCCCCGGTGGACTCGCTCCCTGGTACTGGGTCCCGAGCTGGAGCTCGAACGAGGCATTGAGCCGGTTCCAGCAGGAGATTCCGGGGCCCCTGCGGGAATCCCGTCCGGGTGTGCGTCTCATCGAGCCGGCACCGGGGGCGGCGCGGTTCTTCACCGAGCCCCCTCCCCCCTTCGAGCCTCGGCCTGGGTCTTGGCTGGTCTTGCCCTTGCATCATTGCCTCGGCGGTGAGGAGCAGAGCATTCATTCGGAACCGATCGCCCAGCGTGCCCCCGAGCCCTACCTCGCCGTGGGCAGGACGGCTGCCGATCGGCTCGGCCTCGCGGAAGGTCAGCCGACAGAGCTGCGTATCGGGGGGGAAGCCCATGTGCTAGCGGTGCGTGTCCACCCTGCCCTGCCTGCCGGCACTGCGGGTCTGCCGGGGGACCTGCCGGGGCTTGCCGGCATCGCCTTGCCGGACTGGGGCGAGATCCGTCCGCTTCCGGCGGTGCCGGAGAGCTGAGGAGCCGACATGTCCGATACGGTAGCAGCCCTGCTCAATGTGATCGGCACCCCCTTGGCGGTGCTGATCGCCGCCGCCCTTCTCACCTGGGCGGAGCGGCGGTTGCTGGGCCTGTGGCAGGATCGTTACGGACCCAATCGCGTGGGTCCCTTCGGGGTGCTGCAACCGGTGGCCGACGTGATCAAACTGATGATGAAGGAAGACTGGGTCCCTCCGATGTCCGACCGGCCGGTCTTTGTCATCGCGCCGGCACTGGTCATGGCAACCGGGCTCGTCGCCTTCGCCGTGATCCCCGCCGCTCCAGGGATCGGTGTGACGGATCTCAACATCGGGCTCCTCTTCTTCCTCGCCATGGCGGCGCTCACCGTCTATGGGGTCGTGCTCGGCGGCTGGGCTTCCAACAACAAGTACTCCCTCCTCGGCGGTCTGCGGGCCGCGGCCCAGATGATCAGCTACGAGGTCTTCATGGGCCTCGCCCTCATGGGCGTGGTCATCCTGGCAGGCAGCTTCGATCTGCGAACGATCGTGCAGACCCAGCGCGGCCTCTGGTACGTCGTGCCCCAGCTCCCCGGTTTTCTGCTCTTTCTGATCGCGGGGGTGGCCGAGCTGCATCGCCTACCATTCGATCTGCCGGAGGCCGAGAACGAGCTGGTCGCCGGTTACCACACCGAGTATTCCGGCATGAAGTTCGGAATGTACTTCGTCGGCGAGTACGTCGGCATGATTCTCACCGCCGCGCTGATCACAACGCTGTTTCTCGGCGGCTGGCTCGGGCCCCTGCTGCCGCCGCTGGTCTGGTTCCTGCTGAAGACTGCCGCCGTCCTGGTGTTCTTCGTCCTGCTGCGGGCCGCCCTCCCGCGCCCGCGCTACGACCAGCTCATGGCGCTCGGCTGGAAGATCCTGCTGCCTCTGGCACTGCTCAACCTCGTCGTAACCGGGGGCGTCGTGCTGGCGCTGCAATGATCATGTGGAGCTCGCTCAGAACCCTCTGGCTCGTCTTCCTGCACGGGTTCCGCAAGAGGGACACGGTGCAGTATCCGGACGAGCAGCCCTATCTGCCGCCGCGCTACCGCGGTCGGATCATCCTGTCCCGCGATCCGGACGGTGGGGAGCGTTGCGTCGCCTGCTACCTGTGCGCTGCGGCCTGCCCGGTGGACTGCATCGCGCTGCAAAAGACCGAAGACGAGGATGGTCGCTGGTACCCGGAGATCTTCCGCATCAACTTTTCGCGCTGCATCTTCTGCGGGATATGCGAGGAGGCCTGTCCGACCTACGCGATCCAGCTCACCCCGGACTTCGAAATGTCCGAGCTGGACCGTCAGAACCTCGTCTACGAGAAGGAGGACCTCTTGATCAGCGGGACCGGCAAGTATCCGGACTACAGCTTCTGGCGCGTGGCGGGCAAGGCAATCGCCGGCAAGGACAAGGGCGAGGCACGCAACGAGGCCGAGCCGGTGGATACCAGGAGTCTGCTGCCGTGACCCTTGCCTTCTACCTCTCCGCCGCCGTCGTAATCATCTCCACCGTCCTCGTCATCGGCGGGCGAAACCCCGTGCACGCCCTGCTCTACCTGGTGGTCTCCCTGCTCGCGGTCGCGGTGATCTTCTTCCTGTTGGGCGCCCCCTTCGCAGCGGCCTTGGAGGTCATCGTGTACGCCGGCGCCATCATGGTCCTCTTCCTGTTCGTGGTGATGATGCTGAATCTGCAATGGAACGAGGGGCTGCGCCGTCCAGAGGCCTGGACCGGCCCCGCGCTTCTGGTCGCTACGCTGCTGGCGGAGCTCCTCTACCTCTTCGCCTCGGGACTGCCGGTGCGTACCGGCGCGGAGGCCGTAGGGCCCAAAGCGGTCGGGACGGTCCTGCTCGGCCCCTATCTGCTCGCGGTGGAGCTTGCCTCCATGCTCTTGCTCGCGGGCCTGGTCGGCGCCTGGCATCTCGGGCGCCCGGAGGCACGCAGATGACGACGCAGGTCCCAGTCGAGCACGCCCTCTATCTCGCCGCGGGCCTCTTCGCCCTCGGCCTGATCGGGATCCTGGTGCGTCGCAACCTGATCTTCATCCTGATGTCGCTCGAGGTAATGCTCAACGGCGTGGGGCTCGCCTTCATCGCGGGCGGGGCGCGCTGGGGGCAGGCCGACGGGCAGATACTCTTCCTGCTGATTCTCACCCTGGCCGCGGCGGAGGCCGCCGTCGGACTGGCCCTGGTGCTCGCGGTCCATCACCGGCTCCGCTCCCTGGACGCCGACGTGCTGAGCAGGATGCGGGGCTGACATGCTCGGCTGGCTCTGGCTCGTCCCCACCCTACCGCTCGCGGGCTTCACGCTCCTCGCCCTTGCGGGCGGGCGGCTGACCCGGCGGACTATCGCTCGGATCGGCGCGGGAAGCGTCGACCTCTCTGCCATCCTCGCGTGCCTCATCGCCTCTGCTTTCCTGGGCGAATTCGGGGCCGATGGCGCCTATTCGCAAACCCTCTGGACCTGGATGGAGCTCGAGGGCTTCCGGGCAGCGATCGATCTCCACCTCGACCGGCTTTCACTGGTCATGATGTTGGTCATCACGGGTGTCGGCACGCTCATCCACATCTATGCGACCGAGTATATGGCGGGTGACGAGGGCTATCGTCGCTTCTTCGCCTACATGAACCTGTTCGTGGCCTTCATGCTGATTCTGGTTCTCGCCGGGGACCTGTTGCTGCTGTTCCTCGGCTGGGAGGGGGTAGGTTTGTGCAGCTATCTGCTCATCGGTTTCTGGTACCAGGACGCGGACAACGGGCGCGCGGCACGCAAGGCCTTCGTGGTGACGCGCATCGGTGATGCCGCCTTCCTGGCCGGACTGCTCGTGCTTTTCACCGGGCTCGGCACCACGCAGATCGAGGTCCTTCTCGTGCGGGCAAGCACCGAATGGCCCTGGGGCTCGGGTCTCGCCGTGGTGGCCGCTTTCCTGCTGCTCGGCGGCGCGGTGGGCAAGTCGGCACAGCTTCCGCTACAGGTCTGGCTGCCGGATGCCATGGCCGGCCCCACGCCGGTGAGCGCCTTGATCCATGCTGCGACCATGGTCACGGCCGGCGTGTACCTCATCGGGCGCATGTTTCCCCTGTTCGCGCAGGCCCCCCAGGTGCTCGCCCTGGTCGGGACGATCGGGGCCATCACGCTCCTGCTTGCGGCCCTGTCCGCACTCGGGCAGCGGGATATCAAGCGTATCCTCGCCTACTCCACGGTGAGCCAGATCGGCTACATGTTCCTCGCGCTGGGCTTGGGGTCCGTCTCGGCGGCCCTCTTTCATCTGATGACGCATGCCTTCTTCAAGGCCCTGCTCTTTCTCTCCGCGGGGACGGTCATCATGAGCTTCGACGGAGAGCACGACGTCTTTCGCATGGGCGGGCTGCGCCGCGAGCGACCCGTCGCCTTCTGGGGCTTCCTGATCGGTGCGGCCTCGCTCGCCGCCCTGCCGCTCGTGACCGCCGGCTTCTACAGCAAGGAGCTCATCCTGAGCACCGCCTGGTCCGGTCCCTGGTCAGGCGATCGGGTGCTCTGGGGGGCCGGGGCGATCGGCGCCTTCCTGACCGGCCTGTACATCTTCCGGCCCTTGTTCCTGGTCTTCTTCGGCGAGCCCAAGAGCAAGCCGACCGGGCACTACGGCCCGGCCATGTCGGCTCCGATCCTGGTGCTCTCGGCGCTGGCCGTCGGCGGCGGCTGGATCGGCGTGCCGACCTTCCTGGCGCGTTGGGACCTGTCCGGAACCTATCCGACGAGCGAGCATATCGCCCCCGAGCTCGTCGCGGTCGCCCTGGGGCTGCTCGGCATCCTGGTCGCCTACTGGATCTTCCAGCACTCTTCCGACACCGAGCGGCTGGCCGGCCTGTTCCGCTTCGGTCGATGGGGCCTGGGCTTCGATGCCCTTTACGACCGGCTGCTGGTGCGTCCCTTCATCGCGCTCGCCCGGGCCAATCAAAGGGATCTCGTCGACCTCCTCTACGAGGGCCTCGCGCGGCTGGCCCGGCTCGGGAACCGGTTGCTCAGCCTCACGCAGACGGGTGTCCTGCGCTGGTACGCGCGGGCAACCGTGCTAGGAGGCGTGCTGGTGGTCGCAACCCTGATCCTGTGGGCGGAGCTGCCATGACCTCGATCCTTCTCCTGCTGATCCTGCTCTCGGGCGGACTCCTGTCCTGGGTTGCCGGACGGCGCAACGCCCGGTTGCCGCGCTGGATCGCCCTCGTCGCCCTCGCGGGGGCCCTCTCCTGGTTACTGGCGTTTTGGAGCCAGACGCCGGTCGGCTTGAAGCTTACCGGCGGGCCTTGGCTGGAGCGGCTGAGCCTCGACTGGATCCCCCGCTTCGGCATCGCGCTGAGCTTCGGGCTCGACGGACTCTCGCTGATCCTCAGCCTCCTGGCGCTCTTCCTCGGGCTGATGGCGGTGGTCGCCTCCTGGAGCGAGATCCGCGAGCGCACCGGCTTCTTCTACCTCAACCTGCTCTGGACTCTGGCCGGCGTGATCGGGGTATTCGCCGCCCTCGATCTCTTTCTGTTCTTCCTGTTCTGGGAGCTGATGCTGGTGCCCATGTACTTCATCATCGCCCTCTGGGGGCACGGCGACAGCGCTCGGGCGGCGATCAAGTTCTTCCTCTTCACGCAGGGCGGCGGACTGCTCCTCCTGGTGGGGATCCTGATCCTGGTGCTCGGCCACTTCGCGGCGACGGGCCACCTCACGTTCGACTATTTCGCCCTGCGGGGGACCGCCCTCGACCCGCAGATCGCCTTCTGGGCCATGCTCGGGCTTTTCCTCGCCTTCGCCGTCAAGCTCCCGGTCGTGACCCTCCATACCTGGCTTCCGGACGCCCATACGCTGGCCCCGACAGGCGGTAGTGTGATCCTGGCAGGGATCCTGCTCAAGACGGGGGCCTATGGCCTGATCCGCTTCCTGGTGCCGCTCTTCCCACAGGCCTCCGCCGCCCTGGCCCCGGTCGCCTTGGGGCTCGGGGCCGCGGGCATCCTCTACGGCGGAGTCCTGGCCTTCGCCCAGTCCGACGTCAAGCGCCTGGTCGCCTACTCCAGCATCAGCCATATGGGCTTCGTGCTGCTCGCCGTCTTCGCCTGGAATGCGCTGGCCCTGCAGGGCGCGGTGGTGCAGCTGGTGGCACACGGGATCACCGCCGCCGGACTCTTCATGATTGCGGGCAGCCTACGCGAGCGCCTCCACACCCTCGATGCCAAGGGGATGGGCGGACTCTGGGCGCAGCTGCCGCGCCTGTCCGCCTTGGGGCTGCTCTTTGCCGTCGCCACGCTCGGCCTGCCCGGATTCGGCAACTTCGTCGGAGAGATCCTGGTTCTCCTGGGGACCTTTCGCGACCATCCCACGGCGGCCTTGGTGGCGGTTACCGGGGTCGTAACCACCGCCATCTACGCGCTGGCCCTGGTTCAGCGGGCCTTTCAGGGTCCCCCCGGGGAGCGCACCGGCCTGCGCGATTACGGGCCACGCGAGACCGCGGCCCTCGGCCTGATGGCGGCCGTCTCCCTCGGTCTTGGGCTTTATCCTCAGCCCGTTCTAGATTTGGCGCGCCCCGCGCTGGCTGCCCTGCCCGGAGCAGGAGGCTGAGCCGTGAGCCGCGTCCAGCTTATCGCCCTCTTGCCGATCATCGTTGCGGCCGCCATCCCGGTCGTGCTCATCCTGGCGATTGCCGCGCGGCGCTCTTCCCGGCTCGTCTTGGCGCTCACCCTGATCGGCTTCGCCGTCGTTCTGGCGACCCTGACCCCCGCAGCCCGGGTGGCGCCTATGCAGGTCACACCCCTACTGGAGATCGACGGTCTCGCCCTTTTCTTCATCGCACTCGTCGCCTCGAGCGGCGCCGCGACGGTGCTGTTCGCCGCGGGTGATCAGGGCGCCAGCCAGGTCGGCGAAACGGAGGAGGTCGACGCAGAACGAGAGGTTGGCGACACGCAGGGCCGCGATACGGACGAGCGAAAGCCCGAGGAGCACTACGTCCTGCTCTCGCTCGCGGTGCTCGGGGCCATGGTGCTGGGGGCAAGCCGGCACTTCGCCGCGCTCTTCCTCAGCCTGGAGCTGCTCAGTCTCTCGCTCTTCCCCCTCATCGCCTACCGGCGCCGCCAACCTCAGGCCCTGGAGGCGGGGATCAAGTACCTGGTCCTGTCGGGGGTCGCGACCGGCCTGCTGCTGTTCGGCATGGCCCTCCTCTACGCCGGCATAGGAAGCCTGGAGCTCGCGGCGATCGGACGAGCGCTGGCCGCCTCCGGGGCGCCGGGTAGCATCTGGATCCTCGGTGGCGTCACCCTGGTGATCGCCGGGCTCGCCATGAAGCTGTCCCTGGTCCCCCTGCACTGGTGGACCCCCGACGTCTACCAAGGGGCACCGACGGCGGTAACGGGCTTCCTCGCCTCGGTCGCCAAGGGGGCGGTGATCGTCGTCCTCCTGCGCCTGCTGGTAGCGAGCGACGCCCACCGGCAGGCCCCGGTCATGGCGGTCCTCGCGATCCTTGCGGTCCTCTCCATGCTGACGGGAAACCTGCTCGCGCTCCTCCAGGACAACGTCAAGCGCATCCTCGCCTATTCATCCATCGCACACATGGGCTACCTGCTAGTCGCCCTGCTGGCTGCCGGGGAGCTCGCGGCGGAGGCGGTAGGTTTTTATCTCGTTGCCTACTTCGTCAGCACCCTGGGGGCGTTCGGTGCGGTCGCGCTGAAGGGTCCCGGCGGCGATAACATCGCCGCCTTCCGCGGCCTGTACCGACGTCGACCCTGGCTGGCGGCGAGCTTTGCTTTGATGCTGCTGTCACTCGCGGGGATCCCGGTGACGGCGGGCTTTGTCGGAAAGTTCTACCTTTTCGCCGTCGGCGTGAACGCCGCCCTGTGGATTCCCGTCGCGGTCCTGGTCGGGGCCAGCATGATCGGGCTCTTCTACTACTTGCGGATTATCTTTACGCTCTATACGCCACCCGAGCACAACGTCGCCGCCGTACCCGTCGCAGCGACCGGCGCGACGGCGCTCGCGACGCTCACCCTCGCCCTGATCTGGCTCGGCGCTTGGCCGGCACCGGTCATCGGCCTGATCCAATCGGCACTGGGTGGCGCATTCTGACAAGCGTCGGGGAATCCAGCGTGTAACTCGACCCTTGGACGGAGGAAACGCGAATTGCCGAAAGAGACCGGTGACGGAGGGCCCTGAGCGCAGCGGAACGGCACATCGGGCATCAGCCGCCGGGATGTCCCTGCTTCCTGGACAGCGCCCATGACCGAGCCGACGATAGGCGATCAGCATATCTGCGTGCCCTCCTCGTCACCGGACGGCACTGTCCGGCGCTCGCCGTCCTGGCCAGCCGTGTACGTTGCTCACAA
>CAYYHR010000032.1:0-16545 GCA_964471705.1 uncultured Chromatiaceae bacterium
TTTCGGCGCGGCTCACTTGCATGGGCTGGGCGATACGGAGATTTCTGGAGTGAGGTTCTTTTAGTCGAGGCGCGCGCCTCTCACAGAGAATGAGCTGCGTGCGCCCATCGGGACCGGGCTTCGGCAGATGATAGATCAGCCGGTGCCGATCCAGCCCCTCGATCCTCTGTGCGGCTAAAGGCGGTCGAAGGATAAAAGGATAGGAAATACAACAGCCTGTATCTAAGTATCGGCAGTCGCAAGCCGACGGTCAACAGCCTGTGGGCGCGGTCGATGATGTGGTTTACGACTCGCAGAAGAAGGCTGGGCGGAAGGAGGTGTCGGAAAGCGGACTTTTACCCCAAAGACAGGGGCGCTCGCGGAAGCAGGCAACAGAAAGCCCTGCCGTTGCCAAAGCTCGGCTCACCAGCTCACGCGCTGATCAAATTCGAACGCCGGCTCCGGCTGGACGAGGGGATCGCCCGTCTGGAACTTCGAGCACAACTTCGGTCACGGCTACCAGCACCTGCTCACCGTCCTGATACACTTGATGATGCTGCCTTCCCTAATTGACCAGATCCAGCAGCGCGGCTGTCGCCTCTTTCAGTCCACCCTGGCTACAGTGAAGAGCAAGAGCCGCTTCTGGCGCAAGCTTCGCGAGCTCTTCGACTCCTTTCGGATCCCGAGTTGGGAGGGGCTCTTTTATGCCGTCATCAACCCGCCATCCATCGTGCTGACGTACGACACGACATGAGGCTGCACCGTGATCGTCTGTGCTCGAAGTGAGGGTTTGTGGAACGTCAGTACCAGCGCATCAACTCCGTCCCTGCCGATGGACCAGCCCTCTTTGGCCCTACCGTTCCAGCCACCCTTCAAACTTCTCTATCACTCTGTTGGAACATCCTAGCGGGAATTGCTGCGGGCATTGCCTGCATCTTGTCGCCACGCGGTACGGCAGCTAGGATGTGGACAAGCGACGACCCGGCAAGCAGCCCGTTCTTATGCTCGTCCGGGGCGTGAGGCCAAGCCAGGTCCGCGATGACCTCATCCATCGGCAATATCCGAGGCGCAATGTCATGTCACTGCCGTCCAACGCCACCCTGCGTCTTTCCGCAGTATTGTTGTATACGTGCCTGGCTATCGATTCCATGAGCGCGAAAGCCGCCGAGAGCATCGCCCTGGTTCTCGGCAACAGCGACTATTACAATCTGCCGACGCTACCGGCCTGCGTCCCATCGATGCACCAGGTCAGCGAGGCCCTCGATGGGCTCGGCTTTCGCGTGGTGCAGCGCCAAGACGGCACCAGCGGAGGTATCGCCGCGGCCATGAGCCAGTTCCAAAGTGCCCTCGATGGCGCCCCCGACTCCAGCGCCATCGCGTATTTCTGCGGCCACGCGGCGACCATGGACAATCGGCTCTTCGTGCTACCGGTGTCGGCGAGCCTGGCCCGACCGGGCGACGTGCGCACCCAGGGGATATTGGCGAAGTCCTTTCTGGATCTGATAGTGCGAGGTCACACCAGCCGCGCACTTGTCCTGATGGACCTCGACTCCGCCGAGCCCCTATCGAAGGACGCCCTCGGCACCCTGGACGACAAGGTAACGAGCGATGCGACGGGCCTGCTCGTGGCGGTCGGATCGCTGGAGGGGGACAAGCTCTCGCCGCTCGCTGCCGCGCTGGCCGAAGGACTCGCCGCACCGGACGTGCAGACCGCATCACTTATGAAGGGGCTTCAGGACCGTCTCAGCAGTGACAAGGGGACCACCCTTGGCACGCTACGGCTGCCGGCGCAGTCCCTGGCGCTGGCGAAGAAGGGGGAGCCGGCGGCGCCGGTGGCCGCAACCCCTCAGCCGCCGGCAGCCCCCGAGCCCGCACCCCGGACGGTCCGTACGCCGCCCCGTCCTCAGCCGAGCTTCCCAGACGAGCCCGGGATGTCCGCGGAGCAGCGCCGGATGGTGCAGATCGGGCTCGCCCGTTTCGGCTATTACGGTGGCAGAATCGACTCGGTGTTCGGTCCCGAGACCCGCAAAGCGATTCGCCAATACCAGAGTGAGATCGGGGCCGTTGTGACCGGCGTGATCACGGGTGACCAAGCCACGAGGCTGTTGCGGATTCCGTAAAAAGAGACACTGATCAAATACCAACTTGGCATTTGATCGGCTCGCAAATCGAAAATGCGATTTCCGAGCGCCCTCATTCTCCAGTTGCTTGGAGCAACCGACAGAGCGGCGGGGCATCCTGCTCCGCGGGAATCGTGGGCTTGCTCAGCTTTTCCCAAGCAAGAGAGCGGAGGATAAGCAAACGCCTCCGAAGCGTGAAAACAACAACAAGCGCGTTGCCATCCCACGGGACCTGGCCGACCAGGACACACTGACGTTCCGCTAACGGGCCACCATCCTCACTGGAGACATGCCATGAGCCTCAGGGTCAAGTTCAATCTCACCATGCTGCTGGCCTTCGTCGTGGGCCTCGCTGTGGCGGCCGCCATTTTCCACCAGCTTGCCCTGAATCAAGCCAAGAACGAGGTCTTGCGCGAGGCATCGATCATGATGTCCGCTGCCCTGGCAATGCGCAGCTACACGGCCCAGGAGATCACCCCCTTGCTGGCCGAGCAAAGCAAGCTGCGCTTCCTCCCCCACACGGTCCCATCGTGGGCCGCGCAGACGACGCTGCGCAAGGTGGAAAAGCAGTTCCCTGATTACACCTACAAGGAGGCGTCGATGAACCCCACTAACCCGGCGGACCGGGCCACCGACTGGGAGTCGGACATCATCGGAGAGTTTACGCGCGATCCCGACCTCAAAGAATTCGTCAGCACCCGCGATTCGGCGACCGGACCGACCCTGTCCCTGTCCAAGCCGATCCGGCTGGAGAACCGCGCCTGCCTCACCTGCCATACCAGCCCCAGAGAGGCCCCGTCGACAATGATCGACCTCTACGGGAACGCCAACGGTTTCGGCTGGAAGCTCGGCGACGTCGTCGCCATCCAGGTTGTGACCCTGCCGCTTCAGGTAGCAATCGAGCGCGCATGGAAGACCTTCGGCCTCTACATGGGTGTGCTCGGTGGGATCTTCCTGCTGATGCTGATCCTGCTCAACCTGATGCTGTCGGCGATGATCGTGCGTCCGGTGCGCAGGATGTCACAGATCGCGGACGCCATCAGCACCGGCGACATGAACGCCCCCGAGATCGAGCCCAAGGGAAACGATGAGATCGCCTCGCTCGGCACCTCCTTCAACCGCATGCGCCGTAGTCTGGAAAATGCCATGAAGCTCCTGGAGGGATAACCATCGACACCCAGGCGCCGTCGACGATCGGCCGATACCGGGTCGTGCGCGTCCTCGGACGCGGTGCCATGGGAGCGGTCTACGAGGCCCACGACCCGGTCATCGAGCGCCGGGTCGCGATCAAGGTCGTGCATACAGACTTGCTGGCGAGCGAGGAGCGTGAGGCCTACCTGGATCGCTTCCGCCAGGAGGCCCGCGCGGCCGGACGCTGCAACCATCCGGCGATCGTCGCGATCTTCGACTTTGCGATGCATGAAGGCAATCCCTTTCTCGCAATGGAGTTTGTCGATGGGGTCGGCCTCGATCGTGCATTGGCACAGGGAGAGCGCTTTGCGCCCCACGCCGCAGCTCATATCGTGCTGCAGCTCCTCGAGGCGCTGGGCAGCGCCCACGCTGCCGGTATCGTGCACCGCGACGTCAAGCCCGCAAACATCCTGTTGCTCGGTGGCGGCAGGGTGAAGGTGACCGACTTCGGCGTCGCGCGGCTCGACAACTCCGGCCTCACTGTGCACGGAATGGCCATCGGCACGCCGCGCTACATGTCGCCTGAGCAGTGGCTCGGCGGCGCGGTCGACGCCCGCAGTGACCTTTTCTCGACTGCCGTGCTGCTACAGGAGCTTTTGACGGGGGATCGTCCGTTCCCCAAGCGGCGGATCGAAGAGATCGGCGGAACGATCGCAGACACGATGCCTGGCGGTGGCGACAAGGTCGTAGCTGTGGCGGGCTCGGCTGTCAGGGCCGTGATCCATCGCGCACTGGCGCTACGTCCGGAGGATCGCTTCGAATCGGCGCAGGCCATGGCGGACGCCCTGCGAGCTGCGATGGACAAGACCGAGGCACCACCGCTGGAGCCCGCCGCGGAGATCGACAAGACCCTGACATCGGTGCGTGTCCGATCCAGGGCCCCCGCAGAGTCGGACGCAACCGGCCTCACGCTGGACCCCGCACTGCTCACCAGCATCGAGCGCCAGCTGGCCCATCACCTGGGGCCGATCGCTGCGTACCTGGTGCGCAGCACGCTCAAGCGCTCGGCGTCGGTGGAGGGGCTGTGCGACGCGCTGGCCCAGCGCATCGACCGACCAGAGGAACGCACCCAGTTCCTTACCTCGGCACTCTTTGCGGCTCGCGAGACGTCGGATAGTCGAGGAAGCAGCGGCGGTAGTGCACCGGCAGCTGCCGGTCTGTTCCCTGGCAAGGCGACGGGCGAGGGATCGAGCGCCGCCGCCGAAACGGTCCTCAGCGACTCGCTGCCGCCGACGAACCAGGAGATCGAGCAGGCGCGGCGCGCTCTCGCCGAGCTCGTCGGGCCGATCGCCAAGGTACTCGTCAACCGCGCCCTGCCCAAGGTGCGTAGCAGCCGTGATCTATGGGATCTCCTGGCGGCCGGCATCGAATCGCCGACGGAGCGCGCCGCATTTCTCGCGCGCCGACTGCATAGCTGACCCGCCCGATCCCATCGGCTGCCGCCGCCCAGTGCTGTAACCCCGTCGGCTGATATCGGGAGTCGTCCAGCGCTTATCCAGGGTGAGGTTGATTTCGCTGCTGGCTTGTTGTCCCATACCCAGCAACGGTGGTCCATACCGGCACCTCGAGCCGATTCGCATTTAGGCACCAGCTCTGATCGACATCCCGAATCCCGAGGACGGCATATACTTGCATATTGAAAATAATTTGAGGGCGACCCTCAAGAACGAAGCTGCTCTGATCCTGGTGATTGCGTCAGCGGTCATCGTGTACACGGTCGGCAAGGATTGGGTGCATGATCAGTCCAACATGGTCCTGTACGGCGGCCTGTTCCTCGCACTCTTCGCGGTGATGCTCTGGGGGGCTTTCATCGCCGTGCGCCATGCCGATTGCCTCGCCGAAATGCTCGGCGAGCCTTACGGCACCCTGATCCTGACGATCTCGGTAATCTGTATCGAGGTCTCGGTGATTTCCTCGGTCATGCTTGCCGGCAAGAGCTCCCCGACGCTCGCGCGTGACACCATGTTCGCGGTACTGATGATCGTCCTCAATGGCATGGTCGGCACTTCCCTGCTCATCGGGGGCATACGCTTCCGGGAGCAGGACTACAATCTGCAGGGTGCACGCACCTTCCTGTCGGTGCTGATCACCCTGGTCACGATTTCCCTCGTCCTGCCGACCTACACCGTCTCGACCGATGATCCGAGCCTGACGCGAAACCAGGCGATCCTGTTCTCGACTGCGACGATATCTCTGTACGGTGCCTTCCTGGCGATCCAGACCGTTCGCCACCGCACCTTCTTCATGGAGCCAGGGTCGCTCGGCGAGGACATGATTCCCGAGCACGGGAAACATCCCGAAGGCGTGGGGACACGCTCCCTCGCTTTTCATTCACTGCTTCTGTTCATCACGCTCGTGACAATCGTTCTGTTGTCGAAGAAGTTCGGTATCCTCGTCGACGAGGGGATCAAGATGCTCCACGCTCCCCAGGCACTCGGCGGCGTCGTGATTGCCCTGCTCGTGCTGGCGCCGGAGGGCCTCGCGGCCTTCAAGGCCGCCGCCTCCAATCATCTCCAGAGGGCCGTGAATATCTGTCTGGGATCGGCACTGGCCACAATCAGTCTGACGGTGCCCGCCGTGATGGCCGTCGCCCTGATCACCGGCACCCACATCATCCTTGGCCTGGAACGAGCCGACCTCGTTCTACTCACGCTGACGACGGTGATCTCCATCATGACGTTCAGCGGGACACGCACCAATGTCCTGCAGGGCGTGGTCCTTCTGACAATCTTCTTCGTCTACATCGTTCTGATTTTCGACCCGTAAGGAACTACGCTTTTTCCGAGCCCGCGCTCGGAAAAAGTCGCTCTCCTGCTCTTCACTTCAACTACTTCTTCATGCGCAAGTTCTGGCTAGTCTACTTGGCCAAGGCCGTGATCGTCTTCCCGGGCGGATTCGGGACACTAGATGAGCTGTTCGAGATCCTGACACTCATTCAGACACACAAGATCCGCAAGCACCTGCCGGTGGTCCTGTTCGGCAAGAGCTACTGGGACCAGGTCATCGACTTCGACGTATTGGCTCGATACGGTATGGTCGACAGCGCTGATGTTGCCATCTTCCACCGAACGGATTCCGTAGAAGACGCCTTCGAGCTGATGACCAGAAGTCTGAAACAATATGCCGTCGATGAGCGCGGAGCCATTCTATGAAGCAACCATCTTCAAGCACATGACTAACGCAATCAACCTGTCACCTGATATCCAGGCCCTATTGTTTGATCTCGGAGGGGTCATCATCCAAATCGATTGGAATCGGGTTTTTCAACAATGGGCGAGGTGCTCGCCACTATCCGCTCGAGAAATGGGCGATCGTTTCCAAATGGATACCGCTTACGAGCAACACGAGCGTGGCCAATTGTCGGCCTCGCAATACTTTTCGTATCTGCGGAATGTCGTTGAATTTAAAGGAAGCGATGAGTCGTTTCTGAAAAGCTGGAATGCCGTCTTCGTCAGAGAGGTGAAGGACGTGGTTGACCTCCTTCCCTGTTTGAAATCCAAAGTGCCCATCTATTTGCTGACGAACTCGAATCCCACCCATGAGGCTTTCTGGAGAGACGCCTATTCCCACACGATCAATCTGTTTACAGACACTTTCGTCTCCTCGACTCTAGGACACCGCAAGCCAGACCAAGCTGCTTTTGATGCCGTAGCAAGGAAAACCGGCGTTGCATTGAGGTCTATTCTCTTCTTTGACGACACCATCGAGAACGTTGAAGGGGCGAAAGCCGCCGGTCTTCGCGCTGTACATGTTACAGATCCGTCTGACGTACGCCGAACGTTGACACTCGAACATGCATAGGGAGATGCTGCTTATTGGCCACTCCGGCAATAATCAGCGTGGTATTCGGGATCGATGAGCTTTTCCTTCGCGAAACTGATCTCATTGGGAAATCTCAGCAGACAACATGCTGCGGCCCGAATGTTGCCGGTCATTTGATCTGGCCCCAACGGTGCCTATTTCCTAGCCACACCCAGGATCTGCGACTCGACCAAGGACGGCATCTTTTTCGAGGTGAAGCGCTCGACCTCCAGGCTTGAAAACCCGGCCTCCTCCAGCAGGGCTCCGGTCTCCCGGTTCGTGTGGCAGCCCTCGAAGACATAACGCCAGGGACCATGCAGAAGATCTTGCATGCGGCGCAGAAAGGTACCCCGCTCAGCGCCCACATGCTCGATGAAAAAAAAGTGCCCGCCCGGCTTGAGCACTCGCCGAACCTCGCTGACCGTCCGCAAGGGATCCGGTACTGTACAGAGCACCAGCGTGCACACCACCGCATCGACACTATCGTCTTCGAAGTCCAGGGTTTCTGCGCTTGTGGCACGCAGCTCCACATCCAGGCCATGGGCCTTGGCGGATGCCTGTAGCCGATCGTGCATAAAAGGATTCGGCTCGTAGGCTATGACCCGCACACCGGGCGGGTAGTACCGGAAGTTCACGCCGTTACCGGCACCGATCTCGACCAGGGTTCCCGTCAGCGTCCCGATATGCTTGGTCTTCTGCGAACCTACTTCTTCATGGAAGTCGTTCTCGAACTTCGCCAGTAGCCAAGAATTGAAACGACCGCGGATAGGGTTTGCATGAGAGACTTCGGCAGACATGGACAGAATACCCTCTTGTTTAAAGGAGTATAGCCGTGGGGTCTCCCCGGGTGATAGCCCCAGGCGGCGAGACCGATGAAATGACCAAATTTGCGAAACTTCTTCCGATAATCCCGTTGGCAATACCTCTATCCGCCCTCGGTAATGCCCCGCCCGAAAAGGGCGTACGCGAAGGCCTGGACGGAAAGGGATTCCAATCCGAGCTCGGCCCTCGAAAAGGCGCAGAGCACACCGCACCGGCGGACAAGCTCTCCAGTGCCGAATCGGTTACAGCCGCTGGTCGGATCGCCGTCTACGGCACGATCGACGATGTCGGTGAGAAAGACGGACACAGATTCCTGAGCATCGATTTCGGGGAGTGGATCACTGAGGAGGAATGCAGGCACCGAGTCGAAGGGGGCACCTTGGTCCTCGGCGAAAGCGACTGCGAGGTGGATCCCCTCCGCTATGCCGACCAAAACCCGAAGCTCAGACGATTCGGCGTTGCGGATGATGCGCAGATCAGGATCCCGCGGCCATCCTTGCCCACGAAGTCGATGACATGGGGCCAATTCGCGGAGATGTGGCGGGCACGGACCGAGAGCACGAGGGAGCTTTGGGATGGCATCTGGCACATCTATTGGCGGGGCGACCTGATCGACCGGATCGAGTGGGTTTATACGCCCTGAAAGGCAACTTCGAGATGCAACAACTTGGAGGCGAGCAGAATCATTCGCAACCCGGCGCTGCTGGCATATTCGAGCCGCTCGCGGTTCAGCACGACCTGTTTATCTTGCCCTTGGGCGATGGCGACCATTCGGTCATCGGCATCACCGGACGTCGTCGTGTCGAGCCTGCCGCTCATATCCACGACCAGAACGTCGTATATCTTACGTGTCTCAATCAGCACGAAGCGGTTCCTGGATGTTCGTTGACAGCGAGGCTCGAGTTTACTCGCGACCAGAGGGCCGATGAAGTGCAATCGAGGCACTTAGCCCCCGACCGGACTCCATTCTGCTGCCACAGATCGCTGGCAAGGGCGCATCATTCCACGGCTAACCTGGCGCGACTGGCACGTCTAGAGGCTGAGTTTGTGGCTCCTTTGCGTGCGTCGTGCACGGCTCGGGCATTGCCGCGCCAGACATCTTCGACCACAGAAAAGGCCCGCATCGACGTGCTCGACACGGGCCTTCGGTGACCACTCCCGCCGAGGCGGGTGCGGCGAAGCTACTTCCAGCCGGTCAGCTCCAGGATGACCCCGTGGCCGGTAATGTTGTGCTGAACGCTGAAGTAATACTTCTTGCCGGAAGCGTCGAACAGGCCACCAGTGGACTCAGCAGTCAGATCGTTGAGGGTGACGATACGTACGCAGCCGTCGGACAGGTAGTCCACATCATCGCCGTCTTCCAGACACATCCAGATGCTGTTGTTGAACGGATAGCCCTCACCGTCCATGCCCACTGCATCACGGTCTTCCTGAATCGCCCAGTTGCCGCGACCGGGCTGGTAGGCGATGTTGTCCATCATGGCGAAATCCGGTGTTCCGGTGACGAACAGCTGGACATTCGGGGTCGAAAGCGTCTCAGTATCGGCCGCCTCATCCAGTGTGCCGTCGGTGATGCAGATGGTGTTTCCCCAGTTGCTGTCGTCTTCCTCGTTACCGGTGTTGTTGCCACAAAAGCGCACGAAGCCCTCCTCGTCCATGGCCTTCTGATCGATGCTGAGGTCTTCCGGACGATAGTAGCCGGTTAGATAATTTTCGGCGGCGGCGGCGCGAAGATCTGCTCCATCATCCGAGCCTTCAATGGGCACCCAGACACCCTTGCCGATCTCGGAGCCCTGGCCGAAGTCGGTGTCACCGTCGCGCTTGCCCAGACGCATGCCGTAGACCTGGCCGTCCACCAGGGGCGATTCAGTCAGGCTGGTGATGTGAGCCGAGCCGATCGTCCAGGGGATAGACGGTATGAACTTGAAGTAGGCACCGCCTCCCGTGCCCTCGTTGGGCCTGTTCTCGTCTCCGTAGTAGACCACACCGTTCGGGTAGATACCGACGCCTTCGAAGGACAGGTGACCCACGGCGGGCCGATAGGCCAGGTTGTCGGCATCGTCGCCGGAAAACGTATGCGCGTTGCGGTCGTAGATGACGCCGGTGGTGTGGAGGGGATCGATGATCTCCAGCATGCTGCCGCTGCTACCCGCCTCTTCGGCGACCACGACGGTACCCCAGGGAGTGACATGGGCCGGGTCGCAGTCGTCCGTTCCCGTCAAGATGGTCTCGACGCTGCCGTCCGCCAGACTGACGCGCTGCACGCCGGGCTCAGAGGGACCTTGCTCATTGCAGACGATCAGGTGTGTGGGATTCACATCATTCGGCCACAGGGCCATCATGTCGATCTTCGCGCCCAGGTCGCCTTCAGCGGAGACCACATGTGCGCGCAAGCCGCGTGCCGTGGTCACCAAGGCCGTCGGATCGGCCTCGGCAGCGCCGGCACCGATGCTTTCGGTCGACGCCGCCTGCAACGGGCCGTTCACGCCGAACAACTGTCGGGCATGGGCGTTCAGCACCTGGTCGCGAAACACACCGAAGTCGAAATTGGACTGGGCCGCGACGCCTGTGCCGAAACCGGCGAGCGCCAACGTTGATAAGAAAGCCAGCTTGCGCATTCGTATTTCCTCGATTCTTGCGGATAGGGTCGGAAGACGCGCCAAAGCCGATGCGCTTACTCGAGGCCCTGGAGCGAGACGCAAGGGTCACACAGCAACCTGACATGCCGATGACGTTTCTTTGAACGCGATGTGACAGCCATCCCTTCCGGACGGTTCAGCGGATTGGCGGCACGCTTATGTAAGCGGTGCACTCGCGAGCGCGAACAGCGGAGACACCTCGATCCACCGGCCGGGCATGCGACAAGAGTCTTCAGACAGAGAGTAGAAGAGCGAGCTTCAGGACCTGCCCGGCTCCTCGAGTGGCAGCATCAGCGCGAGGCCGACGACGAACAACAGGACGATCACGCCCATGCCCACGCGCTGGCTGTTCGCGACGGTCGCAACCACACCGACCAGGAGGGGGCCGATAAAGGCGGTGACCCGTCCGGACAAGGCGAAAAGACCGAACATCTCACCGGTCATGTCCGGTGGTGCGAGCCGTGCCATCAGGGAGCGACTCGCCGACTGGACCGGGCCGATGAAGATTCCGATCGCCATGCCCAGGGCCCAGAACCAGGTAACGTCCCGGACGAGGAGGATACTGGTACAGAGCAGGACGAGCGCTGTGACCGAGAAGTTGATCGTGAGCTTGGCCCCGAACCTGTCGTCGATCCAGGCAAAGCCCATGGCGCCGAGCCCGGCGGTCACGTTGAGTGCGATCGCAAACTGGATGACCTCGGCCTCGCTCATGTCGAAGGCGGTCGCGGCATAGACGCCGCCCAGACCGAACAGGGTGTTGAGGCCGTCGATATAGAAGAGTCGAGCAATGAGGAACCGGATGATCGTCTTGTGCGGACGCAGGTTGTTGATGGTCGAGCGCAGGCGCCGCAGGCCCTGGCGCATGGCCTCGGTCTTGCCCAGCCCCCCCGAGGGGCGGTCCGGCGTAAACACGAACATCGGCCAGCCGAAGACGACGAGCCAGATCGACAAGAGGGGCATCGCCGCCCGCACGTCTTCGGCGTGCTTGTCGCTGAGCCCGAAGGGGGGCGGATCGGCCTGGATCAGGCCGACGAGGACCAGAATCAGACAGGCCAGCCCGCCGAAATAGCCGACCGCCCAGGCCCAGCCGGATATGCGGCCGACCCGGTCGTGCGATGCGAGATCCGGGAGCATCGCGTTGTAGAAGACTGTGCTCAGCTCGAAGCCCAGATTGACCAGGACGACCATGCCCAGGGCATAGAGGGTCCAGGCCGGATCGGGCGCGGCGAACCAGAGCAGGGCCGCGGCGATCGCCATGAGTGCGGAAAACCCGAAGATCCAGGGCTTGCGCCGTCCCCCGGCATCGGCGATGGCGCCGAGGACGGGGGCGGAAACGGCAACCAGCAGCGAGCTCGCCGCCAGGCCCCAGCTCCACAGGGCGGTGCCCTCGACCTCATTGCCGACGATACCGCGGGCAAAGTAGGCCGCGAAGACGAAGGTGATGACCACCGTCGGCATCGGAGAATTCGCCCAGTCGAACAGGCTCCAGGCCACGAGGCCAAGGCGGCCGGAAGGTCGCCGGACGGGCCGGCTCGATGGCTTGGCCCAAGCGCCGGGTGCGCAGTCAGGGGTATCCGGCTCCATCAGCCGCGAGCCGGTCGCCGATTGCACCCGACTCGACCGCTGCGACCCGATGCATCCAGGTTTGTGCGCAGGGCATCGGGTGGGCATCGCCACGCATCTCGGCTCCCCGGCGACATGGCCGCGCCGTGTGGGACATGGGCGTACCTGTAGAGAAAATCGTTTGCGGATCGGCTCATTTTGACGGCTCAGTGGATCTCCCGGGATTATATTCTGGTAGCCTACGACCTGCCCCGTCGAATCATATCCTCATGTCCCATGCAGCCGGATCCGAATCGAGCTTCACCGACTTGCCGCACTTTCGGAGGTCCGAGACGCCATGAGCCTGAGCGATAACCACATGGAGGGGAAGCTCTGCCTGGTCACCGGGGGCACTGCCGGGATCGGCCTGAGCACGGCCGAGATGCTGGCCTCGCGCGGCGCCGACCTGATACTGCTCGGGCGTGACGAGGAACGGGGACGAGCTGCCGTCGCGGACATCGAGGGTGCGACCGGAAGGAGGCCCAACTTCATATCCGTAGACCTCTCGGACCAGTCGGCGGTGCGTGAATTCTGCACCTGGCTCACATCGACCCATCCCCGACTGGACGTGCTGGTCAACAACGCCGGGGCGATGTTCGGGCGACGCCGGCTCAGCGCGGACGGCATCGAGATGACCTTCGCCCTGAACCACCTGTCCTACTTCATGCTGGCCAACCTGTTGATCCCTTCGCTGCAGGCGGTGCCGCGTGCACGCATCCTCAACGTGGCCTCGGACGCCCACTTGGGTACGACGATCGATTTCGGCGACCTGCAGGGCGAGCGGCACTACAGCGGCTGGCGGGCGTACAAGCGCTCCAAGCTGTGCAATCTGCTTTTCACCTACGAGCTGGCACGGCGGCTGGCGGGCAGCTCCATTACCGCGAACGCCCTGCACCCGGGCTTCGTCAGCTCTCGGATCGGGGTGAGAAACGAATGGACCGGCCCACTCGTCTGGAAGCTGCTCACCTCGTTCGCCATCAGCCCCGAGCGTGGTGCGGAGACGAGTGTCTACCTGGCAAGCTCACCGGACGTGGAATCGGTTTCCGGAAAATACTTCGCGAAATCCAAAGTGAAGCCTTCGTCCCATGCATCCTGCGACCCTGTGACCGCAAAGAGGCTTTGGGACCTCAGTGCAGAGCTCACCCGGCTCGGGGGAATTGCCCTGCCCGCTCGCGCTTAGCCTTCTGGTATAAATCGCGATCCCGCCTCGACCGGGAGGCACCTGATGTTCTACGCCCGCAGCAGCTGACTCGTCCATGAAGCGGCACGCACACCTCGGATACCGGCTGGCACTCGCCGTCGCACTGGTTGCGGGGACGGGCTTCCTCGTCCACCGGGAAATGGAGCACGAGGGGATGCCGCCGAGGACCGAGAAGCGCGCGACATTCCGGGCTCACATACCCCCGAGCTACCGTCTGGAGATGCTGACGCAGGCACTGCAGTCCCCGCGCATGCTTACCTTCGCCCCGGACGGAGATCTCTTCATCGGCTCGCGGGCGGGGCGGGTCTATCGCTTGCGGCCACCCTACCGGGAGCCGGAGGTCTTCGCCGAGCCCGGGGGCTATCCGCACAGCGTCGCCTTTCGGCCCGGCGAGATCCTCATCGCCAAGACCGAAGGCATCTATACGGCACCCTACACCCCGGGTCGACCGGCGTTGCGGCCGGATGAGCTGCGTCTGCTCGCCGCCTTGCCCGGCGGTCGAGGACACAACAGCCGCACGGTACACCTCGGACCCGACGGGAGGGTCTATGTCAGCCTCGGGATCAGCAGCAACTGCAGCAACCAGTACCTGGGCGAGGAGTATCCGTTCGAGGATCGCCGCGGCGGGGTCCTGGTGCTGGACGAGAGCGGGCCAAAACCCGTCCTGCGACCCTTTGCCTCTGGCCTGCGCAATCCGGTGGGCTTCGATTGGCAGCCACGGACCGGGGTCATGTACGCGAGCAACAACGGCCCCGACCACTGGGGCTTCGACCTGCCACCCGAGTACTTCAGCAAGCTCCTGCCGGGGTCGTTCCACGGGATGCCCTGGTTTCAGCTGGACGGAAAATCGATACGCCGAGACGAGTGCATCAAGACGCCGCCGCCGCGGCCGGCCTCCGAGGTGGAGCGTCCGGTCGCGACCTTCCCGGCGCGCAACGCCCCCATGGCCGTTGCCTTCGTGCCCGAGGGTGCGCTGGAGCCCGGCCTGGAGGGCGACGCGATCGTAGCCCTGCATGGCTCCTGGGCGACACGGCCCAACGGGCAGGCATCCGGCGATCCAGCCAGCCGGCGCGAGCCCAAGCTGGTGCGTGTGCATTTCGAGGGCGGGGAAACCCGTGGCGTAGAGGACCTGGTGACGGGATTTCAGGCGAAGGACGGAAGTCGCTGGGCCCGCCCTGTGGGAGTGGCGATCGGACCGGACGGCGCCCTTTACTTTACCAGCGATTTCGGCGCCAACGCCCTGTTCCGGCTCAGGCGCGACGCGGATTGAGCCTGGGAGTAGTCGGCGGCAAAGGGTTGCCGCCCTACGATCATCGCAATTGCAGCATCATGAGAGAGGGTCTCGCCGGTCACGAGCTTCGCCGGCGCGCGGCAGGCTCAACATCCCCTCGCGCAGGATGAACGCCAGGATCTCCTCCAGGCCCTGCCCCTCGCGCAGGTTGGTGAAGACGAAGGGCCGCTCGCTGCGCATGCGCCTTGCGTCCTGCGCCATGACCTCCAGAGAAGCCCCCACGTAGGGTGCCAGATCGATCTTGTTGATCACCAGCAGGTCGGAGCGGGTGATCCCCGGACCGCCCTTGCGCGGGATCTTCTCGCCCTCGGCCACGTCGATGACGTAGATGGTCAGGTCCGCCAGCTCCGGGCTGAAGGTCGCTGCCAGGTTGTCGCCCCCGCTCTCTATGAAGATCAGGTCGAGAGCCGGGAAGCGCTCCTGCAGATCCTGCACCGCGGCCAGGTTCATGGAGGCGTCCTCGCGGATGGCCGTATGTGGGCAGCCGCCCGTCTCCACCCCCAGGATGCGCTCGGCGTCGAGGGCCTGGCTGCGGATGAGAAACTCGGCGTCCTCCTTGGTGTAGATGTCGTTGGTGACGACGGCGATCTGGAAGTCCGCGCGCAGGCGTTTGCACAGGGCGTCCAGGAGGGCGGTCTTGCCGGAGCCGACCGGCCCGCCGACACCGACACGCAGGGGCGAGTTGATCATGGGGAATGCCTCAGGAGCGAAATAGACGCGTGTACTGGGTCTCGTGGGCGCTGCCGGCGATGGCGAGGGCCGGACTGGAGGCGCCGATCTCCTCGTCCGGGAGACTGAGCGCTTCTTCGACAGCGGCCGGAATCTCGCCTAGCAGCTGCCGCAGAACCTGCTGACCCCGGGTCTGGCCCAGGGGAATGATCTTGACCGCGGCCAGGACGAGATTCTCCAGCCAGCCCCAGGCGTATCCCAGGGCGGCATCCCCTGCGGGGATCTCCCAGGCGCAGGCGGCGAAGGCGAAGCCGGCGGCCTGGCTCCGCGCCAGGACCGGCCTCCAGTCCCCTGCCCCGTCCATCTCCCAGGCGGTCAGCAGGTCGGCCAGGGCGCGGCCCCGGTTGGTCTCCTCCGCCCGTAGCTCGGCGCTCTCCCGGGCGGCGAGCAGCCAGTCGATCCAGCGCGCCATGGCCTGCGGGTCCCCGGCACGGGCGGCACCCCACATACGGACCAGAAGCGGTAGATCGAGCCTGGCCAGGGAGTTGTCCAGCTGATCCCGAAGCCAATCCTGGACATCCTCCGCCGTGCGGACCCAGCCCGCCTCCTCCGCCCACTCGATGCCCTGGGAATAGGCGAAGGCGCCCACCGGCAGGGTCGGGCTGACCAGGTGCAGCAGCCGCAGCAGCTGCAAGGGACACTCAGTGATCCGAATGCCTGTGTCCATGCGAATGCACCGAGCCGCCGTAGGCGCCGGGCTCCGGCTCGAAGGGGGCATCCTCCCGGACCACCTCCAGACCCAGGCCGCATACCATCTCGTCGAGCACCGAGTCCTGCAGATAAGACAGTCGCCCGGGCTCGATCTGCAGGGCGACATGGCGGTTCCCCAGGTGATAGCAGGCGCGGGCGAGCAGTTGGGAATCTCGGCTCCGGACGGTGGATACGGGCTCGCTCGCCGCCTTGACCAGCACCCGAACCCCCTCCTCGGAGATCAGGCAGTCGCCGTCCTTCAGGCTCTCGCCGCGCGCGAGGAAGATCCCGGCCTCGCGCCCGTCGTCCAGGGTGACCCGCAGGCGGCTCCTGGCACGCTGGTCCAGAGTCAGGGTGACGCTGGTATCTGTCGTCGCCGGCTGGTCGAGTCTGGCTGTGAGTCGGATCATGGCGTCAGGCACCCGACTCCACATGACCGATCGCGAGCATCACCAACCTCGAGAGGTCCTGGTAGGTCTC
>CAYYHR010000032.1:16645-20323 GCA_964471705.1 uncultured Chromatiaceae bacterium
ACTCCACATGACCGATCGCGAGCATCACCAACCTCGAGAGGTCCTGGTAGGTCTCGACGATGCCATCGGGTCGATAGGGATGCAGGGCGGTTCCGGGGAAGATGGTCGCGATCCAGTCGGAATCCCCGCGCACGCCGTTGAAGAAGATGCTGGCAATGCCCGCCGTCTTTGCCGAGACGGTATCCGATACGCTGTCGCCAACGTACCAGACGTGCTCCCCGGGCCCTTCCCCGAGATCCTGCAGCGCCTTCTGCACCGGGGCCGGCGACGGCTTCAGGTGCCGGGTATCCGTACCGGAGACCGTGCACTCGAAATAGGGGTGCCAGGACCCACCCTCGATGGCCTCGAGCTCCTTTTCGAGAAACTCCCGGGAGCGGTTTGTCAGGATTCCGAGCCTGATCCCCAGCTCATTCAGCTTGGACAGGAGCCCCCGGACTCCGGGCCGGAAGGGCCTGACGTCGCCATAGTGATTGCGATAGCACTCGTTATAGGCCGCGTTGGCGATGTCCTTGGCGTCCTGGTCCTCACCGAAGAGGACCTCCAACAGATCCGTCCTGGACGCCTTCCGGTCGGCGACTACCTTGGGATGCAGCCGCCGGTGTGCGCGTACGTACGCCACCAGCTTCCGGTCGTCATCCGTCTTGCTCTTTCCCCTGGCGGTCAGGCGGTCACCGAGCCCGAGCCGATCCATCTCCCGCAGCATATCGTCCATGGCCCGGTACATGGCAACGCTGGTATCCACCAGGGTACCGTGCCAATCGAAGAGGATGATCCGAGGGGCGGGAAGATCCTTCACGACAGCAGTGCTCGCAAACCGCAATGCGGGCTCAGGAGCTTCTCATGCGGCTGCGGATAGCGGCCACGTAGGCTTCGAGATCGCCCAGGTGGCTCTCCACAACGTCCCGAATGACGGCTTTGTTGACTTCTTGGTAGCCATGCACCAGGACATTTCGGAATCCGACCATCTGGACCAAGGGCTCTGCCAGCTCGCTTGGAGCCCAGCCGTATTCAATCAACAGCTCGAACAGCTGGCGGTTGGTCTCCGGCTCGCCAAGTCGCTCGTCCGAGACGATATGAGATGCAATATCCAGAGCGGCCTGGATAGCGACCTGCAGGGTGTGGGCTACGAAACGCTCTTCGCGCAGGTCTTGCTCGATCCGCTCGGGATGTGCCAGCTCGCGCAGCTCCCGCAGGCAGGTCTCGATAAAGGCAAGCTTCTTTGCAATCAGGTCTCTGTCCGTCATGCGGCGCGATCTCCCTCCGTGCGGCGGTAGCGCTGCAGGTGGGGAAGCAGATCGAAGTACTGGTTGCGCGCCCGCACCTCGAAGCGAATCCGCGCCGACGGATCCAGATCCAGAAGCAGCAGGCCGTCGCGCAATACACGATGCACAAGGTCCACCGGCGCACGGTTGAGAACTACCAGGTCGACCGGCCGCGCGGCCACACCGGCCAGATCGTCCGCCAAACCCAGGTGCAGGCCAGCGAGTGTGCGCGGGGGATCCTGCTCGAAGAGAACGGCGACATCGACGTCGCTGCGTGGCGTCGCTATGCCCCGGGCGTGACTGCCGAACAGATAGGCACAGACCAACCCCTCCGGACCCCGAGCCAATGCGCTCGTCAGGATTTCGACGAGATGTTGATCGGGCATGGCGCAAATCAGAACAGAAAATACCTCTGCGCCATCGGCAGCACATCGGCCGGCTCGCAGGTGAGCAACCGGCCGTCCGCGCGCACCTCGTAGGTCTGGGGGTCGACCTCGATCCTGGGCTGGTAGTCGTTGAGGGCCATGTCCTTCTTGCGCACCGAGCGCACGCCCCGGACCACCCCGATCAGCCGCTCCAGGCCCAGCGTCCCGGGCTCTCCCGCCTGCTCGGCCGCCTGGGAGATGAAGGTCATGCAGGTCGCCGCGAGCGCCCTCCCGAAGGCGCCGAACATGGGCCGGTAGTGCACCGGCTGGGGCGTGGGGTTGGAGGCGTTGGGGTCGCCCATGGGCGCCGCGACGATCATCCCCCCCTTGAGAATCAGGCTCGGCTTGGTGCCGAAGAAGGCGGGCCGCCAGAGCACCAGATCCGCCAGCTTGCCCACCTCTACCGAGCCGACCTCGTGGGCAATGCCGTGGGTGATGGCCGGATTGATGCCATACTTGGCGACGTAGCGCCTGGCGCGCAGGTTGTCGTGCTCTGCGGGATCGCCCTCCAGGCTACCGCGCTGCACCTTCATCTTGTGCGCCGTCTGCCAGGTGCGGATGACCACCTCCCCTACCTGGCCCATGGCCTGCGAGTCCGAGGCGATCATGGAGAAGGCGCCGAGGTCGTGCAGGATGTCCTCCGCGGCGATGGTCTCGCGGCGGATGCGCGACTCGGCGAAGGCCACGTCCTCCGGGATCGATGGGGACAGGTGGTGGCAGACCATGAGCATGTCCAGGTGCTCGTCCACCGTGTTGACCGTGTAGGGCCGGGTCGGATTGGTCGACGAGGGCAGCACGTTGGCCATGCCGCAGGCCTTGATGATGTCCGGCGCGTGACCGCCGCCGGCACCCTCGGTGTGGTAGGTGTGGATACCGCGGTCCTTGAAGGCCGCGATGGTCTGCTCGACGAAGCCGGACTCGTTCAGGGTGTCGGTGTGGATGGCGACCTGCACGTCCATCCGCTCCGCCACGTCCAGGCTGCAGTCGATGGCCGCCGGCGTGGTGCCCCACCAGTCCTCATGCAGCTTCAGACCCATGGCCCCGGCCCGGACCTGCTCCTCCAGGGCCTGGGGCAGGCTGGCGTTGCCCTTGCCCAGGAAGCCCAGATTCATCGGCAGCCCCTCCGCGGCCTGGAGCATGCGCCGGTTGTTCCAGGGTCCCGGCGTGCAGGTGGTGGCGTTGGTCCCGGTCGCCGGCCCCGTGCCACCGCCCAGCGTGGTGGTCACCCCGGACATCAGGGCCTCCTCCACCTGCTGGGGGCAGATGAAGTGGATATGGGCGTCGATGGCGCCTGCGGTGAGGATCTGGCCCTCCCCGGCGATGGCCTCTGTGCCCGGCCCCACCAGGATGTCCACACCGGCCTGGGTGTCCGGGTTGCCGGCCTTGCCGATGCCGCTGATCCGCCCGTCCTTGATGCCCACGTCGGCCTTGACGATGCCCCAGTAATCCAGGATCAGGGCATTGGTGATGACGACGTCCACGACATCTGCCGCAGGGCGCTGGCACTGGCCCATGCCGTCGCGGATGACCTTGCCGCCGCCGAACTTGACCTCGTCCCCGTAATGGGTGCGATCCTCCTCCACCTGGATGAAGAGCTCCGAGTCACCCAGCCGCACCCGGTCCCCGACGGTCGGGCCGTACATCTCCGCATAGGCCTGCCGGCCGATCCTGCTCATGCATCGTCCTCCGCATCCAGGGGTCCCATGACCTTCGCGTTGAAGCCGTACACCACGCGGGTCCCCGCGTATGCGACGAGATCTACCGTTCTGGACTGGCCCGGCTCGAAGCGCACCGCGGTGCCGGCAGGGATGTCCAGACGGAAGCCACGCGTCTTTTCCCGCTCGAAAGCGAGGGCGGGGTTCGTCTCGTAGAAGTGGTAATGGGAGCCCACCTGGATGGGGCGGTCTCCGGTATTGGCGACGCTGAGCGATATCCGCAAACGGCCCGCGTTGAGCTCGACGTCGCCCGGCGCTGTGATGATCTCGCCCGGG
>CAYYHR010000032.1:20423-24092 GCA_964471705.1 uncultured Chromatiaceae bacterium
CCGCCCTACGATCGTCGCGATGTTTGCGTTAAATGTGAGCAATTGTACTAGGTGAGCCAGATGCGCGGCGGACAGGCATCCCGCCCCATCAGGCGCGGCCTGAGTATGCCCCAAAGCGCGCGAAAAATCCGGCTTGCCGGCTCGACCGCCGGGGCGAGACAGCGCGCGATCAGCAGGTCCTCGATGAGGGTCAGTCCGATGGGAAAACCGACATCGCCGGACATGGTCCCGCGTGCTGCATCCAGGTCCTGCGGCCCCGCGCCCGCGGCGACGAAGGTCCCGCAGACGGGAAACCCCCGCAGACCGCTGGGGCCCTCCAAGCCCTTCCCCTCCGTCAGCCGCAGGCGATCCCGCAGCAGGGGTCTGCCGTTCCGCTGGAGGCCGAGGATGAGATCGGCCGTTCCCCGCTCGAAGCGCTCGCCGATCACGGGTCGTCCCAGGCAATGCATCTCCCAGCCGATGAAGCGCGCGTCGCCGGTGAGCTCGACCAGCGTCTCGGTGCGCACCCTCGCCCCTCGAAACAGGATGTTCTCCTGGGGGAGCCATTCGAGCCGGCCACCGGAGCCGACCTTCAGGCACTGACGCACGACTGCCGCGGTACCCGCACTGCGGTAGAGCTTGGCCGCACCCGGGGTGGTGACCAGCGCGGACGCACCCGAGGCGACGTTCAGCCAGACGTCGAGCCGATCACCACCCACCAAGCTGCCCGGTGGATGCAGTAGATAGAGGTGGCAGACATCCCCCTCGGGATAAAAGGGCCGCTGGACGGTGAGCGGCCCGACCTGGCTCCTTCGGGCCAGGACTGTGCGCCCACCTCTCGCCTCGAGCCCCAGCTCGAGCCTGCCCAGCCAGCCTGCCGCGGTTTTGGCGTCATCTGACATCGATGGGTGTCGGCAATCGCGTAGCAAACGAGTCGGCCTGCACTCGCCTTTCAGGGCAATCTCTTCAGGGAGCCTTCAAGCTCCCCGGACGCGTTCGAGCGTAACAAGGCGTCCCCGGGGCGACAAGGCGGCGGTAAGCCATCTCAGATGGCGATCGCGTACCTCTCGCCGCAGAGATGCGACAGTGCCATGCTCGGCAGCGGACGACACTTCCCGTATCCGCGAGAGTCCTCTACCATCGGCGAATTCCCCCGGTCACACGACTGACAGAGATACCGGTACCGACACCATGTCCAACCGAACCCTCACCATCGACGACGGGATCCATCGCTACCTCATCGAGCACTCGGTGCGCGAAACCCCTCTGATGCGCGAGCTTCGCGAGCTCACCTCTCAGCACGAGATGGCACGGATGCAGATCTCTCCCGAGCAAGGTCAGCTCATGGCCTTGCTGGTCGAGCTGATGGGCGCCACGAAGCTGATCGAGGTCGGTACCTTCACCGGTTACAGCGCCCTGTGCATGGCGCAAGCGATGGAGGCGGGCGGCAAACTGATCTGCTGCGACGTCAGTGAGGAATGGACCGCGATTGGTCGGCCTTTCTGGGAGCGGGCGGGGGTGAGCGACCGCATCGAGCTGCGACTCGGGCCTGCGCTGGAAACGCTGGACGATCTGATTCGGTCGGATGACCGCGGAGGATTCGACATCGCCTTCATCGATGCGGACAAGACCAACTACGCGAAGTACTACGAGCAATGCTTGGAGCTGTTGCGTCCTGGTGGCCTCTTGATGTTCGACAATACCCTCTGGGACGGCTCCGTGGCCGATCCGGCCAAGCAGGACCCGGACACCATGGCCCTGCGAGAGCTCAACGACACGTTGCACGACGATGGCCGAGTAAGCATCAGCCTGGTCCCGATCGGTGATGGTCTGACCCTGGCGCGCAAACGATAGCCCCCGGCATTCCGTCTGAGGAACGAGGCTGAATCCCAGCCCACCGGTATCATGTCTCATCCACCCCTGGTCCTCGCCTCCACATCCCCTTTCCGCCGTGCCCTGTTGGAAAGACTGGGAATCCCCTTCACCACGGCAAGACCCGATGTCGAGGAGGCGAGAGGTCCTGGCGAGACGCCGCAGGAGATGGTGCTCCGCCTGGCCGAGGCCAAGGCCAGGGCCGTGGCGCTCGCCCACCTCGACGCACTGATCATCGGCTCCGACCAGGTCGCCTGCATCGACGAGATGGTGCTGGGGAAGCCCGGGGGCCGGATGCGGGCGATCGAGCAGCTGACCCGGTCCGCCGGACGGCAGGTCGTCTTCTACACGGGCCTGTGCCTCCTCGATGCCGCAACGGGTCGCGCCCAAACCCATTGCGAGCCCTTTCGGGTGCATTTCCGGTCATTGTCCCGGGAGCAGATCGAAGGCTATGTGGACCGGGAGCAGCCGTTCGACTGCGCGGGAAGCTTCAAGTCGGAGGGTCTGGGGATCGCCCTGTTCGAGCGCCTCGAGGGAGCGGATCCCAACGCGCTCGTGGGACTCCCCCTGATCAGCCTGCTCCGAATGCTCGAAGCGGAGGGATTCGACATCCTGGCTCCCCTGGATTCCCGGTCGCACGATTGACCCCACCCCCTCCGAAGCATGGCTGCCCGCTCGCCGGCCCCTGTCAAACGCCTTGTCCGAGGGATCCTGCGCGGACTCGGGTTACTGGCATCCCTGTCGATCCTTCTGATCCTAGCCCTGCGCTGGGTCGATCCTCCCACCTCCGCCTTCATGCTCGAGCACCGGATCTCGGGCTGGGTGGATGGAAAGGGGGCCGATCTCCGTTACCACTGGGTCGACTGGGACCGGATCGCACCGAGCGTGCCGCTGGCGGTGGTCGCGGCGGAAGACCAACGCTTTCCCTCGCACAGGGGCTTCGATCTCGTGGAGATGGAGAAGGCCTGGAACCGCTTCCGAAGAGGCGGGCGCCTGCGTGGTGCCAGCACCATCAGTCAGCAGGTCGCCAAGAATCTCTTTCTGTGGCGGGACAAGAACTGGCTGCGCAAAGGGCTCGAGGCCTGGCTCACCCTCGCCATCGAGCTCACCTGGCCCAAGCGGCGCATCCTCGAGGTCTACCTGAACATCGCCCAATTCGGTCCGGATACCTATGGGGTCGGAGCAGCGAGCCGTGAATACTTCGGGCGGTCCTCGAAGGCGCTGAGCCAGAGGGATGCCTCTCTGCTCGCCGCGGTGCTACCAAACCCGGAGCTCTACCGGCTGGCCGCACCCTCCGCCCATGTGCAAAGGCGTGCCGCCTGGATACGCAGGCAGATGCGGCAACTGGGGGCGGCATACCTGAAAGAACTCTGATCGGCTACTGCACGGCAAGGCACGGCTTTGAAAACCTCGGCCCGGAGTGGGACACCACACCGGCGGACGGGCCCTTTCCCGAAATTCATCGACTTTCCGATACGCTAAGTGCCGGGCGCAAGAACAGAGGATCGGCATTCCCGGAGATCAATCCCGAAGGCGCGTAAATAGAAGCCGGCCCGACCGGCACTGCTGCATTTCGCCTTCCCTCATTTTTTACCTGAATCCGGCAGTTAACCGCGAATGAACGCGAATAAACGCGAATAAACGCGAATGCGAGAGCACATTGCTTCACAGAGTCCCTTCACCACTAGGGTGACGGGCTTACGTAGGTATCTTTCTGATTCCTCTTTGCGTTCTCAGCGTCTCTGCGGTTCTACTGCTTTTTTGTAATCGTTTAGCCCCCCTCGGAAAATCGACCAGGAATCTGCCCTATCGAGAGAT
>CAYYHR010000033.1:0-23222 GCA_964471705.1 uncultured Chromatiaceae bacterium
ATGGCCCCCACGCTGCCGCTGACCAGGGCCATGGGGATGAAGACCGCCGCCAGCACCAGGGTCATGGCGATGACCGCCCCGGTGATCTGGTCCATGGCCTTGCGCGCGGCCTCCTTCGGCGGCAGTCCCTCCTCGGTCATGATGCGCTCCACGTTCTCCACCACCACGATGGCGTCGTCCACCACCAGGCCGATGGCCAGCACCAGCCCGAACAGGCTGAGCACGTTGATGGAGAAGCCGAGCAGGTACATGCCGGCGAAGGCACTGGTCAGGGCCACGGGTACCACCAGGGTGGGGATCAGGGTGGCGCGCAGGTTCTGCAGGAAGAGCAGGATGACCAGGAACACCAGCACGACCGCTTCGAGCAGGGTGAACACCACTTCCTCGATGGAGATGCGGATGAACTGGGTGCTGTCGTAGGGGGTGAACCAGGTCACTCCCGAAGGGAAGTAACGCTGATTCTCGTCCATCTTGGCGCGGATCTCCTCGGCGACCTTCAGGGCGTTGGCGTCCGGGGCGAGCTGGATGGCGAAGCCGGCGATGGGCTTGCCGTCGATGTGCACGTCGTGGCCGTAGGACTCGGCGCCGAGCTCGATGCGCGCGACGTCCTTCAGGCGCACGTTGCTGCCGTCGGGGTTGGCGCGCAGGATGATGTCGCCGAATTGGGCGGTGGAGGTGAAACGGCTGGCGGCACTGACCGAGGCGGTGAAGCCCTGCCCGGGCAGGGCGGGCTCGGCACCGATGCTGCCGGCGGCGATCTGCACGTTCTGGGCGCGCACCGCGTCCAGGGCATCGGCCGCGCTCAGCTCGAAGCCGCGCAGCTTGTCCGGATCGAGCCAGATGCGCATGGCGTAGCTGGCGCCGAAGAGCCTGGCGTCGCCCACCCCCGGCAGGCGCCGGATGGGGTCCAGGACCTGGGCCGAGATCAGGTTGTTGAGGGCGTAGGTGTCCAGGCTCGGGTCCGAGGACTCGAGGGCCACCACCATGAGGAAGTCGTTGTTCGCCTTGGCCACCGTGATCCCGTTCTCCACCACCTCCTTGGGCAGCCTGGGCTCGGCGACGCTCAGGCGATTCTGCACCTGCACCACGGCGATGTCCGGGTCCGTGCCGTTGAGGAAGGTCAGGGTGATCTGCGCCGTGCCGTTGGAGCGGGAAGTGGATTCGAAGTAGATGAGATTGTCGACCCCAGTGAGCTGCTGCTCGATGACGGAGGTGACCGTCTTCTCCACCACCTCGGCGCTGGCGCCAGGGTAGCTGGCGTTGATGCCGACCTGGGGCGGCGCGATGGGCGGATAGGCGGACACGGGCAGCTGGAAGATGGCCGCTGTGCCGGCCAGGGTGATGAGGATGGCGAGGACCCAGGCGAAGATGGGACGGTCGATGAAGAAGCGTGGCATGGCGGGGCCTTAGTAATGATTCAAAACACGCAACACGACTTTCTCGAGCTACGAAATACGCGAAACACACGAAAGGATTCGTACACAAAGGCTCTCTTTTCCGTTTTCGCGCCTTTTGCGTGTTTCGTAGTTTCCTTGTTCTTAGTTGAAACGCGTCCGGGTTGGTGCTGGCAACTGTGAGTAATTCTTTCAGGTGTCCCGCACGGTTGATGGGTCGGCGTCCGCGGCCTGCGGAGCGATCTTCGCCTCGGCACCGGGCTTGACCTTCTGCAGTCCGGAGACGATCACCTGATCCCCGTCCGCCAGCTGACCCGTTAGAATCCAGTCCTCGCGCGTCATGCCGTGCGTCACGACTCGCCGCTGCTCGACCTTGCCCTCGCCGTTCACCACCAGCACGTAGGCCCCGGCGGCATCGCGCAGCAGCACAGCCTGGGGGAGGAGGAAGGCGTTGTCGATGTACCCGCTGGTCAGGCGCAGGGCCACGAACATGCCCGGCAGCAGGTGGTTGGAGGGATTGGGTACCACGGCCCTCAGGGACACGGCACCGGTGCCCGGGTCCACTGCCATGTCGGTGAAGTCGATGCTGCCGGCGTGGGGATAGGTGCCCCCGTCGGGCAGAAGGATCTCCACCTCGAGCTCAGGGGGGTGATCGGGTCCTTGCCGCGCCTCGTTCTGCGCCTTCTCGAGCCCAGACAGCTCCGCGACCGACTGGCTGAAGTTCACGTAGATGGGGTCGATCTGCTCGATGGTCGTGAGCTGGGTCGCCTCGTTCTGCCCGACCAGGGCACCTTCGGTGACCAGGGCGCGTCCCGCACGCCCCGAGATCGGCGCCGTGACCGTCGCGTAGGAGAGGTTGAGCTCGGCCGTCTCCACATTGGCCTGCGCCTGTTTTACAGCTGCCGCCGTCGTGCGCTCGTTGGCGAGGGCCGTGTCCAGGTCCTGCTGGGACAATGTGTGCTTCTCGCGCAGCTCCATGTAGCGTTTGGCGATCAGGGCAGCATTCGTCGCATCGGCCTGCGCCTTTGCGAGGGTCGCTTCCTGCGCGTGGAGGGTGGCCTCGAGCTGAGCAGGGTCGATGCGGAACAGCACCTCGCCCGCCTTCACATCCGTACCCTCGGTGTAGACCCGGGTCAGGATGATCCCCGCCACCCGTGCCCGGACCTGGGCGACTCGTGTGGCGGCCAGGCGGCCCACCAGCTCGCGGGTCACGGGCACGGCATCGGACTTCGCCCGCACGACCGAGACTTCGGGCGTGTGCTCAGCCGAGCGCGGGGAGCCCTGCGCCGCCGGCTTGTCGCAGGCATTCAGAAACAGGGTGGCCAGGATCAGCACCGCAGTGCGGGAAAGAATCGACCTCATCGAACAACCCCTGAGGTTTGGAGACACGACAAATGACCGACAGTTTAATCGGCAGCGGAGCCCTGTAGAGAGGTTTCCGTCGCGGCGGTGGCTCCGGAACGGAGACCCTATTCGATCGCCTTGGTTCCGTCGGGGTTGGAGAGTCCGATGACAGACCACTGCGAAGACCCTGAGCTACTTATCGGACGATAGCTCCGAGGCTGACGATAAGGGAAACATTGGTCCGAGACAACCAGAGTGTCGGTCGCTTTCAACCAGTATGTGCCTGTAAATATTGTGGAAATAACGCACTTCATCCAATGGCGACAGGCGCTTATGGAAGTTGGTCCACCCATTGCAATCGACCGTCGCGGTGGATCTGGCTCAGGAAAACTGTATCGGTTCGGGCGCTGAGAGCTCCCCGAGTATTTTCCTGCCAAGGTCCCCGCAATCGGATTCAGCAGCAGAGCGAGCGGGTATTCGAGGACAGCGGGCAACGGATGCACTCCCGCTTCGAGGATGGTGTTATGAACATCCGGGTTCCAAATGCACTCACCCGAGTATCGATCATGCTTCCTCCCCAGCGAGACCTCATGCACTGGCCCGGTAAAGATAGGGATACGGGGACCGTTGAGCCCGCGTTCTGTATTGTCTTCCAAGATGTGGAATCCGAGACCTGGCCACTGTTCCGGTCCTTGTTGCGCCGGCTGGATGCCTTTGGCGAGGTGCCCCTGAGCCTGTTGGTGGCGCCGGAGCATCGCCCCGGCAGGTCGCTGGCGGATGACCTGCACTTCGCCGCCGAAATGGACAGGCATCTGATCCGCGGCGATGAGCTGGTGATGCGAGGATACGGGACGCCCCAGGACACTCCGGACCGAAAGAACGCCGACGACGCGATGCGTGGAGATGCCTCGGATTCGCCATCGCTCTCGGAGCGCGATGAGCAAGTCAGACTCCGTGCGGGGTTGGCGCAGTTTGCCGAGCTCGACTGGCCCGTGGAGGGTTTCGCGGCTTCCGGCCGGCAGCTCGGCGACGGGGCTCGCGCGGCTTTGGGAAACAGCCCCTTTCGTTACACGACCGACGGCGAGCATTTGATCCGCCTCGTAGACAACTGGCTCCTGCATACGCCGGTTGCGGTCGGGAGCGACCTCGGGGCGCCCTGGGATGATCCAGGTTCGTCGACGACCGATCCTGCCGCCGCGGACGGGCACCTGGAGCAGACGCCCTGTCTGCGTCTAGTGGTACATTCCAGGGACCTGCAACACCCGCAGGGTCGCGACTTCTGGGTGCACAAGCTGGACGAGATGCTCGCAGAGCGTCGGCCCTTGACGTTGTCGGGCTGGCTGGAAAGGGCGGAAGCCAGGATAGGGTAGATCGGGCTGCACCGCGCGAAAGCGATCCGTTCGGGTCGGCAAGCCCGACCCCTGACTGCAGCTGTGGGGCGTTTCCTTGAAATCCCTTCATCCTCCCACCGCGATTCTTTCCCGAAAAATTAGTCCCTTTCGGCGATAATCCACCTCGTCAGCCTTGCTGCCCGCCTCACGCGGCGAGTGTTACAATTTTCGCGTGTCTCGAGAATCCTGTTCGTTATTACGGAGCCCTTCCAGTCGGCGTCGGCTCTCGACGGCTCGTGACGAGCCTCCCGGATGTTCCCCTCGCTCCTTCTTCCGTTCGGAGGGAAGAGCTCGATGTGCTCCGGCTCGATCGAGAATCTCGCCGGGCGCTGAGGTCTCCGATGTGTGGCAAGTGAGGTGATCAATGTCTGGCCACAGCAAATGGGCCAATATCAAGCACCGCAAGGCGGCCCAAGACAAGAAGCGCGGCAAGGTCTGGACGAAGCTGATCCGCGAGGTCACGGTCGCGGCTCGGGAGGGCGGGGGAGATCCCGACGCCAACCCGAGGCTGCGCCTGGCCATGGACAAGGCCTTCGGCGGCAACATGCCCAGGGATACCGTGGACCGTGCCATCAAACGGGGGGCGGGCGGCGACGAGGGCGAGAGCTATGACGAGATCCGCTACGAAGGCTATGGTCCCGGCGGTACCGCTGTGATGGTGGACTGCATGACGGACAACCGTAACCGCACGGCCGCCGAGGTCCGTCATGGCTTCACCAAGCACGGCGGCAACCTGGGCACCGACGGCTCGGTTTCCTATCTGTTCACCAAACAGGGTGTCATCAGCTTTCAGCCCGGAACGGATGAGGACGCCGTCATGGAGGTCGCGCTGGAATTCGGCGCGGAAGACGTGGTGGTCAACGACGACGGCTCCCTGGACGTGATCACGACCCCGGAGGACTTCTCCGCGGTCAAGCGTGCGCTCACCGATGCCGGCTTCGATACGGAGGCCGCCGAGGTGACCTTCAACGCATCCACCCAGTCCGAGCTCGACCAGGAGACGGCCGAGAAGCTGCTCAAGATGGTCGACGCATTGGAGGATCTGGACGACGTGCAGGAGGTTTACCACAATGCGGATATCTCCGACGAGATCATGGCCGCGTTGGACGCCTGATTCGCCAAGAGTCTGTTGTCGACGAGCCCCAGCCCGTGCAGCCCAAGCCCCGTCTTCGCCACCGCATCCTGGGCATCGACCCCGGCTCCCGCACCACCGGCTTCGGGGTCATCGACTCGGACGGCAGCTCTAGTGCCCTGGTCGCCAGCGGCTGTATTCGGGTCGACCGCCATCCCTGGCCATCGCGGCTGGTCATGATCTACGACGGCGTGGCACGGTTGGTTCAGGAGCACCGCCCCCACGAGATGGCCGTGGAGCAGCTCATCTTTGCCCGCGACGCGACCGCCGCCCTGAAGCTCGGCCAGGCCCGCGGGGCGGCGCTCTGTGCCGGACTCAAGGGAGATGTACAGGTCCACGAGTACAGCCCCAAATCCGTCAAGCTCGCCGTGGTGGGCAGCGGCGGGGCGGAGAAGGCCCAGGTCCAGCACATGGTGCGCATCCTGCTCTCGCTCGCGGAGGCTCCGGGGGAGGACGAGGCGGACGCCCTCGCCCTGGCTCTCTGCCACGCCCATTCCATGGGCATCCCGGCACGTCCCAGGGCGGCGGCATCCTGGAGGGATTTCCGCCCGTGATCGGCAGACTGCGCGGCGCGATCGTCTTCAAGCAGCCACCGCAGCTCATGCTGGACGTGGGCGGTGTCGGCTACGAGCTCGAGGCCCCCATGTCGACCTTCTACGATCTGCCGGCCGTCGGCGAAGAGGTCATCCTGATCACCCATCTGTCTGTGCGGGAAGACACCCAGGTCCTTTTCGGCTTCCTGCGCGAGGCGGACCGTGCCCTCTTTCGCAATCTGCTCAAGGTGACCGGGGTCGGTGCCCGAATGGCCCTGGCCATATTGTCCGGCATGGATGCGCAACGCTTCGCATTGTGCGTTCACGAGGAGGACATCGGGGCCCTGACCTGCCTGCCCGGGATCGGAAAGAAGACCGCCCAGCGGCTGGTCATGGAGATGCGGGACCGGGTCGATTCGCTGCCCGCAGGGTCAATTGTTGGTACCCGCACTCCGACCGCCGCCGGCAGCGGGGCGGGCTCCGCTTTGGCCGATGCGGTGAGCGCCCTCACCGCCCTCGGCTACAAGCCCCTGGAGGCGAGCCGCATGGCCCGGGCGGCCGACGATGGGGCAAAGACCTCCGAGGAGATCATCCGTGCCGCCCTGAAGTCGGCCAGCACGCTATGAGACCGGGGATTGCAGAAATGCGCCAGCTGTCGAGCGAGCCCCGAGGAAGCCGATCCGGTTCTACATGAGCACGACCGACTCCGATCGCCTCATCAGCCCCAAAGCCGAGTCCGAGGACAATGCGCTGGACCGGGCCATCCGGCCGCGGCGCCTCGTGGACTATATCGGCCAGCCGGCGGTGCGCGAGCAGATGGAGGTCTTCATCGAGGCGGCCCGCAGCCGCGGCGATGCCCTGGACCATGTGCTCATCTTCGGTCCTCCCGGCCTCGGCAAGACGACCCTCGCCAACATCGTCGCCCACGAGATGGGGGTGGGGCTGCGCCAGACCTCAGGTCCAGTGATCGAGAAGCCGGGGGATCTCGCGGCCCTGCTCACGAACCTGGAGCCGGGGGATGTCCTCTTCGTGGACGAGATCCATCGTCTGAGCCCCCTCGTGGAGGAGGTCCTCTATCCGGCCATGGAGGACTATCAGCTCGACATCATGATCGGCGAGGGACCCGCCGCACGCTCCATCAAGCTGGATCTGCCCCCTTTCACCCTGGTCGGGGCCACCACCCGAGCCGGCCTGCTCACCTCCCCCCTGAGGGACCGGTTCGGCATCGTGCAGCGGCTGGAGTACTACTCGCCGGACGAGCTCACGCGCATCGTTCATCGCTCCGCGGACATCCTCGGCATCGAGACGGAGGCCGAAGGCTCGCGGGAGATCGCGCGCCGCTCGCGCGGTACGCCCCGGATCGCCAATCGCCTGCTGCGCCGGGTACGGGATTACGCCCAGGTCAAGGCCCAAGGGCGCATCACGGCCCGCGTGGCCGACCAGGCCCTGGCCATGCTCGAGGTGGATTCCCTGGGGCTCGACCACATGGACCGGCGCCTTCTGCAGGCGGTGATCGACAAGTTCGACGGGGGGCCGGTCGGGGTGGAGAGCCTGGCCGCGGCCATCGGCGAGGAGCGGGGAACCATCGAGGACGTGCTCGAGCCCTATCTCATTCAGCAGGGGCTTCTCATGCGAACTCCAAGGGGACGCACGGCGACCCGTGCAGTCTATGGACACTTCGGGCTGGCCGCTCCGGCGATGGGTCGTCCCGAGCTCGGGACTCGGGATCTGTTCGGTGGGGCAGGGGAGGATCCATCGGGTCGTACGGGAGGAGATGGAGGAGATCTTTGAGTAAATCGCAGCAAGGGGGACCTCGGATGGCACAGAGCCGGTCCGCCGTGGGCAGGGATGCGGTGCCGTCTTACTCGCTGCCGGTGCGTGTCTACTACGAGGATACGGACTCGGGTGGTGTGGTTTACTATGCCAACTACCTCAAGTTCATGGAACGGGCGCGTACCGAGTGGCTGCGCAGTCTGGGCTTCGAGCAGGACGAGCTGCGGGTGCGCGAGGGCGTATTGTTCGCGGTACGGCGTGCCGAGATAGACTACCTGCGTCCTGCCCTTTTCAACGACCAGCTGATGGTTTCCGTAGATCTCTGCGGCAGCGGTGGTGCGAGCCTACTCTTCGAGCAGGAGGTGCGCCGCGAGGCGGATGCGGCGCTCTGCTGCCGAGGTCGAATCAAGATCGCCTGCCTGAGCGAGAAAACCCTGGGCCCCAATCGAATACCGGCCGCATTGCTGGCGGAGCTCGCCAATGTACTCTGAGCTTTCTCTTCTGGATCTGGTGCTGAACGCGAGCATCGTAGTCCAGCTGGTGCTCGTATCCCTGATACTCGCCTCCATCACCTCCTGGACCATGATCTTCGATCGCTCCCGGGTATTGAAGCGGGCGCGGCGGGCGGCGGACGATTTCGAGCAACGCTTCTGGTCCGGCGGAGATCTCAGCGCCCTTTATCGGGACCTGGAGCAGGACAAGCGCGGCATCAATGGCCTGGCCTCCATCTTTCGCGCCGGCTTTCGGGAATACGTGCGTCTGCGCAAGGGCGACAACAGGGATTCCATGGCCGTTCTTCAGGGCACCGAGCGTTCCATGCGCGTCGCCTTGAGCCGCGAGCTGGACCGGCTCGAAGTGAATCTCCCCTTCCTCGCCACTGTCGGCTCCACCAGTCCATACGTGGGCCTGTTCGGGACCGTGTGGGGCATCATGAACGCCTTCCATGCCCTGGGAAACGTCAAGCAGGCGACATTGGCGCTCGTAGCGCCGGGGATCTCGGAGGCATTGGTGGCCACTGCCATCGGTCTGTTCGCCGCTATTCCGGCGGTGATCGCCTACAACCGGTATTCGAACTTGGTCGAGCGCCTCAACAGCCGCTACGAGGAATTCATGGAAGAGTTCTCCACCCTGTTGCAACGCCAGGGTCAGGGCTGAAGCAAGGCTTGGAGAATCAGGAGTCCTCGCATGCGAAAGTCGCGTAGGCGCCGTCGATTCATGTCCGAGATCAACGTCGTGCCTTACATCGACGTGATGCTCGTGCTGCTGGTGATCTTCATGGTCACCGCGCCCCTGATCACGCAAGGAGTCAAGGTCGAGCTGCCCGAAGCGGATGCCGAGGTGATTGCGGGCGAGAGCTCCGAGCCGGTGGTGATCACGGTGGACCAGTTCGGGGATTACTACCTGGACGTGGGAGAGGAAAAGGAACGTCCGGTGGACCGCGATACCCTGATGGCCCGCCTGAGCGCGGTGCTCAAATACAATCCGCAGACGCCCATCATGGTCAAAGGCGATGCCAGCGTGGGCTATGGCCGTGTGGTGGAGGCGATGGTACTGGCACAGGCCGCGGGTGCGCCGAGCGTAGGTCTGGTCACGGTCTCGCCCGAGGATGCCGAGCCCCGAGATGTGGGAGCTTCTGCACCGTAATCCGCGCTCCCTCGGGGCTGCCCTGCTGCTGCACCTGGTGCTCGCGGCCTTGCTTTTGGTGGGCACGGACTGGATGATCAGGACCCAGGATCTGCACAAGAAGCCGCGTGTCGTGCAGGCCAGGATCATCAACCCTGAGGTTGTGGAGGCGGAGGTCGGGCGCCTACACCAGGCCGAGCAGAAGCGGCAAGCCGAGAAGAAAAAGGCGGAGCAGGAGCGCGAGCAGCTGCAGGCTCGCAAAGACGAGAAACAGGCGCGGTTGCAGGCGCTCGAAGAGCAGCGGCGTGCGCAGGAGGCGGAGCAGCAGCGCGCCCAAGTGCAGGAACGGAAGAAGGAAGAGGCGGAGCGACTCGCCGAGCAGCAGCGGCTTGCCGAGGACGCGGCCCGGCGCAAGGCCGAGGAGGCGGCTCGTCGAAAGGCGGAGTCGCAACGCTTGGCGGCGGAGCAGGTGAAGCGTCAGGCCGAGGCTGAGCGCAGGGCGGAGGAACAGGCCCGCGAGCGGGCCGAAGCTAAGCGAAAGGCGGCGGAAAAGGCCAAGCTCAAGGTCGAGGCGCAGCGCAAGGAAGAAGCGCAACGCAAGGCGGAAGCGCAACGCCAGGCCGAGGCCGAGCAGAAGGCGGCGGCGGAGGCGCGCCGGCAGGCAGAGGCCAAGCGCCGAGCGGAAGAGCAGGCGAGGCAACAGGCCGAAGCGAAGAAAAAGGCGGCGGAGAAGGCCAGGCTCCAGGCCGAAGCCAAGCGCAAGGCGGAGGAGCAGGCCCGGCTTCAGGCCGAAGCGAAGCGAAAGGCGGCAGCAGAGGCCAAGCTCCAGGCCGAAGTCGAGCGCAAGGCCGCGGAAGCGGCCCGCCGTGAGGCGCAGGCGAAGCAGGCGGCCGAAGAGAAGGCGCAACGCCAGGCCGAAGCGGAAGAGCGCCGGCGCGAAGAGGCCAAGAAGCAGGCTGCCGCAGCGGCGCAACAGGCGCGGGAAGAGGATCTGTTGGCCTCTTTGGATGCGGAGCAGGATGCCAGCGAGCTGGACTCCTACGTCGCTGCTATCCATGAGCGTATTCGACAGGTCTGGGTCCGCCAGCCGGGGATGAGCTCCGACCTCTCCTGTCTGGTGGAAGCCCGGCTCATCCCAGGAGGGGATGTGACACCCGGGAGTGTGCGCGTGATCCGCAGCAGTGGTAATCCGGCGTTCGACAGGTCCGTCGTGGCCGCTGTCTACAAGGCGTCCCCGCTGCCCGTGCCCGACGGACGGCTCTTCGAGCAGTTCAGAAACTTGGGGCTGAATTTCAAACCTTGAGACAGATCCGAATCCATGAAACCTCTGTCTATCCTTGCGCTTTTGTTTCTGCTGGTCTGGCAGTCGGTCGCCCAAGCCCGGCTCACCATCGAGATAACCGGGGGGGCCGAAGGGGCGCAGCCCATCGCCATCGTTCCCTTCGCCAAGCCCGAGGGTGGGGGCCCGGTTACCGAAGACGTGGCTGCCGTCATTGCCGCAGATCTCGCCCGGACCGGGCGTTTCCGCCCCATGCCGAGCCGCGACATGGTGGCGACGCCCCATCGGGCCGAGGACGTGGATCTACGCGATTGGCGCCTCTTGGGGATGGACAATCTGGTGATCGGGGAGGTCAAGCCATCGGCGGTCGGGGGCTACGAGGTGAGCTTCGTGCTCTTCGACGTCTTCCGCGGAGAGCAGCTCACAACCATGACTTTCAGCAGCAGCGCCTCGGATCTGCGCTATACCGCCCACCGCATCGCCGATGTGATCTACGAGAGGCTTACCGGCTCGCCCGGTGTTGCGGCGACACGCATTGCCTACATCACCTCCGCGGGTGGCCGGGGCGGCCAGCGCGTCGAGCTCGAGGTGGCGGACTCGGACGGATACAACCCCCAGACTATCGTCTCTTCAGGCGAGCCCATCATGTCACCGGCCTGGTCTCCGGACGGGCGCAGACTCGCCTACGTCTCATTCGAGAATCACCAGACCGCCATCTATATCCAGGAGTTGGCCACCGGTCAGAGGGAGCGGGTGGCGGCCTACAAGGGAATCAACGGCTCACCGGCCTGGTCCCCGGACGGGCGAAGCCTGGCCATGACCCTGTCCAAGGACGGCAATCCGGATATCTACGTGCTCGATCTGGCGAGCCGTAACCTGCGTCGGCTCACGGACCACTTCGCCATCGACACTGAGCCTGCCTGGTCACCGGACGGCAGCACCATCCTCTTTACGTCCGACCGCGGCGGCAATCCCCAGATCTACAAGGTTCCGGCGAGCGGCGGTGAGGCAACACGGGTTACCTTCGAGAACGACTACAATGCGCGTGCCTCCTATGCACCCGACGGCCGCTCGATCCTGATGGTGAGCCGGGTCGGCGGTCGTTTCCGCATCGGCCTGCTGGACACGAGCACGGGGGCTATGAGGTACTTGAGCGACGGCCCGCTGGACGAGTCCCCGAGTTTCGCTCCCAATGGCGCCATGGTAATTTACGGTACCCAATACGGCGGTCGTGGCGTCCTGTCCGCCGTCTCGGTGGATGGGAGTGTGAGCCAGCGGTTATCCCAGGGAGGCGGTGACGTACGTGAGCCCGATTGGTCCCCCATCCTGCATTGATCTCGCCGGACGACTTCGGATCGCCGCCCGGCTGCCGGGGCTCCCGAGTCGGGCCGCGGCGGAATCGCCATCGATGCAATCTTGACACGATCGTAAGGAGATCGAGCTTGAAAAAGATCCTCGGTACGGCCTTGCTCACGCTTTCGATAATCCTCCTCTTGAACGGCTGCTCCAACAAACCCGTCCATGAACAGGGGGCCGGCGGTGCCGAGGGTGCGCAAGGGTCCGCTGGAGCGACCACTTCGGCTCTGTCGGGACGGGGGGGTGGTTACACTGCCGCCGATCTGAACAATCCGTCGAGCCCCCTGTATCAGCGGACCATCTATTTCGACTACGACAGCAGCGATATCCGCCCACAGTTCCTCGATGTCCTGCGCGCGCATGCCTCCTACCTCTCTGCGAATCCCGATGTCCTGGTGACCCTCGATGGGCATACCGACGAGCGCGGTACCCGTGAGTACAATCTGGCCCTCGGCGAGCAGCGTGCCGACACCGTACGACGCTTCCTGGCCGCAGAAGGGGTGCCGGACCGCCAGATCCATACCATGAGCTACGGGGAGGAGCTGCCTGCAGACCCGGGCCACAGCGAGGCGGCTTGGGCCTTGAACCGGCGGGTCGAGCTGATCTATTGAGATGGTAGCGATGAGATTTCCCACGACCTTTTTCCTACTGATGCTCGGCCTGCTGCCGGCCTTCCCGGTTGCGGCCGACCAACGCCTCTCCGACCTGCTGCTGCAGATTCAGCGCCTGCAGGAGGAGGTGCAGCAACTGCGCGGACGGGTCGAGGTGCAGGGGTATCGAATCTCGACCCTGGAAAAGCAGCAACGGGAGCAGTACATGGATCTGGATGCCCGCCTCGGCGGCCGGTCGGTGGCTCCTTCGACCTCGAGCGGCGCCCCGGTCGCGGCAGAAGCCTCAGCAGAGCAGGCTCCAGTCGCTTCGGAAGGACCGAGCGCGGAAAAGAAGCTCTATCAAGCCGCCTTCGACCTGCTCAAGCAGCGCCGCTATGACGATGCCATTCGGGCCTTCCAGGACCAGCTGGCGCGTTATCCCAACGGAGAGTATGCGGACAATGCGGTCTACTGGCTCGGTGAGGCGAGCTACGTGAAGCGCGACTATTCCGAGTCCCTGACGCAGTTCCAGCGCCTTCTGGCGAGCTATCCACTCAGTCCCAAGGTGCCCGCCTCCATGCTGAAGATCGGTTACATCCACTACGACCAAGGCGATTTGCAGCGGGCGCGAACCACCCTCCAGGACGTGGTTACCAAGTTCCCGGGTAGCGACGAGGCACAACTGGCCAAGAGCCGTCTCGAGCGTATGACCCACGAGGGGCGCTAGTCAGCCATCAGATCCCTGGATGTGCCGCGATATCCCCGGTGACCATCTGTCGGAACGCCTCCACACTCGCCCCGCCCTTCCTCGCCTTTGGCCCGCCCACCGCACAGGACGGTGGCGGGTTGCCCGGCTCGGCGAGAGGAGATCATCTGCCGGAGCTGTGTGTCTATTGATAGCGTAGGCGGGTCTTTCTGAATCATGATGCTCAGCGGGGTACCGGGGCCAGGCTTCCGCTCCCGGCTATACTGCTAGGAGGTCGCCGGGAATTAGCGAATTCCATGACCAGCCTCTACTATGATTGCTTCTCCGGTATCAGCGGAGACATGAACCTCGGGGCCTTGCTCGACCTGGGGGTGGAAGAGGCGGTTCTGCGCGATGGGTTGGGTCGGCTGGGTCTGGAAGCTTTCGTCCTGCGCATCGGGCCAGACAGCCGCGGCGGAATCGTCGGCATCAGGGCCGAGGTGGTGGTCGAAGCGGGTGCCGGGACACCGGCCCGCCGGCTCGCGGCGGTCAGGGAGCTGATCGGCCGGTCCGGACTGGGCCGTCGCGTCGAGTCCTTCGCTCTGGCGGTCTTCGAGCGCCTGGCGGCGGCGGAGGCCAGGGTTCACGGTGTCTCGATCGACGAAGCTCATTTTCATGAAGTGGGGGCGGTCGACGCCCTCGTGGACATCGTCGGTGCGGCCATCTGCCTGGAGCGGCTCGGCTGGCCTCTGGTGATCGGCTCGGCGGTGGAGCTCGGCTCCGGCTTAGTGGATTGCGCCCATGGCCGTCTTCCCGTGCCCGCCCCTGCGACCCAGGAGCTGCTGCGGGATGTGCCGACGCGCCGTGGCGGTGTCCCCTTCGAGGCCACGACCCCTACGGGAGCGGCGATCCTGACCACCGCCGCCGAGCGTTTCGATCCGCAGGCGAGCTTGGTTGCTCGCCGGGTCGGCCATGGAATCGGCCGCCGCGAGGGTCCGTTGCCCAATGTGCTGCGCGTGCTGGCAGCCGATCCCATCCCTGCGCGGTCCGAGGAGCTTTCCCTGCTCGAATGCAATATCGACGACATGAGCCCGGAGCTGTATCCGTACCTCTTGGATCGGCTGTTGGCGAGTGGCGCCAGAGACGCCTGGATCGCCCCCATGGTGATGAAGAAGGGGCGACCGGGTATCTTGGTAAGCGTCCTGTGCGAGGGACGAGACGAACAGATAATGACAAAACTCCTGTTTGCGGAGACCACCACCCTGGGAGTACGCAGAAACCCCGTATCCAGAAGCGTCCTGGAGCGGACTCTGCGAAGCCTAGAGACACCCTTCGGGCCGGTGCCCGTGAAGGTTGCGCTGCAGCCGGACGGTAGCCGGAGGGTGAAGCCGGAGTACGAGGCCTGCCGTTCCATCGCGATGGAACGGGATTTGCCTTTACTCGAGGTCTATCGTGAGCTGGAGCGACTTCTGGAGGAGAACGATGGAAGACGATACCTATGAGCGTCTGCTCGAACGACTGCGCGCCATGAAGGCGGTGGCAGTCGCCTTTTCCGGAGGAACAGACAGTACACTGCTGTTGGCGGCGGCCAAAGAGGCGCTCGGCCAGTCCGTTCTGGCCCTCACGGTGGTGACACCCTTCATGGAGCGCCAAGAGGTGGCCGACACCCTGGCCCTGAGCGCCCAACTGGGCGTGCGCCACGAGCTGGTGGAGCTTCCCATGCCCCACGGCATCGAGAGCAACCCGCCGGAGCGATGCTACATCTGCAAGCGTGCTCTTTTCGGCAAGCTGCTTCAGGTGGCCCAGGAGGCGGGCTTCGGGCGCGTGCTCGACGGCAGCAACCTGGATGACCTCAGCGATTATCGCCCCGGGCTGCGCGCCCTGCGAGAGCTGGAAATCGACAGCCCCTTGCTGGCATGCAAGATCTCCAAGGCAGCGGTGCGGCGCCTCTCGCAGTCCCTGGGGCTGCCCACCTGGGACAAACCCGCCAATGCCTGCCTGCTCACCCGTCTTCCCATCGGACAGCGGGTCTCCATGGAAGACCTGAACCGGGTGGAGGAGGCGGAGCGCTTTCTCAGGGCACGAGGATATGTGTGGATCCGGGTGCGGGTGCATGAGGGTCTGGCCCGGATCGAGGTCGCCCCCGAGCAGCGCTCTCGCCTGCTCGAAGAGGCCGATGCCATCGCCGAGGCCCTGGAGGAGCTCGGCTTTCGACATATCGCCATGGACCTCAGGGGGTATCGGCTCGGTAGCATGAACGTTCGAGGGATCGTCGGCGACCAGCGCGAGACCTGCGATGCCTCCGAGCTTCGGGGGGGGCTCTTTCCCGACTCCGCCCCTCGGCCTTGGAGTCATCGCTGGCCGGCGGGCCGCAAGATCGGCTGGTCGTGAACCGCCGGCGACTCGCCGATTTGCTGGAGGCGGTGCGCAGCGGCGAGCTCGCGGTCGGCGATGCCTTGGATCTGCTCAGGGACCTTCCCTATGCCGAGCTCGGCGAGGCCAAGGTGGACAATCATCGGGAGCTTCGCCAGGGTTACCCGGAGGTGGTTTTCTGCCAGGGTAAGACCAAGGGGCAGGTGCGCGAGATCCTCGGATACATGATCGCAGAGCGGACCCACAATGTGCTCGCCACGCGGGCCGAGCCCGAGCTCTTCGCGACGGTGTCGGACCTGCATCCGGAGCTGCGTTACAATGCCCTTGGCCGCACCATGGTATTACAGCGCGAGCGCGTCGCAGAGAAAGACGGCACCCTAGTGATCGCCACGGCGGGCACGGCCGATCTTCCGGTGGCGGAAGAGGCGTTCGAGACCGCCAACCTTCTCGGCGCCCGCGTAGAGCGCATCAATGACGTGGGCGTTGCCGGCATGCACCGGCTGGTACCGCACCTGCCGGTGCTGCGCCAGGCGCGCGCTCTGATCGTGGTTGCGGGCATGGAGGGAGCGCTGGTCAGCTTGGTGGCGGGGCTGGTGGATAGCCCGGTCATCGCCGTTCCGACGAGCGTCGGCTACGGGGCCAGCTTCGGGGGGCTCGCGGCCCTGCTCGGGATGCTCAACAGCTGTGCGGGGGGCGTGGGCGTGGTCAATATCGACAACGGGTACGGGGCCGCCTGTCTCGCAGCCTTGATCATGCGCTCCTGAGGAGCCGGCGGTTGTGGGGTTTTTCCCCGCGAATGTCCCACGGTTATTCGTTGCGGCTGAAACGTCATACCGCACCTTCTCACGACAGTGGTGCAACCCGTGTCTCTTGCTAGCCGAAAACGGAGTCGCAACCCAGCCGAGACGGCCTGTCCCGGCATCTGGGCTCGCTTCCTGCCGGCGTTGCCTGAAGCGGGAGACCTGTTCGACAGACGAGAGGGGAAATGGAGCGGGATATTCGCTGTGAGCTGGTGAGCTGGGATGAGGTGCGGCGCATGACCCTTGCGCTGGCGCAGCGTTTGCGTGTCGAGGGCTTCATCCCCGACATCATCGTCGCCATCGGTCGCGGTGGCTGGATCCCGGGCCGGCTGCTGTCCGACTATCTGGGCGTTGCGAACCTCACCGATGTCAAGGTGGAACACTACCGGGGGACGGAAAAGCAGGCGGTCGCGCGGATACGCTATCCCCTCCGCGCAGACCTGACTGGGCAGCGCGTGTTGGTCGTGGACGACGTCACGGACACGGGCGACAGCTTTGCCGTTGCCTTGGAGCATACCCGTAACTGTGGGGAGCCTACGGAGCTGCGCAGCCTGGTGCTGCATCACAAGAGGGTCTCACCCTATGTGCCGGACTACTTCGCCCGGGAGGTCGCCGAATGGCGCTGGATCGTCTATCCCTGGGCAGTCGTCGAGGACCTGAGCGCCATGATCGCGGATATGCGGGATCCCCCCGCAAATGCGGAGGAGGTGGCGGATCGCCTGCTGCGCGAGCACGGCATCCGAGTGTCGCTCCGTGAGGTCGAGGAGGTTCTCGACCTGATGCGGCCTCAGTCGAATCCATAGACAAAAAGGCTGGCTCTGTCTTGTGGTGAGCCCCACCTCTACCTTCTGGCGCCGCTGAGCTTGTCTTTTCCTCCATTTCAGCGACATCGGGTGTGCTCTGCGAGGCGGCGGGCCCTTGCCGGAAACGGGCGAGTGCCCCTGGCAGCGCTCGTCATGATGGTCGCGCTATCGGTTGTGCCCGTACTTGCGCTCGGGGGGGGCGATGCCACCCAGGTCAAGGCGCGCCGCGTCGTTATCCTGAACTCGACCGACCCCTATCTGCCGGCGTTCCTAGCCTTGGACAGCGCCCAGCGTGAGGCCATCCGTGCGGGGAGCAGAGCTCCCGTCGAGCTCTACGCGGAAGCCCTCGATATGCAACGTTTTCCGAGAACGCTGCTCGATCAGAATGTGGTTGCGTTGCTGCGCAAGAAGTATCGTGACCTCGAGGTCGATGTGGTTGTCGCGGACGCGCCGATCGCACTCGATTTCGCGCAGCGCCACCGCGCGGAGATCTGGCCCGGCGCGGTGATCGTCTTCAATAGCGTGTCGACCGACTTACTGGAAAAACGCAGACTGGAGCCGCGCACGATCGGTCTGCCGGTGCGGCTCGGGCTCCGGAAAACCCTCGACCTTGCATTGAAGCTGCGGCCGAAGACGCGAAAGATCGCCGTTGTCGCCGGTGCCGGCGACTCCTGCTGTGCATCCCGGGCGCTCGTGCGGACTGCGCTCGAGCACTACGCGGAAAGTTTCGACATCCAGTACCTGGTCGGCCTGACACTCGCCGAGACGGTCGCGGCGGTGCGGGCACTTCCCGAGGATGCGGTAGTGCTCTATCTGACGATGTTTCGCGACGGTGCCGGCGTACCGCACGTGTCGCGCGACGTGCTCGAGCGGATCGCCGCCGTCTCCCGCGCCCCGGTCTTCGGCCTGTTCGAAACCTATCTCGGCCATGGGATCGCCGCCGGCTCGATCGCGAGCTATGAGGCGCAGGGGAGTGCTTCAGGAGAGCTCGTCGCCCGCGTTCTGAACGGCGACGACCCGTCCGCAATCGGTGTCCAGGCGCCGGTAGAGTCCAGCTGTATTGCCGACTGGCTGCAGCTGCGCCATTGGGGCATCGACGAGGGCCTGTTGCCCGCGGACTGCGAGGTCCGATTCAAGAATGTCACTGTCTGGGATCGCTATCGCTGGCAGATCCTCTCCGTGTTGGCCGTGATTCTGGTACAGACGTTGTTGATCGCAGCGCTGCTGCTGCATCGTCGCAGGCTGCGTCGAGCCCAAATCACCTTGGCGAACGAGTATGCTCGTCGTGCGCAGGCGGAAGGGCTGGCGGTACGATTGCGCGGAAGGCTGGCGCGATTCAGCAAGGAGCGCAGCCTGGGTACCATGGCCACATCCATCTCCCACGAGATCAACCAGCCCCTGATCGCGATCCAGAACTACGCGCAGGCTGCCAGGCGACGCCTCCAGGGCGATGTCGATGACAAGCCCAAGCTCATCGAGCTGGTCACGAAGATCGAGGGACAGGCGGAGCGGGCCGGCACCATCACCCGGCGCGTTCGCTCGCTGGTCGGCACGAGCGATGCGCAGTTGCAACCCTTGTCTCTCTGTCCTCAGCTCGAAGCGGTCGTACGGATGATGGAGCCGGAGGCCGAGAGTCGCGGATGCCGCATCGAGTGCCTGCCTGTCGCTGAGCTTCCGGTGGTACTCGCCGACTCCTTGCAGGTCCAGCTGGTGTTGGTCAATCTCCTGCAGAACGCAATGAAGAGCGTCTGCTCGGGCGATCGATATGAAAAGCGGGTTTCCGTCGACGCCTGCTTGATCGAGGATCGGGAAGTGCAGGTCAGCGTGACGGACCTGGGCTCCGGGGTTCCGCCGGATCGGGTCGCGGATATCTTCGAGCCCCTCTACTCCAGTAGCAGCGGCGGCATGGGCATGGGGCTCGCCATTTCGCAGGCCATCATCGACGCCCACGGCGGGCGACTCTGGTACGAGCCGAACCCCGCCGGGGGCGCAATCTTCCGATTCACCCTACGAGCCGCCGGGTAATGAGCTTGCTCGAAGAGCAAAGGGTCTTTGTCGTCGATGACGATGCCGCGATGCGCGACTCCATTCCCGTGCCGCACGGGAGCCGATGTGCTCGTGATGCGGAGTGCGCTGACCAATCTGGTGCCGACCAGTGTTACGCGAAGCGTGACGGGATGCTTGCCGACTTGATGGGGCCCAATCTGGCCAGTAAGGCGATCGTCCTCTGCTGCGCCCATCTCGCGCAGGCCTGCATCCGGGGGCTCTTCCTCAACCGCGATATGTGAATGTTGTGAATTTCTGTGCTAGGCTCGGGCATGAAGCAAATGCGATGGAGGTTGTCATGTCAGTCGAGCAAATCAGAATCCCTCACGATCTGTTGTACCTGAAGCCCTTCGATGCGTTGGAAAGCCTGTCCATGTCCAAGCTGGCGCGTGCGGGCACGTCGGTGTTGCGACAGATCATGACAAGCGATCAGGCCGTGGCCGTGAAGATCCAGGGACAGGGGGCCATGGTCACCCTGTCTCGGCATCAATATGACGAGATGGTGGCGTTGATCCGTCAGCTCGAGGAGGTAAGGTCCGAGGATGGCTTTACCCAAACCCTCAGCCGGCAGTTCGATGCTTTGACGGCGGAGATGAACCGGCCGGGCGCGATGGAAACGATGGACGCTGCCCTTTTTGGTGACCCGTCTACGCTCAATGAGACTTACCGGCCGGGCGCAACCGAGGCGGACGATTGATTTTCGTCCTCGCCGGGGCCAATGGCGCCGGGAAAAGCTCGATCGGCGGCTCTGCGCTCCGGGCGGCAGGGCAGGATTGGTACAACCCGGATGAACTTACCCGCACGATGCGCGGGCAATTTCCGGACCAACCAATCGAGGAAATCAAAAGCACCGTCTGGCACGAAGGTCGGCGCAGACTGAAGGCAGCTATTCGCGACAACACCAATTTTGCTTTTGAAACCACGCTCGGCGGCAATAGCATCGTGAATACACTGCTCGATGCAATCGCCGCTGGAATCCCGGTGAATGTCTGGTATTGCGGTCTGGATTCGGCCGAGCTACACATCGAAAGGGTGGCTGCCCGTGTGGCCCGTGGCGGGCATGACATACCAGAAGAGCTGATTCGATCGCGTTACAAAACCTCTATCCGCAATCTCTGCCGCTTGGCGCCTGGGCTGAATCAGCTCGCTGTTTACGACAACTCCAATCCGTTGGATGATCAGGGCCGTCCAAACATTTGGCGTCTGCTCCATGTCGTCAAGGGTGAGATCCTGGTGTTGGACAAGAATATTCCCACTTGGGCCAAGCCTATCGCGGCAGTTGCCCTGAATAACCGTGCATGGGATGAGCGCGGCAGGTTGTCATGAGGAACGAATCCCAACACTGTCTTGCGGTGATCCTCACCTCGACCTTTTGGCGACGCTGAGCTTGTCTCTTCCTCCATTCCTTCCACTAAGAGGCTCACATCATGATCGACGTCAGTACCAGGACCACCCGATGGCTCCGAGGTTTGGCCATAGCTGCGGCGGTGTTTTCAGCGGGTTGTGCTGCTACCAATTCCAGTGTTTCGTCCATCATGGGGAGCGGTACCGGCGTCACCGCGAGCGATCCGAGCCGTCACACCCGGAGCGGTTTTCTGTCGGATTACGGGCGACTGCGGTCCGTGTCTTGGGCCGAGGGTATCCAATGCTGGCGTGCCCCCAATCTCGATGCGAAGAAGTACGACAAGGTGCTGATCGAGCGCATGACCGTCAAGCTCGAGACCGGCAATGAGGCGGGCGTAGATCCGACGGACCTCAAGATGCTGACCGACTACTTCTACCAATCGCTGGTCAAGGCGCTAGAGCCCCAGATGCGAGTCGTCGACAAGCCGGGTGCCGACGTGCTCGTGATGCGGATCGCGCTGACGAATCTGGTGCCGACCAGTGTTACGCGGAGCGTGACGGGATCCGTTGTGCCCTACGCCTTCATCGCCGAAGCGGGCTCGGGGGTCGCCACAGGCCGGCCCGCCGGGTCCACACCCTATCTCGGCGAGACCGGTATGGAGATGCAGTTTCGCGACGGCGGCTCGGGCAAGGTAATCGCCGAGTGCCGCGACACCGAGATCGGGCGCAAATATGCCGCCGATCTCGATGCCGGTGCCGTCGGTGCCGCACAGACTTGGGCGAGCGGCTATCTCAACTCGTTCCAGGAGTGGTCCTATGCGAAAAACGCCTTCGACAAGTGGTCCGCACTCACGGCCCAGCGCTTGGCGGCGCTGCGCGGGGCGGAACCACCGAAGTGATTTTCCCGAAGCTATCGGTAGCGGCGGTCAACACTGTTGCCGTCCGGGTGATGCCTTTCACCGTATCGAGCCCGCTGTATCCGCTGACTCTCTACTTTCAGGGCGGGCCCAGCGAGGAGTACATGCACTTCGAGACCGCGCTGGCGCAGGCCGCCCGCTCGCGCCACGGCATCAAATATCCCGGCGACTATCGCAAGCCCCTGGGCGAAGCGTTCGATAAGACCCTGCACCGGGTGCTCGACATCGTCTGAGCCGCGAAAGCAAGCTCAGGCAGCAAATCACGATGGGAAGCCCGGAAGGCCGGCCGATCGGCACCGCATCCTGGGTGCTCACCCTGTTCGGCACCGCCGTTGGTGCCGGCATCCTGTTCCTGCCGATTCAGGGTGGCTTGGGCGGACTCTGGCCTCTGCTCCTGGTTTCTGTGCTGAGCTACCCAACGATCTACCTCGGGCACCTCTTCTACGCCCTGATTCCCAGCCGGGCACCACAAGCACAGGAGTTTGCGGCTGCAGCTGCTCACTGGCTGCCGGCCTGGGTCTCACTGCTGATGCGGCTGCTGCTGGTGCTCTGGCTGTTGGTGCTGCTGATCGCCTACTCCATCTCGCTGACCAACGACCTTGGGGACCTGCTCGCCGACAAGGGTCTGCTCACCCCCGGGATCCAGCACCGCATCGCGCTCAGCTTCACGATCATCGCCGTCCTTCTGCTGACGCTGCGCTTCGCGAGGACCGCCCTGATCGGCATCATCGGCAGCTTGAGCCTCGTGCTAATCGGCTTGCTGTGCCTGGTGTCGTTGGCACTGATACCCCATTGAAGCCAGGGCATCGTGGCTGCCGCGCTGAAAATGCCGGCGCCCTTCGCACTGCTGCGCCAACTCCTGCTCCTGTTCCCGCTGCTGACCCTGTCGCTCATGTTCTTTCCGAGCCTGTCTCGGCTGGCGTGCGAGCTGTGCGAGCGAATCGAGGCCCCCGAGCGTCGTGACGCGCTGCGCAAGCGGATCATCCGGTCGGCGACCCTGACTCTGATCGGCTTCGTGCTGATCTTCATCGTTTCGTTCATCCTGGCCGTCCCAACCAAGGACTTCACGGCAGCGGCGAAGGAGAACATCTCGGCGCTGGCGATGCTCGGCAACCTCTACGGCAGCAGCTGGCTCGGCGACCTCGGCCAGGCCATCAGCATCCTGGCGTTGACGACCTCATTCCTTGGCATCTTCATCGGTTACCAAGAGGCATTCTCCGCACTGCGACGCAGCACACCCATGCGGAAGCAGGAGACCCTGCTGCACCTTGCGACCCTTGCCATCCTCTGGCCACTGGCGATCGCCGACATCCCGGTGATGGCCATCCTCGGTGATGTGGTGGCCCCGTTGGGTGCGCTCTTCCTGTTCGTGGTCCCAGCCGTGCTCGTGCTGGTGCGGCCCGAGCTCGAGTCAGGCCGGGGGCCAGGCGCTGTCTTCACCCTGGTGATCGGTCTGGTGGTCGTTGCTGCATATTTCGTCGGCTCGGCGCTTTGAGCAGATGCCCGTAAACCGGTCACCGCGAAGACCCGGTCAAAAAAGAGAAGGGGGAAGATGCAGAGAAAAGCCCTGCAGGCAACAAGTGACAGCCGCGCCGACGCCCGTTGGCCACTTCAGTTGACCACTTCTCAGAACATGCTCTCAGACCGCTTCATCAGGATGAGCGAGGTCCTTTCTTCTGTCGACAGGGGGATCTGAGTAATGTTTCTTACTCGCCGATAGCCGAAATCTAGGCTCTGGTGGGTGCCACTCATGGTCCGAGGTCCGTTGTCGACCCATTCCAGCCAGTGGGGCAGAAAGCTGGAATGGCGGCAATGGGCGTATCAGCGGTCGCTGTAACG
>CAYYHR010000034.1:0-8281 GCA_964471705.1 uncultured Chromatiaceae bacterium
ACCTGTGGGCGGTGGACACCGCGATCTTCGCGGTCGAGGAATATCACCCGTTGGCCAGCCCCGCAGCTCCATTCGCGGAGACCGATCGCCAAATGGGTGTTACCTACATTCTGGTGTCTGAGTATGCCTGGGCCATGTGACGGCTATTTGAGCGAAAGAGGTCGGTTTTTTTCTGTTGCCTCCTGTGACAAGCGAACGATGCGAGAGCTGCCTCCGCAACGAATCCCGCTGCCGCGAATCGCTGAGCCCGCTTAGGGGCGTACGGTGGGACAATCCCGGCAAAATGCAAAAGGTGGCTCAGTCACTGAACGAGGCGGTCGTCGTTTGCGCCGCGTCACCGGGTATCGACGCGACCCTGCGGCAGGTGGCAAAGGAGGCGAGCTTGTGCCGCATCGACAGGGCCCTGGACTTCACTCGCAGACGCGAAGCGGTGTGCAGAGACGCGAGGAACGTGCGGCGTTGCTCCAGAAGCGCTGACAAGAGCCTGTATCCGTGGCTGCGTTGGTAGCGGATCAGGTGGAAAAGGGCTCTGCTCAGGGGGCTCTAGACCTCGCAAAACTGTCATCCCTTGGACGAGTAATGGACTTCTAACGATCACGCTGTGGTCATTTCCTGTTGCGAAGATACGGCTCCTCATAACCCGTACAGGAGTCCGATCGTGAAGCGAAAAGTCCTTGCTGCGAGTGTTGCCGGTGTTCTCTCCGGCCTTTCCCTCATCCAGCGTGCCCAAGCCGAGCCTGCGGTCAAGTCGGTGGAATTCATCGGTATGGCACCGCCCGCCACCCTCGATGAAAGGACCGATATCTACACCGGGGCCCAGATGAAGGTCACCTACCGGAACGGCAAAGTGAAGACCTACGACCTCAAGTACAACCAGTTGATGGCCACCACGGAAGAGGTCAACGGCAAGCTGGTCGGTGGCCTGTTCGACGTGAATGGCGACCCGATCCTGTACCCCGACGAGGTTGCCGATGAGATCGGCGGTGAGCCAAAGCCTAATGCGCTTGGGGGCCAGCAGGTCACCTCCGACGCCCCAGACGGCAACTCCCTGATGGTCATCCCCGGCATGCGTGCCGCGAATCCCTGGAAGAACCGTCCCCTCGCCCTGGTCACCCACTATGAATACCGCGGTCTGACCACCGGCCTGCCGCCGTTAGAAGGAGGTGAGGATTACTGGAGCAGGCTACCCGCGCTCATGAGCCTGGCCCTGATTGACCAGGACAAGCGTTCTGGAGCACTGGACGTCACCGATTACAACTACATCGATTTCGCAAAGGTCTACGGCGGCTGGATCCACTGCGCCGGCTCACTCTCCCCCTGGAATACCCACCTGGGCTCGGAGGAATACGAGCCGGACGCCAAGACCCGCGAAGGCCTGCCGAAGGCAACGGGCTCGGATGACGGTACCGACATCAACAGCTTCAGCTACTACTACACCGGTACCGGCACGGTCGAGGATTCCTCGACTGCGAACGCCTACCACTACGGCCTGACACCCGAGGTCAAGGTAAGGCGTAATGGCACCACCTCCGTCGAGAAGCACTACGCCCTGGGCCGCATCGCCCGCGAGGTGGCGGATGTCCAACCCGACGCTCGTACCGTTTACATGGGCGACGACGGCAAATATACCGGCCTGTTCCTGTTCGTGGCCGACTGGCGTGGCTACCTGTCCCGCGGCACCCTCTATGCCGGCAAGTGGGAACAGACCAGCCCGAAGGGCAGCGACGGCGGCTCCGCCGATATACAGTGGATCAAGTTGGGGCATGCCTCCGATGCAGAGATCAAGGATATGGTGGACTTCCAGGGGATCGAGTTCACCGACATCTTCGACGTCAGAAACCAGGATCCCGATGATCCGACCTTCACCAAGGTCCACACCTACACGGGGATCGAGTGGCTGAAGCTCAGAACCAGCAACGAGTTGGGCATGAGCCAGGAAGATATTGCAAAGGCCGCCGCCTTTCTCGAGACCCGCCGTTACGCTGCCTACCTGGGCGCCACGACCGAGTTCAACAAGATGGAAGGCGTCACCCACAATGCCAGGGACAAGAAGACCTACATCGTCATCTCCCGCGTGGAGAACGGCATGAGCGATGATGAGGGTGACATCCAACTGGCGAAGAACAAGGGCGGCGCCTTGTATGAGCTGGCTCTGAAAGGCCGGGTGAAGGATTCCGATGGCGACTTCATCCCTTCCCGCTATGCTGCCGTCAACATGGTCAGCATCCCCAAGCTGCTGGGCAGCTATGACGACAACCCTGCGACCAACCCGGGTGCCGTGGACGGCAACTTCTGCCCGCAAGACAAGGTCTGCGACGGCGACAACATCAAGTATTCCGAGGCCATGCGCACCCTCTTCATCGGCGAGGACACCGGCTACCGCCAGAACGACTACGTCTGGGCCTACAACGTGGACACCGAGAAATTATCCCTCATCCTCTCCGTGCCGGCGGGTGCCGAGGCCACCGGCCTGCAGGTGGTTGACGACTACAACGGCTTTGCCTACATCATGGGCAACTTCCAGCACCCGGGGGAATTCAGCGACGGGAATCCTGACTGGGAGGACAATCCTGATGATGGAACCCCCGGGGTCGAGTCCCTGCTCAATAGCAAGTGGAACAACAGGCTGAAGGCCGCGATCGGCTACATAGGGACCGAGGACGGCGCCCTGCCGGCGATCAAGTAGCTAACTATCCCTATGCCGGGCCCCGGCTTGTCCCAGGTGCCCGGCTTTCCCAGATCTAGCTTTCCCCCGGTCTCCGTAGCCACGGCGGGTGGCCCTGGCGATGGCTTCCAATGTCTTACCCGAATGTCGCATACGTCGCACCGGGGATTCATGACCAACCACGCTTGATGGGAGCAAACCAATGCGCAAAGAGGTGAACCTAGCCATGGCCCTAGCCATTGCGACCACAGCGGGGGCGGCCACCGTCTCCGTAGCCGATGATTACGACCACTTCGATCGCGGCCATGGAGATCAGTATGGCCAGAAACGGACAGTCGGCGAAGTGCAGCTCGGCCCACGACCCTTCTACCTGGTGCAGGGCATGGACGAGGGCAAGCTCAAAGACCGCCTGATGCAGTGCCAGGATGGCCCCTTCTCCCGCACCGACTTTTCTATCGGCCATCGCGGCGCCGCGCTCCAGTTTCCCGAGCACTCGGACGTTGCCTACATGGCCGGGGCGCGCATGGGTGCCGGCATCGTCGAGTGCGATGTGACCTTCACCAAGGACGGCGAGCTGGTGTGCCGTCACAGCGAGTGCGACCTGCAGGCCACCACCAATATCGTCGCCACCGATCTGGCCGGTGCTTGTACCGTACCGCCGGCATTCGACGATGCGGGGAACCTTGTGAATGGCTCGGATATCCAGTGCTGCACCAGCGATCTGACCCTGGCGGAGTTCAAGACCCTACAGGCCAAAATGGATGGCAGCGACCCCGACGCCACCACAGTAGAAGGCTTCCTGAATGGTACGCCGAGCTGGCGCACCAACCTGTACACCACACCCCGCTCTCATGTGGTGACTTTCAAGGAAAGCATTGCCATCAACAAGGCCAACGGCGTCAAGCACACTCCCGAGCTGAAGAGCGCCACCCACCAGGACCGCGTCGACGGCATCTTCGGAGGCCAGGAACAATACGCCCAGAAGTTCATTGACGAGCTCAAAGCGGGCGGTGTGTCGCCCAAAGACGCCTGGATCCAGTCCTTCAACTTGGACGACATTCTCTATTGGATCCTGAACGAGCCTGCCTTCGGCAAGCAGGCGGTCTATCTGGACAGTATCGACCCGACCGCGGAGCCACCCGTTGCACGCCTGAGCTTCGACGAGCTGAAAGCGCTGCGAAAACAAGGGGTGCGCATCTTCGCGCCACCCATGTGGGCGCTACTGGCGGTGAACGATGCCGACGAGGTAGTGCCTTCGGACTACGCCAGTGACATCAAGCACGCGGGCCTGGACATCATCACCTGGACCTTCGAGCGCTCCGATCTGCGCTACGGTGCCTCCAAGGCCGGCTGGTACTACCAATTCGATCCGGACGGCAAGGCGATCAAGACGGACAGTGACATGTACAAGGCTCTGGATGTGCTGGCTAAGCGGGTAAAGATCCTCGGCATCTTCTCGGACTGGCCGGCGACCGTCACCTATTACGCCAACTGCATGGGCCTGAAGTAGGCGCTTCAAAGGGGCGGGCGCCGTCGGGCGCCGCCCCTTCCGAGAATGGCCGGACGAACAGCCCGGGAAGGGAGCTGCCATGGAATGCTATGCTTTATGGCTCCATGGGCATTCGAGCCAAATTCACGACCGGCCTCATCCTCGTTTTGGTCATCAATCTGGGTGCCGGACTCTACGGGCTGTACCGATACCAGCAGGCATCGCTCCGCGAGGCCCAGGTCCGAGAGCTCAGCTCACAGATCCTCACCTTGGCCCTCTCCGCACAGGTCCATTTCAAGAAGCAGGTCCAGGAATGGAAGGACGTCCTGATCCGCGGTCAGGACCCGCAGCTTTTTGAGAAATACTTCAGCCAGTTCCAGGAAGAGGAGAGCAAGACGCGCGAAGCGGTGGGTCAGCTGCTTCCTCTCTTGTCCGGGAACCGGGAGGCGCATGCCGCTGCCGAGCAGTTTCTTCGCGCCCACCGCGAGCTGGGTCCGCAGTACCGGTCTGCCCTGCAGCACTATGAGCCGGAAAGCACGAACCCCTCCCTTGCAGTAGACGTGAAGGTCCGGGGTATCGACCGCATGCCTACGGATCTGATCGACGAGGTGGTCGCGGCGGCCCAGGCGCACAAAAATCGGGTTCTGGCGAAGATAGACACCTCTACGCGAGACATCGAGATTCGCATACTGCTGTTGATGGGCGGTGTCATGACCGGCGCGGTCCTGCTCCTCATCTGGCTGCTGGATCGTGCCGTTGGTCGCCCGATCGCAACGGCTACGGCCATTGCCCGGCGTGTCAGTGCCGGTGACTACTCGACGCCCATTCATGTCGCGGGCACGGACGAGAGCTCCCAGATGCTCAGGGCCATGAAGTCCATGCAGGAGAGTCTGGCACGGTCCCTGGTGAGTCTGAGTCAGAGCGAGGAGCAGACTCGGTTGCTTCTGGAGTTTGCCGGCGAGGGGATTTACGGGGTCGCCACGGATGGAAGGTGCGTCTTCTGCAACCCTTCCGCCGCTCGGATGCTCGGCTACGGGATCCCGGCGGAGCTGGAAGGTAAGAGCATGCACGAGACCATGCATCACTCCCGTGCGGACGGCTCGCCCTACCCGAGCGAGGAATGCCGGGCCTCACAGCCCTGCCGTGACGGCGTGTCCGTGCGTGTCGACGACGAGGTGTTCTGGCGTGCGGACGGTAGCAGCTTTCCCGTGGACTACCATGCCAACCCCATCTACCGAGACGGGGCTCTGGTGGGCGCCGTGGTGAATTTTTCCGACATCTCGGAGCGCAAAGGGGCCGAGGAGGCGCTGCGAGCGGCCAACGATGCCCTGGCGGAGGAGCGCGCCCGACTGGCAGAGCGGGTGCGCGAGCGTACGGCGGAGCTCGACCGCGCCAATGAGGAGCTAGCGCGCACGGCGCAGGCGAAGGACGAGTTTCTCGCGGCCATGAGCCATGAGCTTCGTACTCCGCTCACCTCCATACTGGGTCTCTCCGAGACCATGGAGGACGGTCTGCTGGGCGGCTTGACTCCCCAGCAGATCAAGGCTGCCCACACGATTCACGAAAGCGGCGTACACCTGTTGGAGCTGATCAACGAGGTCCTGGACATGTCGCGGGTGGCATCCGGCCGGATCAAGCTGGAATGGGACTACGTGCCTCTGGACCAGCTATGGGAGGCAAGCCTGCGGCTGATCCGCCCCGCGGCAAAGGCCAAGAACCTGGCGCTGCATACGAGTATCGACCCGGAGGCCCGTCTCCTGCGGGGCGACAGCCGCCGCTTGAAGCAGATGCTGGTCAACCTCCTGGGCAACGCGGTCAAATTCACCCCGGAGGGCGGAGCCATCGGATTGGATGTCGTGGGGGACAGGGAGCGGAGGCTGGTCCGAATCAGCGTCTGGGACACGGGCGTGGGCATACCCCATGAGCAGCGCGACCGCATGTTCAAGCCCTTCGTGCAGCTCGACAGCGGGCTGACGCGCAGGTACGACGGCACCGGGCTCGGACTGGCATTGGCTAAGGGAATGGCGGAGCTCCACGGCGGCACCATCGATGTCGAGAGCACACTTGGGAAAGGCAGCAGATTTCATGTGTGTCTGCCTTGGAGTCCGGAGGCCCAGAGCGCCGAGAACATCCCCGCCGAAGCCGATTTGTCGGACGAGACCGGCATGAAGGTCCCTCTGTCTTTCCGGCCCTCGGTCCTCTTGGTGGATGACAACAGGAGCAATTTGGAGATGCTTTCGTGCTATCTGCGGGTCAAGGGCTGGGAGGTGAGGACTGCCGAGAACGGCGTCGAGGCGATCGCCCTGGCCAAGGGGCAGCGACCGGACGTCATCCTCATGGATGTGCAGATGCCCGAGATGGATGGCCTGCAGGCAACACGGCTCCTGCGCGCCGAGCCGCGCTCGAGGCTCATCCCCATCATCGCCGTCACGGCGTTGGCCATGCCGGGCGATCGGGAGCGGTGTCTGGAGGCGGGGATGGACGACTATGTGACCAAGCCGCTCGGGTTGAAGGAGCTTCACCGGACTCTCATCCAGTGGGTGAATCGAGTCCGTGCCGCCTGAGAAAGAGACGGTGCCGAGACTGCTTTCCGGGCTCGGCCAAGTGAGTGGCCCTTTATTCTACGCCTTCGAGACCCCATGCTGTGGTCGCCCGGCATGCGAGCCGGGCAAGGCCTGATCTGAACCGAACCGAATGGAGGAAGCGAACATGGCCGGTGTGCTCTATCAAAAAGGTGATCCCCTGTGGCGTCGTCCCGATGACCCCGGCTACCGGGTCGGCTGGCGACACAGAGTCGCGTTCGAGAAAGGGTGTCTGGAAGGGGAGATGTCCTATGCCGAGGCATCCAAAAAGGCTGCCGAGCTGCAGGCGCAGGATACCGAGGGCAAGGTCTATTACCCCGAGCTGATTCTGTACACGCAGCCCGTCTGATACCTGGTCCGTCCGATACCACGATATCGGTCTGACACCATCCAGATTGCCGGTGTGCTCCTCGGGGTACGCCGGTCTTCATCGCGCCCCCTGCCGGTTTCCCGTGCAGCATCCGGTAGTCGCACATCGCGACCCTGTCGTCGATGAGGGATTTGAACGGCAAAACGACTTTCGTTGGGTTTCCGAGAGGGAGACACGCATGCGAATCCTGGTGACCGGAGGGGCGGGATATATCGGAAGCCACACCTGTGTGGAGCTGTTGGCCGGAGGCCACGACGTTCTGGTCGTCGACAACCTCTGCAACAGCAAGGAGGAGTCCCTCCGCCGGGTGGCCGAGATCGCAGGTCGCGAGCCCGGCTTCGTACGGGCCGATCTGCGAGATCGCGCAGTCCTGCGGGCCCTGTTCCTGCGCCGGAGCTTCGACGCCGTCATCCACTTTGCCGGACTCAAGGCGGTCGGTGAGTCCACCGAGATCCCCCTCGAGTACTACGAGAACAATATCGGCGGTACCCTGACCCTCTGTGGGGCCATGATCGAGGCCGGAGTCAAGAAGATCGTGTTCAGCTCGTCGGCGACCGTTTACGGTGATCCGGCCTCGGTCCCGATCCGCGAGGACTTCCCCACCTCGGCCACCAATCCATATGGTCGCTCCAAGCTTTTCATCGAGGAGATCCTGAATGACCTGTATGTCTCGGACAAGAGTTGGAATATCGCCCTGTTGCGGTACTTCAATCCCGTGGGCGCCCACCCGAGCGGGCGTATCGGAGAGGATCCCAACGGTATCCCGAACAACCTGATGCCCTTTGTCGCCCAGGTAGCGTCGGGCAAGCTGCCGCGGTTGCGGGTATTCGGGGACGATTACGAAACGCCGGACGGCACCGGCGTGCGCGACTACATTCACGTGACGGACTTGGCCAAGGGGCACCTGAAGGCATTGGAGCGGCTGGCCGTGAGCCCAGGTCTGGTCACCTACAATCTGGGGACCGGCCGCGGCTACAGCGTGTTGGAGATGGTGCGCGCCTTCGAGCGGGTGAGCGGTCGATCCGTCCCCTACGATATCGTCGGGCGCCGCCCGGGGGATATCGCCAGCTGCTATGCGGACCCGGCGCTGGCGAACAAGGAGCTCGGCTGGACCGCAGGGCTCGGGGTCGAGGAGATGGTGCGCGACGCCTGGCGCTGGCAGTCGCAGAACCCAA
>CAYYHR010000034.1:8381-11028 GCA_964471705.1 uncultured Chromatiaceae bacterium
CTCGGGGTCGAGGAGATGGTGCGCGACGCCTGGCGCTGGCAGTCGCAGAACCCAAACGGCTACGTTTGAGCCGTGTCGGGGAGCGAGGCGGATGCCGTCCTGGCCAGCTCGCATCTGGCCAACCTGATGCTCCGGGTCTACCACAGCAACCGGCTGGAGGTGCTGGCCGAGGATCTGGGATGGGTGATCTCCTCACCACTTGCCGATCCCTTCTCGGGGGAGACGGTCGTTGTCCAGAACCAGGGTATGGCCCGCTGGATCGCCCAGCAGGTGGCGCAGCGCAACGGGATCAGCGCGCGCATGGACTTTCCCCTGCCGGCGAGCTTCCTGTGGCGGGTGCTGGATGCCTGGCTGCCGGATGCGCCGGACGCCACCCGGTTCGAGAAGGGCGCCCTGCTGTGGCGCGTGCACAAGCTGCTGCCGGGCCTGCTCGGGGAGCCGGCCTTCGCGCCCCTGAATCGCTATCTCGCGGACGACGGCGCGGGGCTGAAGCTCTTTCAGCTCAGTGGGCGCATCGCGGACCTGTTCGACCAGTACCTGGTGTTCCGCCCCGACCTGGTTCTGGGCTGGGAGGAGGGGGCCGACGGGCACTGGCAGGCAATGCTGTGGCGCGCCCTCTGCGCCGACGGCGGCCATGCCCACCGGGCGCAGCTGCTGGTCGAGCTGGAGCAGGCGATGGGGCAGGGCGGGCCCAGGCCCGACATCCTGCCCGAGCGCGTGAGCCTGTTCGGCCTGAGCGCCCTGCCGCCCGTCTACATGCGGGTCCTCGGGGCGCTGGCGCACCATGTCCCGGTGCATGTCTTCTTTCTGAATCCCTGCCGGGAGTACTGGGCCGACCTGGCGGACGAGCGCGGCCAGGCGCAGCGCCGGGCAAAGGCGCAGCGGGCCGGTCTACCGGACCCCACGGGCCTGCTGGACCTGGGAAATCCCCTGCTGGCCTCCCTGGGCCACGCGGGGCAGGTGTTCCTCGACCAGTTGCTGGAGCTGGGCGGCGTCGACCGGGACCGCTTCGTGACTCCTGCCGGCGACAACCTGCTGGAGCACGTGCAGCGGGATCTGCTGGAGCTGGTCGACCCGCGGGCGACCGACGAGCCGCGCGTCATCGCGCCGGACGATCCGTCGATCCAGCTGCACAGTACCCACGGCCCCCTGCGCGAGATCCAGGTCCTGCACGACCGACTGCTGGACCTGTTCGAGAACCTGAAGGACCTGGAGCCGAGGGACATCATCGTCATGGCCCCGGACATCGACCGCTACGCGCCCTACGTGGAGGCGGTTCTCGGCGCGGCGGACGCACCCGGGCGCATCCCCTGGTCCATCGCCGACCGGCGGGTCGCCGCCGAGCAGCCGGTGCTGGAGGCATTGAAGCTCCTGATCGCGTTACCCCGCAGCCGCTTCGAGGCCGGCGAGATCCTGTCCCTGCTGGAGATCGCCGCGGTGCGCCGGCGCTTCGGCCTCGACGAAGAGGGGCTGGAGCGCATCCGTACCTGGGTGGGTGAGAGCGGGGTCCGCTGGGCTCTGGACGGGAGCATGCGCGCCGATCTGGGCCTGCCGGAAGAGGAGGCGAACAGCTGGGCCTTCGGTCTCGACCGCCTCTTTCTCGGCTACACGCTGCCGCCGGACCCGGACGCCGACCCCTACGCCGGCGTGCTACCCTATGTGGATGTGGAAGGCGCCGAGGTGGCCTATCTCGGCATCCTGCAGTCCTTCATCGAGGTCCTCGGCGCCTGGCGCACCCGTCTCGCCGCACCTCGGGATCTGGCCGGCTGGCGCTCGGCGATCGGTGGGCTGCTCGGGGAGCTGTTCGCCCTGGACGACGAGGAGGAGGCCCGGGTGCAGCGGGTGCGGGACGGGCTCGACGAGCTGGTCTCCCGGGCGGAGACCGCGGGCTTCGATCAGCCGGTGTCCCTGGACGTGGTGCGCGCACTTCTGCACGGGCTGCTCGAAGACACGGGCGGTGCCCAGCGCTTCCTGACCGGCCGGGTCAGCTTCTGCAACATGGTTCCGATGCGCAGCATCCCTTTCCGGGTCGTCTGCCTGATCGGCATGAACGGGACCGATTTTCCGCGCTCGCAGCGTCCGCTCTCCTTCGACCTGATGGCGCGGCACCCGCGCCGCGGCGACCGCTCCCGCCGCCGCGACGACCGCTACCTCTTCCTGGAGGCCCTGCTCTCGGCTCGCGACGTCCTATACCTGAGCTGGGTGGGCAGGGACGCGCGCGACAACAGCTTCAAGGTGCCCTCGGTCGTGGTCGAGGAGTTGCTCGATTCTCTGCGTCAAGGCTATCGACTCGCGGGCGGCGCCGACCTGGCCGAGCACCTGGTCGTGCACCATCCGCTCCAGCCCTTCAGCCGCGCCTACTTCGACGGCAGAGACCGACGGCTCTTCAGCTATGCTCGCACTTGGTCGGACGCGGCCCGGGCCGAGGCCGGCGACCGGATCCCGGCCTTCTTCGATACCGAGCTGGGACCGCCCGCGGAGGATCTCCGAATCCTCGACATCGAGGACCTGATCCGCTTCCTGCGCAATCCGGCACACTACTTCCTGGCACGGCGCCTCGGATTGAGGCTGCCGGAGGAGGTGGAGATCCCAGAGGACACCGAGCCCTTCGATGGCGACAACCTGGAGCGCTACCAGCTGCGGCAAT
>CAYYHR010000034.1:11128-22554 GCA_964471705.1 uncultured Chromatiaceae bacterium
GAGGACACCGAGCCCTTCGATGGCGACAACCTGGAGCGCTACCAGCTGCGGCAATCGCTGGCTCAGGGGCTGCTCGCCGGACGGGATCGGGCCTCCATCCTGGCCCGGTTGCGGGGGGAAGGGACACTACCCCAGGGCGCGCCCGGCGAGCTGCTTCTCGACGAGCAGCTCGCCGAGGCGGAGCCCTTCGTCCGGCGGTTGGAAAGGCGGCTGTCCGAGGCCCTTGAGCCCCTCGAGGTGGACCTGCCGCTGGCCGGCTTCCGGCTGCAGGGTCGCCTGGACGGCCTGCAGCCGACCGGACTCCTGGACTCTCGTCTCGGGAGCCTCAAGGCAAAGGATCGGTTGCGGGCCTGGGTCCGGCATCTGGTCTTGAATTGCCTTGCACCCAAAGGGATCGAGCCGGCGAGCACCTGGCTCGCAAAGGACCTGACCCTGACCCTGCGCCCGGTGGAAGACCCGGCGGCCTTGTTGGCGGACCTGCTCGATCTGCGCTGGCAGGGATTGCGGCGACCCCTGGCCTTCTTCCCCGAGAGCTCCCTGGCGTGGGTCGAGCAGGGCTACGGGAACGCCTTCGAGCAAGCCTGGTCCGGCCGCTATAACGCGGTGCCGGAGCAGGCCGACGTTGCCGTCCGCATCGCCTTTCGCGGTCGGGACCCCATTCGCGATGATCCTGTCAGGGCCGACTTCGAGCGCACCGCAGCCCGTGTCCTCCAACCGATGCTGGCTTGCTCGGAGACGCTGAGGGCGGACAGATGACCCCGGCCGAGGCGCGTACCCGCCTGTTCGACACCGGCTTTTTTTTTTGGCGGTCTGCGGCGGAGAAGGGCGGTCGAGGTGCTCGTCGCCGCGGCGGATCCGATGGGGATCGAGGTCTTGGCGCAGGCATTGACGCAAGACCACCCGAGCCCGAACGAGATCCTGCAGGGCCTGGGCCGTCTCTCCGCAGCGACGGATGTCGCCAAGGTCCAGGCCCTGTGGACCGCCTTTGCGAAGGATCCGATCCCTGCCCTGGCCGAGCTCTTGGCGAGGCTCGGCTGGCCCCCCGAGCAACCGATCCCCGGCAAGCTGGCCCGCGCAGTCCTTGCCGCGGCCACAGCGGGCGCGGACCCCCAGGTCCTCCAGGCGGTGGCCGCCTTCGCGCGCGCTTTGCCGGTGGCTGACGAGGCCGGCAACGACGCCATCTACGCCGCCTGGGTGCGCGCCCAGTCCCGGGAGCTGGAGCGGCTCATCGCCGAGCAGGCGCGTCAGCCCGCCACCCCCGCCTTCGAGGCACTGTGCGTCCTGGTGGGGGGAGATCTCGCCGGCTACGCCGCCCTCGACGACGCCGATGGGTCACTCCTGGCCCAGGCCTTCGCCATGGCTCCTGAGCCCCTTCGCGTGCGCCTCGCCCAGGGTGTCGCCGCCAGCCCGGACTTGGGGATCAAGGCGGCCTACCGCCGGGCCATCGCCGGCAGCGCCATGGATCGCGCCCGGAGCCTGGAAAGCCTCGCGCTGGTGGGGGACGAGGACGGCCTCTTCGAGCAGGCCCGTTATCTCACCCTCAGGGAGACCCTGGACCTGTGCGAGCATTGGTCCTCCACCCCTGCTCGTCCCGCCCATCCGGCCCAGCGTGCCGCCGTGGATCGAGCCGTGGATGCCTACCGGAGCCTCGGCGCATTTCAGGTCGAGCCAGGTCCCGAGCTGCCCGAGGGGATGGTCGACGCCTTCGTGCACTGGCGCGCCGCGAGACCGAGCGATTCCGAGCTGCGTGCGGACCTCGACGCAGGTGATCCCTTCCGTAAGGCTCGGGGTCTCTACCTGGGCCGCGAGCGTGGCCTGGTTGGCAATGAGCGCTTGGCGGAGGCCGCCGAGAGCGAGCACTGGCCGGAGCGCCTGGCTGCACGGCTCCTGGATGTCAGCACCCCGGCTGCCGCCGGGGAGGACCAAGTGCTCTGGGTGAAGACCTGTGGCGGGGACTCGACCCTGCTCCATGCCCCCGTCGGCGGCAGCCCCGAGGACTATAGCCGCCACCACGCGGCCCTTGAGAAGACCGAAGGAGAGGCAACCGTCCGCACCAAGGCACTGCTGAGCATCCTCTGCGCCTTCCAGGGGGTCTTCGTGGCCGGCGGCATCACCCTCGACGAGACCGGGGAAGCCGTCGACCGGCGAGCCGTCGAGGTCGAGGATGCAGGAGACCTGGAGTTCTAGGCCCGGTGCTCTTGTCAGGTAGATGCTGCTCGATTCAGCGATTCTCGCGGGGCAGACCGCGGCCGGGATCAAACGGGACAAATCGGCGTATTCCGCTCCGGATGACAGTCGTAAATCAGCTTGCCCTTGATGTACCTGCTCAGCTCGTAAAGTGCGGCGGGCACACGCCACCACCAGAGATCCCAGGGCCCCATGGGGCCGACGGCGAGCACTCGATCGCACAGACTTTCGTCCTGTCGGCACGCATATCCCTTCGCTCGCAGCGCATGCAGGGATTCTGAAACGATGAGGACACGATCGTAGCCTCGCAAGAGCGGCGTCGAACAACCGATATTTTCCCACGTGGTCGTCGACTTACCCTCGACGATCAAAGCGGTGCTCGGAACGCCGGACCTTCGAGCCAGCTCCGCCATCGTTTCGGCTTCGACGTATCCGTTGTGGGCGGCATCGCCGGAGAGCACCAACGCCTCGCAGCCGTTGCGCCGGAATGCCTCCACGCCCGCCTCGACGCGAAACCCCTGTATGGGATCGGGTGTACCATCGGCACGGGTCGGATGACCCAGCACCAGAACCGCGCAATTGCCCGTACCCCGCGGGTCGTCTTCCCGATGCTCGCCCAGCCAATACGCAGCGTTCGTGCCCGCGACGAGCGCGGTCAGGAACAACGCGGTACCGATTAGAGATTTGGACAGTCGGGACATACCTCAGCATGAACGCCCGAAATTCAAAGACTCCACGTATGCGGCCGGTCCTTCTGCACACTCTGTCTCGATGCACTTCGACGTGATGCTATGACCATGGCCCTGGACTTCGGCACCTGCAACACGGTGCTTGCGCGGTGGGACGCGGCCACCCGGCGGATCGAGACCCTGCGCCTCGCGGATCTGACCAAAGTCTACCGCTATCGTCCCGGGGGGGCCGGGGAGGAACGTGCCTCCGCAGTGGTGCCTTCCCTCGTCCACTACGGCGAGGGCGATACCCTGCGCACCGGTGCGCAGGTGGAGCGCGCGGAGCTGGCGGGCCACCGCGGGACCTTCCGCTGGGCCAAGCTGGACATCCTGCGCGGCAACAACCGGGCGCGGCGCATCAACGGCGCCCTCATTACCCCGCGCCAGGCGGCCGAGGACCTGATCCAACAGGTTCTCATGACTGCGGGCGCAGGGGACGAGGATCTAGTGGTCACCCTGCCCGTGGAGGCCTACGACCCCTACGTGGACTGGCTCCAGGCGGCCGTGCTCCAGACCTTCCGCGGCACGGTGCGCATGTTGGACGAGGCGACTGCCTGCATCCTGGGCTACGACGTTCGGGTGCGCGAGGACCAGGTCTATGTCGTCGTCGACTTCGGCGGCGGGACCCTGGACATCTCCCTGGTCAAGACCCGGGATCTGGCCTCCGGCGAGACCCGCCCTTGCGAGGTCCTGGCCCGGGCCGGCGAGGAGGTCGGTGGCTCCCTGGTGGACCAGTGGCTGTTGCGGGAGCTCCAGGAAGCGCAGGGACTGACCGACCAGGACCTGACCGACATGGGTGCCTCTCTGCTCCGGGCCATCGAGGAGGCCAAGGTGAGGCTCTCCGGCGGCGAGGAGCGAGTGGAGGTGGTCCTGAGTAACGAGCTGACCGCCCGCGATATCCGCCATGAATTCACCGCCGATGGGCTGCGCAGGGCACTGGAGACGGAGCGACCCGAGCTGCGCGGGGCGAGCCTGCATCGCCTGGTAGCACGCACGGTGGAGCGCGCCCTGGAGGCAGCCCGGGAGAAGTACGGTACCCGGAAGTCCGAGGTGCGCGCCGTCCTCATGGCCGGCGGCTCCAGCCTTCTGCCCGGGGTCGCCGAAGTGCTGCGCAACCTCTTTCCGGATTGCCCGGTGTGCTGCGAGAGCCCCTTCGAGGCCATCGCCCGCGGCGCCTGCCGCTACGCCGGGGAGGACATCAACCTGGCCCTGGTCCACGACTACTGCCTGCGCAGCTGGGATCCGGAGCGCAAGGACTATGTGCTGGTACCGGTGGTGCCCAAGGGGACACACTACCCGACCGAGAAGCCGGTCAAGACCCTCTACATCAAGGCCGCCTGCGATGGCGCCGCCACCCTGGGCCTGGTGGTGGTGGAGCGCTCGGCGATGCTGCGCCCCCAGACCCTCTACGAGATGAAGGGCGGGGCCCTCGAGGCTGTGGCGGTGCAGCACCGGGAGGACCTGGCCCTGCGCGACCTCAACCCGGGGGACGGGGAATTCATCCACGCCGAGCCCCCTTGCTCCCTGGGCGAGCGGCGCTTCGTCGCCGGGTTCGGCGTGGATGCCAACAAGCGCCTGACCCTGTCGCTGAAGGACTTGGCGCCGGCCAGCCGCTCTTATGTGAAACTAGCGGGTGGCGAGCGCCTGGAGCTTCCGATCCGGGAGGTACCTCTTGTCAAGCTGTAGCGCGCGGGTGGGGTCTGGCACGACGCTAGTGCCGAGCGAGCCTTCCCCCCTTGTGGCGGAAGGACAGGATGGGGGGCCGCCAAGGGGGCACCCATGACGGCCGCTGAGCTGCGAATCGCCGCCTTCCTCCCCCACTCCCGCGCCAACGGCCCTGGACTGCGCTCGGTGCTCTGGGTGCAAGGCTGTCCGCTGTGCTGTCCTGGGTGCTTCAACCCGGACTTCTTGCCGTTCGACAGGGGGTGGGTGGAGACCGTGGCCAGGGTTGCGGACCGGATTCTGTCGGATCCGGATACCGAAGGGGTCAGCTTTTCCGGCGGCGAGCCTTTCAGTCAGGCCGCACCTCTCTCTGAGCTTGCCGAGCGGGTCCGGACGGCCGGCAAGGGGGTGCTGATCTTTACCGGCTGCACCGCCGCGTCGCTAAACGCCCGCGCCGACATCGGCACCCGCCGCCTGCTTGCGGCTGCCGACCTGTTGGTGGCAGGTCCCTACCGCCGGGAGCTAGCCAGCCGGCACCCGCTGCTAGTCAGTGCCAACCAGGAGTTGGTTTTTCTGACGGAGCGCTACCGCGGTGTGGATCTGGGACCGCGCCGTACCGAGATCCGCATCGCGGGGGATGGGGAGACGATCATCACCGGCTTCCCACCCATCAGGGACGAATCCCCCCCCATCCTATCCTTCCCCCACGAGGGGGGAAGGGACGATCACGATGGACGCGGCGCCCATTCCGGGTACCCTTTCCTTTCCGAGCACCTGGACCGGTGAGCGAGCTTCAGATCGAAAGGGCGCGCCGGTTGCGCAAGGACATGACTGACGCGGAGCGCCAGCTCTGGCAGAAGCTGCGCGGTCGTCAGACCGGTGGTCGTTTTCGCCGCCAAGCCCCGATCGGGCCATACATCGTCGACTTCGTTGCCTTCGACCATCGCCTCGTGGTCGAGCTCGATGGGGGCAGCATGCCGAGCCGGAGCAGGCGGACCATGACCAGCGGCGGACTGCTTTCCTCGAAGTCGAGGGGTTTCGGGTCTTGCGGTTCTGGAATAACGAGGTTCTGGGAAATACGGAGGGGGTGCTGGAGTCGATTCTAGATGCCATACAATTGGCAGGTGCAGCTCCCTCTCCCTCACGCAGGGAGTCGATCGAGCGACATGGAGCTTGATCGAAGCGTCCCTTCCCCCCTTGTGGGGGAAGGACAGGATGGAGGGATGAGCATGCTACAGCATCACAAGACGAAATGACATTTCAAGAAGACCTCGAGCTGCACCTCAACGCCCGCATCCCGGTCGTCAATATCGTTACCAGCGAGGAGGCCCGCATCCTCGCCGAGGTCCGGGCGATGTGCCGGAATCCGAGCTGGCCGGCGGGCGAGGGGCTCTACACCTGGGACATCGCCGACCAGTTCACCTGTCTCGTACCCGCGAAGATCCCCTTCGATCACGAGCGCGAGGCGACCCCGGATACCATCCTGCGCATGATCCGCGACTATGCCGGCGGGGCGACTTTTGTGCTCAAGGACTTTCACCAGGTGTGGGAGGCCAGGCGCGGGGTCATCCGGGGTCTCCGTAACCTCGCCGCGAGCCTGCCGGAGAGCAGTCCGCGCAAGAATGTGCTGATCATCACTCCCGAGCCCTCCCTGCCGGCGGAGCTCCAGCACGAGGTCCCGGTCCTGGAGCTGGCCAAGCCGGACGCCGGGGAGATGGACGCCCTGCTGGAGCACTCGGTCGGGGCGACCGGGGCCCTGCAGGCCGCGAGCGCCGGGCTTCGCGCCAAGCTGGTGGAGGCCGCCCTCGGGCTCACCAGCACCCAGGCCCGCCGGGTCTTCCAGAAGGCGGTGGTCGCGAGCCGCGACGGCAGGCTCGACGAGCGCTGCATCGACCTGATCGTCGAGGAAAAGCGCGCAATCATCCGCGGGAGCGGCGCCCTGGAGCTCTATCCCTACGTGGAGCGCCCGGACCGGGTGGGCGGACTGGAGGCGCTCAAGGACTGGTTGGAGCGGCGTAGGCTCGCCTTCTCCGAAGGCGCCCGCGACTACGGGCTGGATCCGCCCCGCGGCGTGGCCCTGATCGGCATACCCGGCACGGGCAAGAGCCTGTGCGCCAAGGTCGCCGCGGGGATGTGGAAGCTGCCCCTGCTGCGTCTGGACATGGGGGCGGTCTTCGGCGGCCTGCTCGGCTCCTCGGAGCGGAACATCCGCGAGGCCATGCAAATCGCCGAGATCATCGCCCCGTGCGTCCTCTGGGTCGATGAGATCGAGAAGGCCTTCGCCGGATCGGACAGGGACAGCGGAACCTCCAGTCGCGTGCTCGGCACCTTCCTCACCTGGATGCAGGAGAAGCAGGCGCCCGTCTTCGTCTTCGCCACCGCCAACGAGGTGGAGCGCCTGCCGCCCGAGCTGCTGCGCAAGGGGCGCTTCGACGAGCTCTTTTTCCTGGACCTGCCGACCGAGCCCGAGCGCGAGCAGATCCTGGAGGTCCATCTGGGGCGCAAGGGGCTCAGCATGATCCGCAGCCGCTTCGACCTGCCCGCCGTCGCCCGCGCCACCGAGGGCTTCGTCGGGGCCGAGCTGGAGGCGGTGGTCAAGGACGGGATGTTCGCCCCCTTCATGGACGGCCGGCGCGAGATCGAGACGGACGACTTGCTGCGCGCCGCCGGGGACATGGTGCCCCTTGCCAGGTCTCACCGGGAGCGCATCGAGCACCTGCGGCGGCTGGTGCTGGACGGAGAGGCGCGCAATGCCTCCCGGGTCGCTGCCGCGGAGGAGGTCGAGGTGGAGAAGGTGCGGGGGGAGCGCTTGTTGGATCTGTGAGACGATCCCACGATGATGGGGCCGCAGGATGGGAAGAGAGAAGCGAAGCCCGGCGATGGTGTCGCGAGTCGTGAGAAATTAAGAGGACCGACCAGAGAGGAGACCGAGACCATGTCCCACTTCACCCGCGTCCAGACCCGAATCCGCGATCGCGTCCTGCTGGAGGAAGCCCTGCGTCAGATGCACCAGAGCTTCCAGGTCGGCGAGCGCGTTGCCATCCGTGGTTTTCAGGGCGACACCGAGCACGGAGAGGTGGTGATCGACACCGGCAGCGGCTACGACATCGGCTTCCAGCGCCAGCCGGACGGGACCTACCAGCTCTGCGCGGACTGGTGGGGGGTGCAGGGCAACACGCCGCTACGGGAGGAGAGCTTTGCTCAGGAGCTGAACCGCACCTATGCCTACCTGGCGGTCAAGAGGCAGGTCCAGGAGCAGGGGCTCCTCATCGAGGAGGAGCGGGTGCTCGACGACGGGGAGATCGAGATCCTGGTGTGCGAGCGGTTTTGATGACTTTCGCGCCGGCGGCATGCTGATCGACCTGGGCCAGGGACGCTACCGCATCGAGCACCACCTGGCCTTGAACGTCCGGGACGGTTCCCTGATGGTGCATATTCCGGAAGGCGAATTCGTGATGGGCGATGGGAAGGACGGCAACTGTCCCGAGCACCGGGTTCATCTGCCGGCCTTCTGGATCGGGGTCTACGCCGTGACCAATGCGCAGTATCTGAGGTTCGTAGAGGCGACGGGATATCGGGAGCCGAACCTGTCCTACTGGAGCTTTGCCCCGGCGATCTGGAAGGGGCGGAGCTTCCCCGAGGACAAGGCCGATCATCCGGTGGTGTGCGTGGACTGGGATGACGCAGCGGCCTATGCCAGCTGGGCCGGGTGCCGGCTGCCAACGGAGGCGCAATGGGAGAAGGCGGCGCGTGGTCCGCAGGGGCTGATCTATCCCTGGGGTGAGGGTTGGGACCCGGCCCGGTGCCGCAACAATGTGGAGAAGAAGGAGCGGGAGGGGACCTGCCCGGCCCATGGATACCCGCTCGGGGTCTCGGTGTACGGGACCTACAACCAGAGCGGCAACGTCTGGGAGTGGTGTGCGGACTGGTACGAGCACGGTTTCTACGCCAGATCGCCGCCCCGCGATCTCCCCGGCCCGGAGCGGGAGCCCTGCCGTGCAGTCCGCGGCGGCTGCTGGGGGAGCCTCGATCCGATCTGGCTGCGAGGCGCAGCCCGCTACGGAATCGGCCCGGATGTCCGCTGCGGCTACCTGGGTTTTCGTCTCGTGAAGGGGTTTCCCGGTCCCTTGCCATCATGAGCTCCCTCCCCCCTCATGGGGGAGGGTCGGGGTGGGGGGGATTCGGCAGTTGTCCTCCAATGTCGCGGTCAATGTGCCGCTTCGGTCCCCCCCATCCTGTCCTTCCCCCACAAGGGGGGAAGGGACACTTCCAATCAATTGTTGTGGTGAGCCGCTACCGCAACCCGTATCCATCGCAATAGGAGAGATTCCTCACGTCCATGAAGAAGATGAGAATCCGAATCGCCAACGACGGCAATGCCCAGATCCGCGTGGAAGGAGGGGAGGGGCCTGACTGCCTGGACTTTACCCGTGCAATGGAACGGGTCCTCGGCGTCGTGGAGCACCGGGAGCTGACTCCCGACTACGACAAGGAACCCGAGCAGGTCCCGATCCATGAGCACGAGCGGACGGCTCTGTAGCGCTCTGGAGGACGTGGGCCATGGCCAACACTTTCGTCACGGACCTAGCGACCTATATCCGTGCCGGCTACCCCATCCTCAGCATCGTCGCCGGTGAGGAAGACCGAGCGCTGGAGCTGGTGGAGGAGCTCTTACAGCAAGAGGAGATGCGGAAGTGTCCGCGCAAGCTCTTCGTCTGGTCGATCTCTCGGGGCTTTCTGGATGCCGAAGGCCGGCCCGCGACCAAGGAAGATACCCGACGGCCCGCACAAGCTCTCGCCTTCGTCTCCGAATACCGGGAGGCAGCGCTCTTTCTTTTCAAGGACTTCCATCCCTACCTCAGGGACAGCGCCCCGGAAGCCGTCCTGCTGATCCGGTTGCTGCGTGATCTGGTTCCTGAGCTGAAGGGGTCGCCGCGCACGCTGCTGTGGCTCTCCCCGCTGCTGGTTCTCCCCGAGGAGCTGCGAAAGGACGTGACGGTAGTGGACCTGCCCCTGCCGTCGGAGTCGGAGTACCGGGAGCTGCTGGATCGGCTGACGGAACAGGTGAGCGCTAACCCGACGGTGGCACTCAGCCTGGACGAGGACGAAAAGGACGCCATCGTCGAGGTATGCCGGGGCCTCACCCGCTCGGAGGCGGAGAACGCGCTGGCTAAGGCCATCGTCAGTCAGCAGGGTCTGACAGGTGCTGATGTCAAGGCAATCATGGAGGAGAAGGAGCAGATCGTCCGCAAGTCCGGCATCCTGGAGTACACCAACGCCACGGAAGACTTCGCCGAGATCGGTGGACTGGGCACCCTCAAGGCCTGGCTGCGCCGGAGGAGCCAGGGCTTTTCCAAGCAGGCGCGCGAATTCGGCCTGCCCAATCCGCGGGGTGTGCTGCTGGTGGGGGTCCCGGGCTGCGGCAAGAGCCTGATGGCGAAGGCGGTGGCGGCGGAGTGGCGCAAGCCGCTGCTGAGACTCGACCTGGGCAGGGTCTTCGCCGGACTGGTCGGCGAGTCCGAGGGGCGGATGCGCAGGGCCCTCTCGGTGGCCGAAGGGGTCGCCCCATGCATCCTGTGGATCGACGAGCTGGAGAAGGGTGTCTCTGGAATCGGCGGGAGCGGCGACAGCGGGGTGGCGAGCCGCGTCTTCGCGACCCTGCTCACCTGGATGGAGGAGAAGGCCCAGCCGGTCTTCGTAGTGGCCACGGCCAACGAGGTCTCCCGGCTTCCCCCCGAGCTGCTGCGCAAGGGGCGCCTGGACGAGATCTTCTTCCTTGACCTACCGAGCCCCCACGATCGCGCCGAGATCCTGATGATCCACCTGGGGCGGCGCCGGCGCGATCCCAGCGAATACGACATTCCCGCCGTGGTGCAGGCTACCGAGGGCTTCAGCGGGGCCGAGCTGGAGGAAGTGGTGATCGACGCCCTGTTCGAGGTATTTTCCACGCCGGAGCAGCAGCTCAGGACCGAGCACCTGCTCGAGTCGGCCCGGGAAATTGTGCCCCTGTCGCGCTCCCGCGCGCGGGAGATGGAGGCCCTGCGCCAGTGGGCGCAGGCAAATTGCCGCCAGGCCGCCGAGCCCGAGATTGCCCAGGCGGGATCCCCGACCGATGCTATTGTCGGGCGCCCGGCGGGGCCGTGGGATGTTTAGCATTGTCTGTTGTTAAAATCTTCAGCTATGAATATCAATAGATAGAAATTCGTATGTAATGTAATACCTCATGAAAACCTAAAAATATCAAGATGTAAGGGTTTACCCTAATATCAAAATAGGGTTATATTAGCGCCTCCCTATTCGCTGAATACCTTATGGCTCAGCGATGCGGTTCGAAACCGAGAAGTAAGGTGCCATCATGCTGAACAAGCTCCTGACCCTGACAATAGTCGCGACCCTCATTTTCCTGCCTGCCATGGCTTCCGCAAGAGTCAAGGTGGGACAAACCCAGAAAGGCATGGCCTCCTACTATCACGACCGTTTTCAGGGCAATCGGACCGCGAGCGGCGAGCGCTACCGGAAGGGCGTTTTGTCCGCTGCCCACAAGACCTTGCCTCTGGGCACCAAGGTGCGTGTCACCAAGCTCAGCAGCGGCAAGAGCGTCATCGTAAAGATCAACGATCGCGGTCCCTACGTAAAAGGGCGGGTCATCGACTTGTCGCGACGTGCAGCGCGGGACCTCGGTATCATCAAGAGAGGCGTGGCAAAGGTCGAGGTCGAAGTGCTCAGCGTTCCTAAAAGGCGGGCACGTTGAGGCCCGCCCACAGCCTCGAGCCCGTCTTCCACATCGGTCGCTCGCCCTTGGGCGCCCTCGCGCTCACTCCCACTAGCTTCGACTATGGTTCCGCAGAA
>CAYYHR010000035.1:0-22201 GCA_964471705.1 uncultured Chromatiaceae bacterium
CAGTCGATTGGCGTCCCCAAGGGGAGTCGAACCCCTGTTGCCGCCGTGAAAGGGCGGTGTCCTAGGCCTCTAGACGATGGGGACTCTCGTCCGCAAAAAAAAACCGGCCGTCGAATCGGACCGGGTTCTCCATTTGGTGGAGCCAGGCGGGATCGAACCGCCGACCTCAACACTGCCAGTGTTGCGCTCTCCCAGCTGAGCTATGGCCCCGCAAGGTAAGTCGGAAAGTCTAGCTTTACGCTTCACGGCTGTCCAGCCATTTTCGCCAATGGGGAGATGAGTCGGTCGGCAACGCGGCCAGTCTACCAGGCCATTTTGCACAAGGTTCCCGGTTGCATCTGCTTGCCCGGGCGTCCAGATCCCAGGCTTGCGCATGGGCCTTCGAGCAGGCATTTTATGCCCATTGCATCCAGTCAATCCGGGGCCTCGTAATGAAGCGCATTTTCCTCTTCCTAGTGACGAACTTTGCCGTGCTGACGGTGATCAGCCTGGTGTTCAAATTGTTCGGGATCGACGGTCTGCTGGCGCAGAACAACGTTGATCTGAACCTGCAGGCAGTGCTGATCTACGCCGCGATCTTCGGATTTGCCGGTTCCTTGATCTCCCTGTTCCTGTCCAAGGGCATGGCCAAGCGCTCCATGGGGGTTCGGGTCATCGAGCAGCCAAGCACCCCCTTCGAGCAATGGCTGATGCACACGGTGGCACGGCAAGCGCAGTCCTCCGGTGTAAAGATGCCCGAGGTGGGTATCTTCGACTCGCCCGACCCCAATGCCTTCGCCACCGGCTGGAACCGCAACGACGCACTGGTGGCCGTCAGTACGGGATTGCTGCGGAACATGAGTAAGGACGAGGTGGAGGCGGTTGTGGGCCATGAGATGACCCACGTGGCGAATGGCGACATGGTGACCCTAGCGCTGATTCAGGGTGTCGTGAACACCTTCGTGATCTTCCTTTCCACGATCATCGGCAACCTGGTGGACCGGGTGGTCTTCAAGACGGAGCGGGGCCATGGGCCTGCCTACTACATCGTGTCGATCATCGCCCAGATCCTGCTCTCCATCCTAGCGACCATGATCGTAATGTGGTTCTCCCGTTACCGTGAGTTCAAGGCCGACGCCGGCGGTGCCCGCCTGACCAGCAACCACAAGATGGCCGATGCCCTGCGACGGCTGCAGGCGGTGCACGAGCCGCAGGACCTTCCGACCGAAGAGCTCGCCGCCTTCGGCATCAGCGGCCGGATCGGAAGCGGACTCCAGCGCCTGTTCATGAGCCATCCTCCCTTGGAGGAGCGCATCGCCGCCTTGGAGGGGCGCGGCTGAGACTGACGTATTCACTATCTCCGGCGTAGTCGGCTCGGATAACCGCAAGGGGCTCAGGGGCTCGTAACCATCCCGGGAGCACCCGTGAGCGCGTCCACAAGGTGGAGAGCTCAGGCTGTGTACGACAGAGTCGTGTCTTCAGGCGCCCGAGTCCCCATAGCCGCCTTGCCCGGCTGCCCGCATGCGGCGTATGGTCCACGGCTGGCTCATCGATGCAATCATCGGATTTTCCAAAACAGCGATCATTGAGTGAGGAGGGGCAGATGGAGCCTTTGGCGGGTATCAGAAAGATCTTGAAGAAAGGGACCGAGCAACCCGAAGCGGTCCGTTTTCATATTCCCGGCAAGGAGAAGACATGGGACCAGGTAACCTGGGGGGAGATGCTCGCCCGCGCCTGCGAGATTGCCCTCTACCTGGATCGACACGGCGTCGCCAAGGACACGAAGGTCTCGGTCTTCGCCAATACGCGCCTGGAATGGGCCTTCGTGGCACCGGCCATCGAGGCAGTACGGGGGGTGTTCGTGCCCGTCTATTTCTCCAATACCCCTGATCAGACCCATTACGTGGTCGATCACGGCGATGCGGAGATCCTCATCACCGAGCTGGCCCTCTTTCCGAAGGTGCTGGCGCGCTGGCCCGACTACACCAAGGTGCGCGAGGTGATCCTCTGGGATCTGGAGGACGAAGCCCAGCTCGAAGCTGCGGTGAAACAGGCCAACGCGGATGGGCAATCCACGATCGCGCTGGAGGATGTGCAGAGCAAGGTCGTTGCCCTCGCAGACGTATACGCCGAAGGTGCCCGGTTCCACCAGGCCGAGCCGGACCGCCTGGAGCAATTGATCGACGCCAGCGAGCTCGACGACCTCGCTTACATCATCTACACGTCCGGTACCACGGGGGAGCCCAAGGGGGTGATGCTCACCAACCGCAACCTGCTCAGCACGACCAGGAGCTGGGTCAAGGTGCTGGAGCACGCGTTCCCTCCTCTCGATGAGCGCCGCGACATCATCTGGCTGCCCATCTCGCACATGGGCGGCCTCGGCGTGATGAATACGGGAACCATGCTCGATTACGAGTCCTGGTTCTCGGACCCCTGGCACCTCCTGGAGCTGATCCCCCAGGTAAAGCCCACCTTCCTACTTTGTGTCCCAGCCTATTGGGAGAAGATGTACACCCAGGCCGTCAATGCCTCTCCCGACAAGAGCGAGCAGTACAAGAAGCTGCACGAGGTGACCGGCGGCAAGCTCAGCTTCCTCTTGAGCGGTGGTGCGGGATTGAAGCGAGAGATCAAGGAATTCTTCCTGGAGGCAGGTATCCAGATGATCGAGGGCTATGGACTCACGGAGTGCGCTCCGAACGTCACCATGAACCGCCTCGACGACTATGACTTCGACTCCATCGGCAAGCCCGTTCCCGACGTCCAGATCAAGATCGACGCAGAGGGCGAGATCTGCGTCAAGGGCGAGAACGTCTTCCTGGGCTATTACAAGAAGCCGGAGGAGACCCGGGCCTGCTTCGACGCCGAGGGCTGGTTCCGCACCGGGGATCTGGGTGAGTGGATCGACGGCATCGAAGGTGGCTTCATCCGTTTCAAGGGGCGAAAGAAGGAGATCATCGTGACGGCTGCCGGCAAGAACATCGGTCCGGGCGGCATCGAGGCCATGTTCGCGGGCAACGCCTTCATCGAGCAGGTGGCACTCTACGGCAACGAGCGGAAGTACCTGGTCGCCCTGATTACCCTGAACGAGCTGGTACTGAATGCCTGGGCCAAGCAAAAGGGCCTCGAATACCCGGACTACCCCACCATGGTGAAGAGCCCGGAGATACGCGCCATCGTGCAAGGGGCCGTGGACGAGGTGAACAAGCGTCTCGCCTCCTTCGAGACCATCAAGAGGTTCGACGTCTACGAGGGGCATTTCTCCGTGGATGCCGGTCACATCACCCCATCCATGAAGCTGCGACGGAATCGGGTGTGGGAGGATTTTCACGACAGGTTCGAGGCCCTGTATCTGGATTAGAGCGGCAAGTGGATCTGCACTGGTGGCAAGGAGGACGTTCGGAAGTCAGATCTCGTTTCACTAAGGCGATTGCCGGAAAAAAAATACCAGGATGCGCAGGATTTTCATTCGTCATCGAGGAGCGACAACAGGCGCATAGCAGGGCTATGTAACTGTTGTCGCAACGCGGAAGACGGGCGAAAAGACAAGCAGGCTGGTATTTTTTTGACAGAAATCACCTAAGCCTTAATACGCGCGAAACAATCCGTGACTAACCTTGCATGTTGCGCCGTCTTTCCGGATTCACCGGAAACACTCGGCAGGCACTGCACCATCGTAGAAGGTTTTCACGGGGGAGCGTATTCAGGTGAAATTCGGGGAAGAGTTGAGACTGCAGCGGTGGGACGACCATCGCTATTATCATCACAGCCGCATCAACCAGTCGCTGCATTTCCTGAGCTCGATCAGCTTCATCGGTGCCTATGGGATGCTGATGACCAGCCCCCAGGTGGCGGCGATCTTCGGCTGGGTGGTGGCCATGTGGTCGCGACAGATCGGGCATTTCTTTTTCGAGCCGAAGGGCTATGACGAGGTCAACCATGCCTCGCACGAATACAAGGAGAAGATCAAGGTCGGCTACAATCTGCGCCGGAAGGTCGTGTTGATGGGGCTGTGGGCCGCTTCGCCGCTCGTACTGTTGCTGAACCCGACGTTCTTCGGCGCTTTCGAGCAGCACGGGACCCTCTCGGATTTCGCCATGAACCTGGGGATCCTCTGGCTCTTGTTGGGTATCGGTGGGCTCCTGTTCCGAACCCTGCACCTGTTCTTCATCTCTGGTGTGCAGACCGGGCTCGTATGGCTGACCAAGATCCTTACGGACCCGTTCCACGACTTCAGGACCTATTACAAGGCGCCGATTTACCTGCTGAAGGGCGAGCTGATGGATCCGATGACCCACGTCATGGAGGACGGGTTGGAGCAGTCATGGAAGGGCTAGTATCCGGCGGGCGAAGCTCTTCAACACCTCGCGGAGCAGTTCCCGCTTGATGGAACGGTTGGTGCTTCCGGCATCATGCCACCACCATCCGTCTTCCTTCATTGCCGTTGCGGCGGCAACGAAGCGCTCCATGACGGCCTCGAAGTCTTCGTCGGAATAACTGTGGCTGAAGATCAGCCGGCCGCTGCCGACCCAGCTCAGCGCGAGACCCTGGGCCCTGAGGTAATACTGAAAGATCCAGTTGTAGCGGGACGGTGCCTCGTAGAGGACCGTCCAGATCGAGGTGAGATTGCCTACGCGCACGGGCAGGTCCCTGGACTGGAGCCGGCGGTTGAGCTCCGCGGCTCGCACGTCCCAAAGCTTGTCCAATCCTTCGTAGTCGGCGCCGAGCGCCGGATCATCCAGACGTCGCAGAAACTCGTTCATCGCACCCATCACATAAGGATGGGAGTTGAAGGTGCCACGTGCGAAGCAGAGATCGCTCGGACGGTCTTCCCGGTAGCGCTTCATCAGATGCCGCTTGCCGCATAGCACGCCGACGGGTAGGCCACCGCCTAGGGATTTGCCGTAGGTCACCATGTCGGCGGCGATACCGAAGTATTCTTGCGCACCGCCGCGGGCGAGCCGGAAGCCGACGAAGACCTCGTCGAAGATCAGGACGATCGAGCGCTCCGTGCAGACGTCGCGAAGCCTGCCGAGCCACGCTGTGTAGGCATTTCTGTCATATCCAGCAGTCCGGTCGCCGGCGACCAGGGTCGCATCGCTCGGTGCCCCGGAATTTGGGTGCAGGGCCTGGAGGGGATTGACGAGAACGCAGGCGATATCCTTGCGCGTACGAAGAACCTCCAGGGTGCGCTCGCTCATGTCCCTGAGCAGATAGATGTCCCTGCCGCGACGTCGATTGCCGATCCCGGGCTGTACCCCGTCCCACCAGCCGTGATAGGACCCACAGAAGAGCACCACCTGGGAGCGGCGGGTGTGGTAGCGTGCGAGCCGCACCGCCTGCATGACCGCTTCGGTGCCCGACATATGGAAGGAGACTTCGTCGAGTCCGGAGATCCTGCTGATCCGCCCGACATTGTCGGCGATCACGGGATGATAGGGACCCAGGACCGGGCCTAGCTCCCGCACGCGCGCCACCGCCGCGTCGATGCAGTCGCGGTAGAGATCGTAACCGAAAAGATTTACGCCGTAGGAGCCGGACAGATCGAGGGCCCAGTTGTCGTCGAGATCGCGAATCCGGTTGCCCGAAGAGGCCGTGACGACCGAGCCGATCTTCAAGCTCTCACGAACGTAGTTGCGAAACTGGAAGGGCACCCGGTACAGATTCGTGAGCTGCACGTCCGAAAGCGCTCCCTCGATCTCGTCACCGAATGCGATGGACCTCGGGCATCGCTCACGAAACAGCCGTGCGAGGCGCTGGAATCCGGCTTGTCGCCGCTCGGCCACTTCCGACGGGGCGCCGTCACAGCGGAAGAGCTCCTCCCCCTTGTATTCGTAGAAGGGAATGACTCGGGCGAGCAGCCTTGCGAGCCTGGCATGGCCCTGCACCGAGGGATTCTTGGCGCGCGACAGACGTATTCGGGCCAGTGCCCTGGGCACCAACACGGCGACGCCCGCGGCGCCAGATACGTACAGCAGTAGGCTGCTAGCCACGGGTTGCTCCTTCGGGGCTCATCTTTTCGAGAAAGACGAAGGCAACGCGCATCGATCCACTCGGGTCAGGACAGCTTCTCGACACGGTCTGTGCTTGGAGAGGCGACAGGGCCGAAGGTCCCGAGGCAGCCGACAGCGCTTCGAGGTCGTTGCCGGCATCGATTGTCCTTTGCGGTTGGTGTGTTCCGGACAGATCGCTCTTTTTACCAGATCGAGGTAATGAGAATGTGAAGCCATTATGAACGCCGAGTGACGAATGGGATTTCGTCGGCTGGCTTATAAAGGTGTGTTAGTAGCGAGTCGGCGCGGAGCGCCATGGAATCCTGGGCCGGTAATCGAAGTCGGCGGTGATCGCAATCTGGTTGTCACAGAACCTTTGTAAGCTAAACGGCGATGTAATTCATAACCTCATGATTGGCGGAATGCTACTGTGCGAAAGCTCGAAACCATCAGGTCCATCGAACCGGATCCATTCAGTCTCGATCCCGTCCTATTGCGCGCAATTTTCGATCATGCTAAGCCGCTCGGTCACAACGAGCAGCGTGATCGGCTCAATCTCGGCTTCGGTTTCCTCTATTACGGGCTGGTCCGGTCGCTACGTCCGCAACATATTCTGGTCATCGGCTCCGGTTTCGGGTTCAGCGTGGTTTGCCTGGCCTTGGGCCTCAAGGATAACGGCCTGGGAAGGTTGAGCTTCGTCGATCCATCCTACTCCGTGCTCAAGGACGGGCCCCTGCGCACGGTCGGAGGAACCGGGCAGTGGGACGAGCCCAAGCGCGTCATGGTGCGCTTTCGCCGTTTCGGAGTCGAGCATCTGGTTACCCATTTCAAGCACACCAGTGCGGACTTCTTCGCCGATTACGGGGAGCGCGGCCTGCCGCGAATCGACCTTGCATTCATCGACGGCAGCCATGCCTACGGGGATGTGCGTCACGATTTCCTGAAGGTCCTGGAACATTCCCACCGCAACAGCTATATCCTCCTGCACGATACCAACATCTATGTGCGGGAGCTGGTACGTCATGCCGGGGTCAAGCGCTGGCTCAAGGCGCTCGGGAAGGAAAAGGAGCACTTCGAGGTGATCGACTTTCCCTTCTCCTCCGGGGTCGCCCTGGTGCGCGTCCTGAGCGAGGGCGCATGGGAGCCCCTGAGCTGATGCTCGGGGGTTTGACCGCGGCCCTGTTGCTGGGGGCGGCAGTCTACGCCTTCTGGCGCTATTTCTGGTTCTTCCGCGACCCGCCACGCACCCCGCCGGAGGAAGCCGGCATCCTGAGCCCAGCCGACGGCACCGTGGTGTATGTGCGCAAGGTCGCGGAGGGTGAGGATGTGGTTACCGTCAAGCAGGGTGTGCCCGCCAGGATCGAGGATATCCTGCGCGAGGATCTCGACCGGACCAAGCTCGTCATCGGCATCTTCATGAGCCCCTTCGATGTGCACTACAACCGTGCCCCCTTGGCCGGGAAGGTCGGCTTCATCCGCCACCACCCGGCTCTGGGGAAGAACCTGCTGATGGGCCCTATGCACTTGCGTATCCTCATGAAGCGCGAGCCCTACTATGAGAACAGCCTGCACATCGTCCAGAACGAGCGTACGGTGACCTGCCTTCAGGGGGAGTACCGCGGCTTACCCCTGGCCCTGTACGTGGTCCAGATCGGATCCCGCAATGTGCATGGCATCGACAGTTACTTCGAGGCGGGGGACCGGGTCGAGCGCGGAGCCACCTTCGGCATGATCCGCATCGGCTCCCAGGTGGACCTCATCGTCCCTTGGCGTGAGGATCTTCAGGCGCAAGTCCGGCCCGGCGACCGCGTCCGCGCGGGAGAGACCATCCTGATTCAATAGCAGGCGTCCGCGCGCCCTGCCTCGTTGCGGCGGAATGCGGGAGTTCTCAGACCGCAAGGCGTTGGTGCAGCCTCGCGTCCCAATCGGCGGTGAGGGCACGAAAGATCCAGCCTCGGCGACACCGCAGCCGCTGGTAAGCGGCCTTCAGGTCGAGCACCATGGTGATGCGCCGGCTGGTGCACTGCAGCTCGCCATGGTCGTGCGTGGCGACGGGATCGAAGCCTATGACGCGGGTATGGAACCCATAAGGACTATGTGGGTCGCTCTCGAAGACGTCGGTGATGTAATGGGTGAATCCACGCTCCACCGTTTCTCTCGTTGCGGCCCTCATGAGCGCTACGGAGATCGACAGATTGCGACGGAGCCCGGGGACGATCGCGAAGCGACCGATCTCTGCCGGACGGCTCGTGCGCAGAAACATGGTGACATCGATCCCGGGTCGCAACGTCCGCATACCGTACGAGCCGTATTGCTCCAGGGATGGCGCATAGTGGACCCGGAGAACACCCGCGGGCTCGCCCGAGTAGCTAGCCAGGAACCAGGACACCTGCGTGCTGCCCACGTCCGAATCCGCGATCTGCGATTCGGCGTCCCGGACCCAGCCTTTCTCTGTTTGATAGGTAGCGCGTAGGACGCTCAACGCAGCGATACGGTCGGCCGCGTCCTCGACGCGGTTTACTCGGATCTTCCCTCGCATGGCAGGTCTCCACCTCGAGTTGGTCTCACTAATAGCGGTATCTTTAGTCGAGCGGTGATGAGCGCTCATGCTGGTCGTTACTGACAAGGTACTGGGGATGGCCGCGCGGAGCTTCATGTCCTTCCTTCCCGCAGAGCCGACCGATCTCGGTCATCAGGCAAGTATTCCAAGCCGTCACAGCCCGCGGAGGGATTGGTCCGTGCTCGTGGAGCTGTGGACTCACCGCCGCACCGAAATGAATCGACATGGCCGAAGTGGGATCGATCCGTCCGGTCAGCCTGCGGCGGCGCGCGAAGCGGATCCCCACCGGTAGCACGGGGATTCCGGTCTCCAGCGAAAGGCGTGCCGCGCCGCGGTGTACGCGCGCAAGCCGATCGGCGCTGACGTTCACTGTGCCCTCCGGAAAGATGCCGACGGACCCACCTCGCATCAGGTGGTTTTTCGCTTCCGCGAGGGGGGGCACCTTGGGCTCGTACCGGGACCGCAGCCGATTCAGGATGCGGGGTCGGGCGTCTTTCCGCGTCAGGGTAATGGCGTCGCTCATGGCGTACAGGTATCCAATGCCCGGGATGAGCCGAAAGTTCCAGTCCGCCAGAAAGCGAACGGCGCGACCGCCGCGCGCCAGCATCAGGATCGCGGGCAGAAAGACCGCCTCGCGGCGTGAGCTGTGATTAGAGACGAGTAGAAAAGGATCCTGCCGGGAAAGGAGGTTCTCCCAACCGTCGATCAGTGCAATCTGTCTCGAGGCGATTCGACAGAGGAGTCTGAGCAGTATCCGGTCCGCTACGTTGGATAGCTCAGGCAGGGGCCAGCTGTACAGGCGCGGCCAACCCAATGCAGGGCAGAGGGGCGGCTCCGGTGTTGTACGGGTGGGCTGGCTGGTGGGCGCCATGTGGTCGGACGATGGTTGCGAAGCACATCGCTATGATCCCATCGATCCGTTACCTGGCCGCGATGATCGGATTACGGTTTCTGGATCGAGACGGTGACTTATCCGCCAGCAATGGTGAATGCGGGGATTGCGCGCAAAGTCCTTGGGCAGGGTAATGGCCCTGATGTCTTCGAGATCGAGGTCGGCCAGTGCTTCCCGGTCCATGCGGAAGCGGCGCAGGTTGTTGGAGAAAATCAGGGTGCCGCCGGGCGCGAGCAGCCGCATGGTCAGGCGGATGAGGCCCACGTGGTCGCGCAGGACATCGAAGGTGCCCTGCATGCGCTTGGATCGGGAGAAACTGGGCGGATCCAGATAGATGAGTCCGTAGCCCCGACCTTCCGATGCCTTGCGCAGCCACTGCAGGCAGTCGGCCTGGATGAGGCGGTGGTCCGGTCCCTCGAATCCGTTCAGGGCGAGGTTGCGTCCCGCCCACTCCAGGTAGGTATTGGACATGTCGACCGTCGTGGTCGAGAGCGCCCCGCCGTGGGCTGCGTAGACGCTGGCAGTGCCCGTGTAGCCGAATAGGCCCAGGTAGTGGCGACCGCCGGCGACCTCGCGGATCAGGCGGCGGGTGGTGCGATGATCGAGAAACAGGCCCGTGTCCAGGTAGTCCTCGAAGTTGGCCAGGAAACGGAGACCGCCCTCGGTGATCTGGTGGAAACGGCGCTGGGTGCCCATGCGCTCGTACTGCGCCTCGCTTCCTCTTTGCCGGCGACGTACCCGGAAGAAAAGGTGCTCGGAGGGCAGCTCCAGGACCTCTGCGATCACTCCCAGGGCCTCGCGCAGACGATGACGTGCACGCTTGGGGTCGACCTCGGCGGGTGCTTCGTACTCCTGCACGCTCAGGTAACGCGTGTCGCTCTCGTAGACATCCACTGCCAGGGCGTACTCCGGCAGATCGGCATCGTAGAGACGGTAGCAGCCGATCTGTTCGCGCCGGCGCCATTTCTCCAGATTCTTGAGGTTTTTCTTCAACCGGTTGGCGAGCATGAGGGCCCCCGCGCCACGCTCCTCGGGCGGTAGGGGTCGGGGCTGGTCGGAGACGAAGCTCTCCGGCTCCACCTCGAAGTGCAGAAGGCGGCATTCGATGGGGCCGTTGTAGAGGCTGTGATAGCGCTTGGCGCGCAGGCCCATCTGCTTCCCCAGATCCGGGTTGCCGGTAAAGACCGCGGCCCGCCAGCCGTTGAAGCGCTCGCGCAGGACTTCGCCCAACCGTGCATAGAGGGTGGGAAGGTCGGACCCGGTGCCCAATCCTTCTTGCAGGCGCTCTCCGTACGGGGGGTTGACCACCAGCAGGCCGCTTTCGCCGGCGCGGCCAGGGGCGCAGTCGCCCAGCTCCCGGCGCTCGAAGTGGACGTACCCGGCGAGCCCCGCCCGCGCCAAGTTGGCCAACGAGGCGCGCACTGCCGCCGGCTGTGCGTCATAGCCACGGATGGAGCCGATCCGCTGGAGCCCCGCAGCTCGGCGTTCGTCGGCCTCTGCCAGCAATTCTGTCCAGAGGCCGCTCTCGTGCCCCGACCAGCCAGCAAAGCCCCAATAATCGCGCAATAGCCCGGGCGCAATGTCTGCCGCGAGCAGTGCCCCCTCGATGCAGAGGGTCCCGGAGCCGCACATGGGGTCGAGCAGGGCGCCACCTTGTGCAGCGACACCGGGCCAGCCTGCGCGGAGCAGGATGGCGGCGGCGAGGGTCTCCTTGAGCGGTGCACCACCGCCTTCCAGGCGGTAACCGCGCCGGTGCAGAGAGGAGCCGGACAGGTCCAGGCTCACCGTCGCCTCGTCCTGGTGGAGGTAGACTTGGATCTGCAGGTCAGGCCGCTCGGTGCTGACGCTCGGGCGGCTGCCGGTTGGCCCGCGCAGCCGATCCACCAGCGCGTCCTTGATCTTCAATGCTCCGAACCGGGTGTGTCTCACCTGGGACTGGACGGCGACCAGGTGAACCGCGAAGGTCCGCTTCGGCGCCAGGTGATCCTCCCAGGGGATATCCGTGGCGCCGGCATAGAGGGCCTCCGGGCTCGGAGCGGAGAAGCGTGCGATCGGCAGCAAAATACGGTTTGCCGTCCGCGACCAGAGGCAAGCCCGGTAGCCGTCCTCCAGGGCGCTGCCGAAGTGGGCACCGCCGCGGGTCTCGGTCACATTCGTCAAACCCAGTGCACGCAGCTCGTCGGCAAGCAGGGACTCGAGATGCTTGGGAGCGGTGGCGAAGAAGGACAGCGACATTGCTCAGGGATTTCCCCGGTTGAGTAGAGGGCACATCGGCGCTAAGCTTCTCGCCACTTCAGAAATGGCCGAAGCTGTCTAGCCTAACACCATAGAACATAAGCCATAGAGAATAAAGGTAGACCAGCTTTGAAACAGTCCAACTCTTGCGCCGATCCCCGTCGGCGGGCAGCGAGCTTCTTGCTCTCGGGTCTGCTCGCGACGGGTCTCTTTGCCACTTGCTCTGATCACAGCGCACAAGCGAGCGAGCAGGGTTACGATCCGTCACTGTCGCGGGTCTCCAATGTGCGCGGGCTCGATCCAGCCGGCTTGCGGTTGCGCTCTGCGTCCGTCCTCGTCACGGACTCCCGCGGTCGGCCCCTGTACGCCAAGCATAGCGGGGATGTTCGTCCGATCGCCTCCATCACCAAGCTGATGACGGCCATGGTGGTGCTCGATGCGGATCTGCCCATGGATGAAGAGATCAGCATCCTGGAGGCTGACCGCGACAGACTGCGCCATAGCCGCTCACGCCTGAGGCCGGAGCATGCCACCCTGACCCGCAGGGAGATGCTCACCATTGCGCTCATGTCGTCGGAGAACCGTGCGGCATCGGCCCTCGGACGCACCAGCCTCCCGGGGGGAACCCCAGCCTTCGTCGATGCCATGAACCGCAAGGCGCAGTCGCTCGGCATGACGCACTCGCACTTCGCCGATGCCTCCGGGCTCAATGGCGCCAACAGGTCCACGGCGGAAGACTTGGTGAAGATGGTACAGGCCGCAGCCCGCTATCCCTTTATTCACAATGCGACCACGACGGCGGCGCTGCAGGTCGTCCCCTACGCCAGCGGCGCTGCTCTTGACTATCGCAACACCAATCCCCTGATCCGCGGCGCCCATCCGGAATGGGACATCGAGCTCAGCAAGACCGGTTACCTGAACGAAGCGGGGCGCTGCCTCGTGATGCAGGCGCAGATCGCCGGGCGTACCTTCGATATCGTGCTGCTCAACTCATACGGTAAGCTCACACCTACGGGGGACTCGAACAGGGTGCGCAAGTGGCTGGAGTCGGAGATCCAAAAGGGCCGGCAACAAGTGACCATGGGCGCGTATAGCGATTGATCCTGCCTCGATCAGCGTCCGCCCAGGCGCGGATGCTGATCGGGAGAAATCCTCCCCAGGAGTGATCCCGCTTCAGGAGCGGCCTGATCCACCGCCGGTGGTCTCTTTGGCTGCCGGCGGAGTCGGGCTTGCCGAGGACGTTGCAGCCGTTGTACCCGGTGCCTCGGGTAGCGCCGGGGCGAAGGGGTATCCACCACGCTTGGGCTGCGGGGCGTGCTTATTGGCGACGTCGATCCAGCCTCCTCCCATCGAGGTATAGATTCGCACCAACGCGCTGAAGGTGGCGGCGCGGGTCGAGGCCAGCGTCAGCTCGGAGGGAAAGAGCTGCTGCTCGGCCTGCAGCACCGTGGAGTAGGGGGCGTAGCCGGCGTCGTACTGGAGACGCGCGAGGCGCGCATAATTCTGCAGCGCGGCCACCAGCTTGACCTCGGTCTGGGTCTGGACGCCGAGCTTGCGGCGCGCGACGAGTGCGTCCGAGACATCGGCGAAGCCCTTCTGGATCGCCTGCCGGTAGCTCGCCAGTGCCGCCTTCTGGATGGCCTCGGTCTGGGCGACCTGGCCGCTCACCGACCCCGCCGTGAAGATCGGCCCGATGAAATTGCCCGCATAATTCCAGGTATGGGCCCCGCTATCGAACAGGCTCGACAGCTCGGAGCTCGCGAAGCCGAAGGCCCCGGTCAAGGAGATGGTCGGGAAATACAGGGCCTTGGCGGCACCGATCTGGGCGTTCGCCGCGATGAGCTGCTGCTCCGCCTGGGCGATGTCCGGTCGGCGCTCCAGGAGCTGGGAGGGCACCCCGGCAGGAACCGCGGGGGCGCGCAGGGTCCTGAGCGTCTTGCCCCGGGGAATGGGGCCGGGGTTGCGTCCCAGCAGGACCGAGAGGGCATCCTCCGTCTGGGCGATCTGCCGCTCGATCGCCGGGACCTGAGCGGCGGCGGTGTAATACTGGGATTGGGCCTGGGCCACGGCCATTTCCGAGACTTGGCCGTGCTCGAGCTGCAGCTCGAAGAGCCTCAGCGACTCCTTGTAGGTCTTCCGGGTCCGCTTGGCGATCCGCAGCTGTTCGTCGAGACCCAGCAGATCGACATAGCCGGTTGCGACCGCGCCGACGAGGGAGAGGATGACGCCGCGGCGTGCCTCCTCGTTCGCCAGCAGATTGGCCCGGGCAGCTTCGCTGAGACGGCGGATACGGCCCCAGAGGTCCAGCTCCCAGGAGGCCCCGGCGAGGATCTGAAAGCTGTTGTAGGGATTGTTGACGCCGTTCGGCACGGGGGTGGCACCTTCCTCGGTGACCCGCTCCCGCTCGGCAGTGCCGCTGTAGCCCACCTGGGGATAGAGCGGGGCCCGGGTCTGGGTCAGGACTGCGGCCGCTGCCTCTACGTTCGCCGCGGCTGCCTGCGTGGTCGGGTTCTTGGCAAGGGCCTGGGCGATCAGGTCCACGAGGACCGGGTCTCCGAACTGCTGCCACCAGGCGCTGTTCGCGGTGCTCCGGGCCTCCCCTGAGGCAAACCTGTATTGGGTGGGGACCGGAACCTCGGGCCGCACGTAGTTTGGTCCCAGGGTACAGCCGTCGAGGAATGAGACGGCGGTCAGAAAGGCGACCGGGAGCAAAAGGGACGAAGATCTGCTCACCTCAGGCGTCCCCCCGCGGATCGGATTGGAGCTCGGTCGCAGGCACAACCGGAGCTTCGCCGGCGGATTCCGCATCCGGACCCTCCTGTTCCGCCGCGGTAGCGCCCTTCGCGGTGCCGAAGAGGCGGGCACTCAGGCTCGCCAGTAGCCAGTAGAACATGGGGATGAAGAAGATGGCGATCACCGTGGCCGCGAGCGTGCCACCGACCACACCGGTGCCGATGGAGTGGCGGCTGTTGGCCGAGGCGCCGGTGGCGATGGCCAGCGGCAGGGTGCCGAGCACGAAGGCAAAGGAGGTCATGACGATCGGTCTCAGGCGCAACCGGGCCGCCTCCGCCGCCGCATCGAAGAAGGACATGCCCTCCTTGCGGTTGAGCTCCACGGCAAACTCGATGATCAGGATGGCGTTCTTGGCCGCCAGCCCGATCAGGGTGAGGAGCCCGATCTGGAAGTAGATGTCGTTGTCGATGCCGCGCAGGGCGATGGCCACCAGTGCGCCGAGGATGGCGAAGGGAACCGCCAACATGACCGCGATGGGCAGTGACCAGCTCTCGTACTGGGCGGCCAGGATCAGGAAGACGAAGATCAGGCCGAAGACGAAGGCGATGGCCGAGGTGGAGCCCGAGCTGACCTCCTCCCGGGCTTCGCCCGCCCAATCGAACCCGTAGCCTTGGGGCAGGACCTGCTCGGCCACCTCCTGGATGGCGGCCAGCGCGGTCCCCGAGCTGACACCGGGTGCCGGTGCTCCGTTGATGGCGATGGCGGGATAGTTGTTGAAACGGGTGACCAGGTCGGACCCCACCGTGTAGCGGGTGGTGACCAGGGCCGAGAGCGGTACCATGTCGCCGCCCTTGTTGCGCACGTAGAACTTGCCGATGTCGTCCGGGCTCATCCGGTACTCGGGCTCGGCCTGGAGCACCACCTGATAGAGACGCGAATCCTTGGGGAACTGGCTCACGTAGAGCGATCCGAACATGGTCTGCAGGGTGCTGTAGACCTCCTGTATCGGGACGCCCAGGATCTCTGCCTTCTCGCGGTCGACGACCGCCAGCATCTGCTGGCCATTGGCGCGGATGGTGGAATTCACCCCGGACAGCTCGGGCCGCTCCTTGGCCTTCTTCAGGATCTGTTGCACCACGTCGTAGAGTTGGCCGAAGGTCCCAGCGCCCTTCTGCTCGATCCACATCTGGAACCCGGCGGTGACGCCGAGTCCCGGAATGGCGGGAGGATTGATGGGTACCACCAGGCCACCCTGAATGGGAAAGAACTCGCGGCGTCCGTCGGCCATCACCGCGTCCGCCGACAGGGCCGGCGACTGGCGTTGCTCGTAGTCCTTCAGCGCCACGAACAACAGACCGAAATTGGTCTTGAGCTGGGAGTCGATGAGGCTCCAGCCGTCTGCCTGGGAGACATTGGCCACCGCCGGATTCGCCCGCATGATCTTCGCCGCCTGGTCGCCGACGGCATCGGTGCGCGAGAGGCTGGCCGCGTCGGGCAGGAAGTAGGGGACGAAGATGTAGCCCTGGTCCTCCTGAGGGACGAAGGCGGTGGGTAGGACGCGGAAGAGCCAGACGGTACCGGCGACCACGCCGGCGAGCACCAGGAGCCCGAGGGGCCAGGACCGCATGATGCGCTTCACACCGGAGACGTAACCATTGGTCAGGCGCTCGAAGGTGTCATCGAAGCGCTTGAAGAATCCCCCTTTCTTTTCCTGCTTGGGCTTGATCAGGATGGCGGCCAGCGCCGGGGAGAGGGTGAGCGCCACGAGCCCGGAGAAGACCACCGAGATGGCGATGGTGACCGCGAACTGCTTGTAGAGGGCGCCCGTGATGCCCCCCAGGAAGGCGACCGGGAGGAAGACCGCATTGAGCACCAACACCACGGCGATCACAGGCCCGCTCACCTCCCGCATGGCCCGCTTGGCGGCGTCGGTAGGCGAGAGTTTGTACTGGACCATGTTCCGCTCGGTGTTCTCCACCACCACGATGGCGTCGTCCACCACCAGCCCGATGGCTAGGATCATGCCGAAGAGCGTCAGCATGTTGATGGAAAAGCCGACGACCAGCATCCCGATCAGGGCGCCGAGGATGGATACCGGAACCGCCAGCGTCGGGATAACGGTGAGCCGCAGGCTGTGCAGGAAGACGAAGACCACCAGCACCACCAGCACCACCGCCTCGAAGAAGGTCTTGATCACCTCGTGGATGGACGCCTGGACGAACAGGGTGGTGTCCAGGGCCACCGCGTAGTCCAGCCCCTGGGGGAAGCTCTTCTTCAGCTCCGCCAGGGTCGCGCGCACATCCTTGGAGACCTGGATCGCATTGGACCCCGGCTGCTGGTAGACGGCGATGAGGGTGGCGGGCTTGCCCTGGTACTTGGTGCGCAGGGTATAGCTCTGGGCGCCCAGCTCGGCACGGGCTACGTCCTTCACGCGCACCAGGGCCGCGTTCTGGTTCTCGGCCCGCAGAATCATGTCGTCGAACTGCTGGGGCTCGGTGATGGTTCCCGTGGTGATGGGGAAGGTCTGGGGCACCGGGTAGGGGGTGGGCTCGTCTCCGACGCGACCCACGGCGAACTGCTGGTTCTGATTCTTGATCACGTCGGCGATGTCGCTGGTCGTGATTCCCAGTTGGGCCATGCGGTCCGGGTTCAGCCAGATGCGCATGGCATACTCGGGCACCCCGAGGATACCCGCCTGGTTCGCCCCGTTGATCCGGTTGATGGTGCTCAGGATCTGGGTGTTGGTGTAGTTGGAGATGGTGTCGGAGTCCAGGGTGCCTTCCGGCGAGAAGAAGGCCAGGACCATGAGGAAGGTATTGGTCTTCTGGACCACATCAACCCCTTGCGCCTGGACCGACTGCGGCAGTTGGGGCATGGCCTGGCTGACCCGATTCTGCACGTCCACCTGGGCCAGCTCGGGATCCGTGTCGATGGTGAAATAGACAGTCAGCGTGTAGTTGCCGGTGGACGAGTTGGTCGACGACATGTAGATCATGTTGTTCGCCCCGTTCACCTGCTGCTCGATGGGGGCGGCAACGTTCTGGGCCACCAGGTCGGCATTGGCGCCCGGGTAGGTGGCGGTCACCTGGATCTGGATGGGGGTGATCTGGGGATATTGGGCGATGGGCAGGACCAGCATGGCCACGGCCCCGGCGATGGCGATCACCAGGCTGATGACGACCGAGAAGATCGGACGGTCGATGAAGAAGCTGGAGAACATGGGCGCGCTCTCCGGGGCTACTTCTTCACAGCGGATGGCGACTGGGCAGAGGAGGTCCCGCCGGTGCCTTCACCGGTTTCGTTCTCTGGTGTCGCTGGCCCGGGGGACTGGTCGGGCGGTGCGGACTTGGAGCCTTCCTGGTCCCCTGCCAGGGTCTTGGTAATCCGCACCTTGGCCCCTGGGGTTAGGTGTGCCATTCCGTCGGTTACCACCAGGTCCCCTGCGGAGAGCCCGGAGGTGATGAACCAGTCGTTGCCGTACCAGGTGCCTACCTCGACCGGGTGGACCTGTGCCTGATCGTCCTTGTCAACCACCATCACGAAGTGTCCGTTGGCTCCCTGGAGCACTGCCTGCTGGGGGACCAGGATGGCCTTGGGCCGTACCGCTCCGAAGATGCGTACCCGCACGAACTGGCCGGGACGCAGGGCGGCGTCCGGGTTGTCGAAGGTCGCGCGCAGGAGAAAGGTCCCGGTCGTGACATCGTAGTCCGCATTGCGGAAGGTGATGCGGCCCTTATTGGGGAAGACTGAGCCGTTTGACAGGACGATTTCGACCAGGAAGTCCTCATGGGGCGGCAGGTGCAGAAGCCCTGCGGCACTCTCCGAGCGCATGTCCAGGATATCGTTCTCGGAGACGCTGAAATTGACCCACAGGGTGTCGATCCGGGCGACGTAGGTGAGCAGGCTGTTGGCGGAGGAGACGTAGGATCCGTCCTGGACCTTGGCGAAGCTCGCGAGCCCTGTGACCGGTGTCGTGATCTTTGTGTAGCCGAGGTTGAGCTCGGCCTGTTGCACGTTCGCCTTGGCCGAGTCCACCGCCGCTGCCGCCGCCTGTTCCTGGCCGATGGCGTCGTCCAGGTCCTTCTCGCTCAAGGCCTTCTGCGCCGTCAATGGCCTGACCCTCTTCAAGTTGTCCCGGGCGGTCTGGAGGCGCGCCTCCTGCTGTGCCAGCGCGCCCTGGGCCGCGTCGAGGGCCGCCTGGAAGGGCTTGGGGTCCTGCAGGAACATGAGGTCGCCTGCTTTGACCAGGCTGCCCTCCCGATAGACGCGGCTGTCGAGAAAGCCGTCCACCCGCGCCCGGATCTGGACCTGACGCGTGCTCTCGGTCTGTCCCACGTACTCGAAGGTAACCGGGGTGTCGCGGGGCTCGATCCGGAGCACCGTCACCGGCGCCGGGGGACGTGCCTGGGCATCCGGCTCTTCCTTGCCGCAAGCGGTCAGCAGGACAGAGGCCACGAGGGCGAAGAGAAGAAGGCGCATGTGCTCGATACTCCGGTCGGTCGATTCGCAGGTCGGCGGGTCTGTTCCAGGCTGGAGGAGGCTGATGGACATCATCCGGTGACGCACCACGACCAACTCCGTATGGCGCTCGCACCCGGTGCAGGTCGTCCCCGTTGCGCTACAGGGCCTTGCGAGCGGCACGTCAGATCGTCGTAGGCGAAACCTCGGCGGCGCTCATGGTAAGGCTCACCGCCATGCAAGGAAAGCGCGGGAGCTGCATCCGGACGAGCGTGGAGCATTCAGCTGCACTCGTCCGGCACTTCCCGGAGATGATTCGCTCTCGGCTGATCTCCTCCTCGTCGAGCCATGTGGCTCGATGATCAGTCGCGCCAGGACGCATCGTTCGCGCCGCTACCTGCGCCAGAACGCGGGGGTGAGCACCACCAGGAGGGTGAAGATCTCCAGGCGTCCGAGCAGCATGGCGAAGGTACACACCCAAGTCTGAAAATCGTTGAAGCAGGCGTAGTTGGCGGTTGGACCGATCTCGTTCAGTCCCGGTCCGGTGTTGTTGAAGCAGGCCACGACGGCCGAGAAGGCGGTATCGCTCTGCATCCCCGTGAAGGACAGGGTGAGGGTGAGGGTGGCAACGATCACCATGTACATGAATCCGTACGCCAGCACGGCGAAGATGATTTCGCTGGGCATGGGCGCGCCGCCCACCTTGATGGGACGCACCGCGCTGGGGTGGGTGGCTCGCAGGATCTCGCGAAAGACGTGCTTGAACAGGATATCGGCACGGATCATCTTGATCCCGCCCCCGGTGGAGCCGGAGCAGGTGACGAAGCTGCACAGGAAGAGCATCCACAGGGGGGCGAAGTGCGGCCAGAGGTTGTAGTCCGTATTCGCGTATCCGGTGGTGGTCGCAATGGAGACCACGTTGAAGGCGGAGTAGCGCAGGGCAGTCGGAAAGTCCGCGTAGGTGTCGGTGTGCCACAGGTACCAGGCGATGACGAGCACGCTCCCGTACATCACGAGCAAGAAGCCGAGGATCTCCGGGTCGTATCGGTAAGGCTTCAGGCTCCGGCCCCGCCAGACGAGGAAATGGGTCGCGAAATTCATCCCCGCCATGGTCATGAAGAAGATGGTCACCAGCTCGATCTGAACCGACCCGAAATAGGCGAAGCTCGCGTCATGATTCGAGAAGCCGCCGAGCCCCATGGTAGTGAAGGTGTGGATCAAGGCGTCACCCCAGCTCATCCCGGCCCAGCGCATTGCGATCAGGCACGCCAGGGTGATCCCGCCGTAGATGAGCCAGAGTCCCTTGGCCGTATGGGCGATACGCGGGGTCAGCTTGGAATCCTTCATGGGCCCGGGGGTCTCCGCCTTGAACATCTGCCGGCCTCCCACGCCGAGCAGCGGCAGGACGGCGACCGCCAGCACGATCAACCCCATGCCGCCGAGCCAGACCAGCTCTGCACGCCACAGGTTGATCGAATAGGGCAGGGTGTCGAGACCGCTGAGCACCGTGGCCCCGGTCGTCGTGACCCCCGAGACCGCCTCGAAGTAGGCATCCGTAACGGACAGATTCGGCCAGAAGAAGACGAGCAGGGGCAGGCAGGCGAAGGCGGGCAGAAGGGTCCAGGTGAGCACCACTAGGAGAAAGCCGTCCTTGATCTGCAGCTCCCGGGTGTGGCGGTGCGACAGCAGCCAGAGCAGCCCGGCTGTCGCAGCGGTCACCAGGAAGGCGTCGTCGTAAGCTCCGTGTGCTTTGTCGCCGATCAGCCAGGACACGGCCAGGGGTGCCAGCATGGTCACCGAGAACAGTGCCAGAATCAGAGAGAAGGCCCGTAGGACGGGGAGGATGCGGGCCATTGGCTATCCCGTCAGAAAAACCCGATCCCGACGTGGAACAATCGCTCGACTTTCGTTACCAGGGCCTTGTTCACGAGAAACAGGATCACGTGGTCTTCCGGCTCGATGACGGAATCGTGGTGGGCGATCAGCACCCTGGAAGTACCCGTGGTCCTGTCCTCGCGGATCATGGCGCCCACCATGACCCCGTCGGGAAGCTCCAGCTCCTCGATGCGCCGGCCGATCACCCGCGAGGCGTCGGCGTTTCCATGAACCACCAGCTCCAGGGCCTCCGCCGCGCCCCGGCGCAGGCTGTGGACCGCGGCCACGTCACCGCGCCGCACATGCGCGAGAAGCGAGCCGATGGAGATCTGTGCCGGGGAAATGGCGATGTCGATACGGTCCGACTGCACCAGGTCCGCATAGGAGCGCCGGTTGATCAGCGCCACGACCCGGCGCGCTCCCATGCGCTTGGCGAGCAGTGCCGCCATGATGTTATTCTCGTCGTCGTTGGTGAGGGCGAGAAACATGTCCGTTTCATCGACCCCCTCGGCGGCGAGGAGGTCCTCGTCCGTGGCGTCCCCTTCCAGGACCAGTGCTTGTCTCAAGCTCGCACCCAGGAACTCCGCGCGCTCCGAGCTTGCCTCGATGAGCTTGACTCCGTAATCGTCTTCCGTTGCCAGGGCCAGGCGGAATCCGATGTTGCCCCCCCCAGCGATCAGGATACGCCGGGTCGGGCGGCCCATCCGCCGCAGCTCGCTCGTAACCGCGCGGATGTCGGGCGTCGCAACCAGGCAGAAGACCTCGTCTCCGGCCTCGACGAGGGTATCGCCCGCGGGAATGATCGGCTGGTCCCCGCGATAGATCGCCGCGATTCGGGCATCCACCTTCGGGATGTGCCGGTGGATGTCCGCAACGGGGTGACCGACCAAGGGGCCGCCGGCAAAGGCGTGTGCCGAAACCAGGCTTACCAGCCCGTCGGCGAGCTCCAGGACCTGCAGTGCCTCGGGTAGCTCGATGAGCCTGACGATGTAATCCGTAACGATCTGCTCCGGGCAGATACTGAAATCCACCGCGAAGTTCGTCGATTCCAGTAGCTGTGGATAGTGCGCGTAGTCCTCCGAGCGGAGCCGGGCGATCCTTCTGGGCACACCGAACAGGGTCGCTGCGGTGCGGCATGCGCAGAGGTTGGTCTGATCGCTCTGGGTGACGGCGATCAACAGCTCGGCATCATCCGCCCCCGCCTGTCCCAGAACGGAGGGGAGGGCGGCATTTCCCGTCACGGTGCGCAAGTCCAGCCGATCCTGCAGCCAGCGCAGGCGCCTGTGATCCGTGTCGACGATGGTTATATCGTTGTCCTCGGAGACCAGGCTCTCGGCCACCGACGAGCCGACTTGGCCAGCACCCAAGATGACGATGTTCACCGCAGTTCGACTGAATGGGGGAAAGTTCCCGTCAGTTTACGCGCATCGCTCGACTCCGGAAACAAGGAGCCTTCCCCTAACGATAAGTGAGCCTTAG
>CAYYHR010000036.1:0-22065 GCA_964471705.1 uncultured Chromatiaceae bacterium
GAGGCCTTGCGGCGCCAGGGCGGCAATCCCTTTCGGGATTTTCAGCTGCCTCAGGTCGTCATTACCCTGAAGCAAGGGGCGGGGCGGCTGATCCGCGATGCCCGGGATCGAGGTGTCCAGGTGGTTTGCGATCCGCGCTTGCTGAGCCGATCCTACGGTCGTGCCTTCACCGACAGCCTGCCCCCGATGGCGCGGTGCCGGGATCTGCAGGAGGTCGAACGGTTTTTCGCGGCTGACCCCGCAGTCTGATCCGGAGGGGGGGATTCTCCTGGTTACGAAGATACTTGCCGTAGATACCTCGGGTGATGCCTGCTCCGCGGCGCTCCTGATCGGCACGGAGGTCGAGCAACGTCTGGAACGGACACCGCGCCGCCACGGCGAGCTGGTGCTGGGAATGATGGATGAGCTCCTCGCCGCAGCGGGCATGGGCCTGGGGCAGCTCGATGGTCTTTCCTTCGGACGTGGTCCCGGCTCCTTCACGGGTGTGCGCATTGCCGCATCTGTGGTGCAAGGCGCGGCCTTCGGGGCGGATCTGCCCGTCGTTCCCGTTTCCACATTGGCCGCGCTGGCGCAGGGGCAGTTGCGCTTCGGTAGCCCTTCGCCCGTGCTGGTCGCTCTCGACGCCCGCATGGGAGAACTGTACTGGGGGCCATATTTGCCGGGCGACGGGGGGTTGATGAAGCCGGCGGGGGTGGAGGAGGCCGCCGCTCCGCACATGGCTCGGCTTCCGCCGGAAGGCAGCTGGAGCGGCGTCGGCAGTGGTTGGTCCGCCCATGGTGAGGTGCTGCGCGAGCGCCTGGGATCGCGGCTGCTGTCGGTAATGCCGGATCGCGTATGCGAGTCCCGCGACATTGCAATTCTCGCCGCCGCGGAGCTCGCGGCGGGGCGTTGGGTGTCGGCGGAGCAGGCCCTGCCCTTGTATCTACGCGACCGGGTGACCGCTGGGACCTGAGGCGTTTGTCCCCGAGTGATGCCCGTGGCCGCGCCCCGACTCGCCTCCGTGGCGGCAGTGGCGCTTCAGGCAGCTGATCACGTAATGCAACAAGGTTGCGAGCACGGCTACGAAGACGCCGCCGCTACCGGCGATCACTCCGACCCTTCCCACCCCCGAGTAGGAGAGTGTCAGCCAGGTGAGAAAGGCGCTTACCACCGCGATGAAGAACACCAGGAGGAAGGGCCAGGGCGTACTACTGCATGTTGGACAAAGCTTCATAATAGAACCTTTACGTCTCCGGTTATATTAGACCCCGGTGTGGTGTTAGATCCAATGAAAATGCGCAATAGAAAACCATGATCCCGGATTCCAGGCCCCGGAGGCCGGTAAAACAGACGGGCCGGCCCCCCCGGCAGTTGCTCGCGGGTCTGTTCGATCGGGCGCTGGAGGCGGTGGGTGGGCGCCAGTCCGTGCGACGGGCCCTGAAGGCGCGCAGCATCGATATGCCCGTAACCCTGATCGCAGTAGGCAAGGCGGCCCAATCCATGACCGAGGGCGCCTGGGATGTCCTGGGCGAGCGGATCCGTGGTGGCTTGGTGATCTCCAAGCCGGGCCATCTGGCCCCCGAGAGGCTTGCACGATTTTCCTTGGAAGGGATCGAGGGGGGGCACCCGGTGCCCACGGAAGGCAGTCTTTCAGCGGGACGACGCCTGCAGGAGGTCCTGGAGGAAGCTGGTGAGGAAACTCTGCTGTTTCTGATCTCCGGTGGTGCTTCGAGCCTGGTGGAGGTTCCCGTTTCGGGGCTGGGGCTTTCGGACTTGGCGCGGCTCAATGAATGGCTCCTGGGCAGCGGGCTGCCCATCGAGGCCATGAACCTCGTTCGCAAGTCGGTCTCCCTCATCAAGGGTGGCGGTCTCCTGGCGGCGCTCGGGGGGCGCAGGGTGCGGGCCCTGGCCATCTCGGATGTCCCCGGCGATGATCTCCGGGTCATCGGCTCCGGGCTGCTGGTTCCCGAGCACGACCTCGCCTCCCGGCTGGCTGCGCTCGATCTGCCGGACTGGCTGCGTGACTGGACCGACCGGGGCCTGATGGAGCGAGCCGGGATACCGGCGCGGGGCCCCGAGATCGAGCTGGTTGCGACCCTGGATGTTGCCAAGGATCGGGCTGTCGCCGCGGCGGAGGCGGCAGGAGTTGAAGCCCACCTGCACCGGGAATTCCTTGAAGGAGATGCCGCCGAGCGTGGGAGGGATCTGGCCAACAGGCTGATCGAAGGACAAGTCGGGCTGCACATTTGGGGTGGAGAGACGACGGTGCAGCTGCCTGCGAGTCCCGGGCGCGGCGGGCGCAATCAGCACTTGGCCCTGGCGGCGGCGGTGGAGCTTGCCGGAAGGGACGACTGTTTCTTGCTCAGTGCCGGAACGGACGGTACCGACGGGCCAACGGAAGACGCCGGCGCTCTGGTGGACGGCGGTACCCTCGAGCGAGGGGGGCTGGAAGGGCGCGACTCCGGTTCCGCTCTGGCCGCCGCGGACGCCGGCTCCTTTCTGGCCGCAAGCAGCGACCTGCTCCACACGGGTCCCACCGGTACCAACGTCATGGACTTGGTGTTGGGTCTCAGACTCTGAGGGGGTGTCGGGCTCATCGCTCCGGCCCGATCCTTTCCCTGCTCCAGCCTTCCTCCGAGACCACGAGCACTTCCGCTGCCTTTTCGTACCACTCGGCGAGCACGATGCGGACTGCAGACTTGCCGTCGATCTCTAGGGCGTGGTCCGCGGGTCGGTGGGTGTGTCCGTGGATAAGCCGCTCGGCCCCGAAACGGCGCATGTAATCCTCTACCGTTCGTTGGCTCACGTCCATGATGTCCAGTGTCTTTTCCGCTATGGCCGCACCGCTCTTACGGCGGTAGTCATCGGCGACCACCCGGCGTTTGGCAAGCGATTTCCAAAGAAAAAGACGCCTTACGACGGGATTGCGGACGCGGCGGCGAAATTTCAGGTAGGGCAGGTCGTCGGTGCACAGCAGGTCCCCGTGCATGAGCAGGGTAGGGACTCCGGCCAGATCGATCCGGTTCGGGTCATTCAGCAGGGTACATCCGGTGTCGCGGGCGAAGGTACGTCCGAGCAGGAAATCCCGGTTGCCGTGCATCAGGCGACAACCGGTGCCGGACTCCGTCAAATCGCGCATGGCCGCACGGATCTCAGGGTAGGGAGGCCGGTCGTCATCGTCGCCGATCCATGCGTCGAACAGATCACCCAGCACATAGAGGACATCCGCTTTTCGCGCGCGCCCGCGCAGGAAATCGAGGAAGAGCCCCACCCTCGCGGGCCGCTCGGGGGCCAGATGGAGGTCGGAGATGAAGAGGAATTCTGGCAAGAGGACGCCGTGGTCAGTAGCGGAGGCAAGTTGCTTGTTACCCCCGCTCCCCAGGATTCCCGGCCTTGTTGCCTTGCGTCGCGGCGCTGGCAGTCCCTATTCGACTACCTCCGCCTTCTCGATGACCACGTCCTCCACCGGCACGTCCTGGTGGCCGCGCCGGGAGCCCGTCCTGACGCCCTTGATGGCGCTCACCACGTCCATCCCTTCGGCTACGCGACCGAAGACGCAATAGCCCCAGCCGTCCTGTCCCGGGTAGTCCAGGAAGCCGTTGTCGGCCACATTGATGAAGAATTGGGAGCTGGCCGAATGCGGCTCCATCGTGCGGGCCATGGCGATGGTTCCCGCGAGGTTCTTGAGCCCGTTCTTGGCCTCGTTGCGGATCGGCTTGCGGGCGGGTTTTTCGGTGAAATTCGTCGACATCCCGCCGCCCTGGATCATGAAGCCGTCGATCACCCGGTGGAAGAGGGTGCCGTCGAAGTGACCGTCGCGCACATAGTGCTCGAAGTTCTCGCAGGTCTCTGGGGCCTTCTCGGCGTCCAGCTCGATGAAGATGTCGCCGTGGTTGGTGCTCAGCTTGATCATGGTCTACTCCTGGTCAGCCGCCGATTCGGGTGATCTGCTCGATGACGACCGGGGTCTTGGGCACGTCCTGCGAGAACGGACCGCCGGCTCCCGTCGGGGTGGCGGCGATCTCGTCAACGACCCCCATGCCGTCCGTCACCTTACCGAATACCGTATAGCCCCAGCCACGAGAGTCTTTGGATCTATGGTTCAGGAAGCTGTTGTCCTTCAGGTTGATGAAGAACTGGGCGGTTGCAGAGTCGGGGTTGTTGGTGCGGGCCATGGCGATGGTGCCGCGCTTGTTCTGGAGCCCATTGTCGGCCTCGTTCTTGATCGGCTCGCGGGTGGGCTTTTGGCTCATGCCCTGGTCGAATCCGCCTCCCTGGATCATGAAGCCCGGGATGACCCGGTGAAAAATGGTCCCCTTGTAGAAGCCCTGGTCTACATACCCAAGGAAGTTGTCGACGGTAACCGGTGCCTTGTCCGGGTAGAGCTCGAGGGTTATGGACCCCTTGTTGGTCTGGATGAGCACCTTCGGGTTGTCCGCGAAGGCTGAGGGCGCGGACCCCAGAAGGATCAGCAGGGTGGCGGCGGTTGCGAGCAGTCGTCGCATAGTAGGTGTCCTCTCGACGGATATGTCGTGGGGGCGCATGTTACGGACTTTGATGCGGTCGCGAAAGTCTCGGGCATTTGCGGCACGCGAGGGCTTTGCTACCATCCGACGGTTTAACGGACCCTCTCCTGTCCCCCAGATGCTCCAGATCTACAACAGCCTGACCAGAAAGAAAGAAGAATTCGTGCCCATCGAGCCCGGCCGGGTGCGCATGTACGTCTGCGGTATGACCGTGTACGACCTGTGCCACCTGGGGCACGCCCGGGTCATGGTGGTTTTCGACGTCGTCTACCGATACCTGCGCGAGCGTGGCTACCGGGTCGATTACATCCGCAACATTACGGACATCGATGACAAGATCATCAATCGTGCCAACGAGCGCGGCGAGCCCTTCGGCGATCTCACGGAGCGCTATATTGCAGCCATGCACGAGGATTCCTATGCCTTGGGTATTCTGCCGCCGACGCAGGAGCCCAGGGCCACTGCCCACATGTCCGAGATCCTGGGCATGATCCAGGTGCTGGTCGAGAAGGGCCATGCCTATCTGGCCGACAACGGCGATGTTTACTATGACGTGCGCAGCTTCCCCGCCTACGGCAGGCTTTCGGGCAAGTCCATCGACGACCTGGAGTCAGGTGCCCGGGTCGAGGTCGGGGAGGCGAAGCGCGATCCCCTGGACTTTGCCCTCTGGAAGGCGTCCAAGCCTGGGGAGCCGGTCTGGGATTCCCCCTGGGGGCCGGGCCGTCCGGGGTGGCACATCGAGTGCTCAGCCATGTCCACCTCCTGCCTGGGCAGCCACTTCGACATCCACGGCGGCGGCGCGGACCTGCAGTTCCCCCACCACGAGAACGAGATCGCCCAGTCCGAGGGGGCCACCGGCGAGCCCTTCGTCAACCTCTGGATGCACAATGGCTTCGTGCGGGTCAACGAGGAGAAGATGTCCAAGTCCCTGGGCAACTTCTTTACGGTGCGTGACATCTTGGACCAATACGCCCGTCGTTGGTGTGGTGCGGAGATCGTCCGTTACTTCATCCTCACCAGCCACTATCGCAGTCCGCTCAACTACGACGACGAGCATTTGGACAACGCCCGGGCCGGTCTGAGACGTTTCTATACAGCCCTGGATGGTCTGCCGAGAGATACACGAACGGCCGGTGGAGAGGTTTTCGCGGAGCGGTTTCACGAGGCCATGGACGATGATTTCAACACCCCAGAGGCATTGGTCGTCCTGTTCGATCTGGTGAACGAGATCAACCGGATGCGGGAAAAGGATATCGGGAAAGCGGCGGGCTTGGGCGCACGGCTGCGTGAATTGGGGGGGATTCTGGGAATCCTACAGGGCAACCCGGAATCATTTCGTAAGCACTCTGCGCGCACCGACTCAGTAACTGTCACTGATCGCGCAAGGATCACTGATCGTGTTACCGCCGATGTCATATACGGCGGGAAATATACTGAGGAGCAAGTGGAAGACCTGATCAAGCAGCGATCTGAAGCCCGAAAATCCAAGAACTGGGCGGAAGCTGACCAGATACGGGACGAGCTGCAGAGCGTAAATATCGTCTTGGAGGATGGTCCCCAGGGAACCACTTGGCGGCGGGGCTGAAACCGGAAGCTTTCGCTGCGGACCGCTGAGGTCATGCCGATTGCATCGATGAACCGATAGGGAGTCGACAAATGCCGCTCGCGGTTTCCGGGTTTCCGGATCTCTATGCCGAGCTCGAAGCCTTGCCGGAGAATTTGGTGGGGGAGATTATCGACGGCGAACTGCATACCCAGCCACGCCCAGCCGCCCCCCATGCGGTGGCTATGTCCGGTCTCGGCGCCGATCTTCTTGGTGCCTTCCAACGGGGACGGGGCGGGCCGGGCGGCTGGTGGATCATCATCGAGCCCGAGCTACACTTCGTTCGAGACACCCAGGTTCTGGTCCCCGATATTGCCGGTTGGCAGCGGGAGCGCATGCCGCGAATGCCGGGGGATCATCGCTTCGAGGTGGTACCGGACTGGGTCTGCGAGGTGCTGTCACCTTCCACGGCGCGCAAGGACCGGGTCATCAAGATGCCTGTCTATGCGCGTTTCGGCGTCACCCATCTCTGGCTTCTGGACCCGATCGCCCGCACCCTGGAGACCTTCGCCTTGGAGGCAGGGCGATGGGTCGTCACGGGACAGTTCAAGGACGATGAGCTGGTGTCCATCGCCCCCTTCGAGGCGGTGAATCTGGAGCTTGCAAACCTCTGGTTGCCGGAGGCCGAGCAGTTCGACTCGGACCAGACCGGAGCGGGCTGATCGTGGACGCTTCAGGAGGAGGAGCCGAGCGCAGCGGCGTGCAGCTCCGCCGCCTGGATGGTGTTCTCGAGCAGGCTGGCGATGGTCATGGGGCCGACCCCACCCGGGATGGGAGTGATCCAGCCGGCACGCTCCTTCGCGCTCTCGAAGTCCACGTCTCCCACCAGCTTGCCCTCCGAAGTACGGTTCATGCCCACATCGATGACCAGGGCGCCTTCCTTGATCCAATCCCCGCGGACGAGCTCTTGCCGTCCTACCGCAACGACCAGTACGTCGGCACGGCGGGCCTTCTCAGCCAAGTCCTTGGTGCGGCTGTGACAGACCGTGATGGTGCAGCGGGCCGCCAGCAGCTCCAGGGCCATCGGGCGGCCCACGATGTTGGACTGGCCGATGATCACTGCGTCCAGTCCTTCCAGCTTGCGTCCGGTACGCTCCAGCATGGTCATAATGCCCTTGGGCGTGCAGGAGCGCAGCACCGGCATACGCAGCACCAGTCTGCCGACGTTGTAGGGATGGAAGCCGTCCACGTCCTTGGTGGGCAGGATGCGCTCGATGACCGCCTCCTCGTCGATGTGGTCCGGCAGCGGGAGCTGGACCAGGATGCCGTCGATCCGCTCGTCGGCATTGAGGGAATCGATCAGCTCCAGCAAGCGCTCCTGCGAGGTGTCGTCGGACAACTCGTGCAGCTCGGAGTGAAAGCCCACTTCCGCGCAGGCGTTGCGCTTGCTTCGCACGTAGATGCCGGATGCCGGATTGTTGCCCAGCAGCACCACCGCCAAACCGGGCCGGCGCCCGCCGCTCGCCATCAGGGTATCGACTTTGGTCTTGATCGCGGCGCGTATCTCCGCGGAGATGGTTTTGCCGTCGAGGATCTGTGCGCTCATTGACCTTTCATGTCTGGATCGTGCTCGGAGTCGCAGATCAGAGAACACATCAGAGAAACGGACCCCGAAAATTGAACGGTGCTTCAGGTTGAAGTAAACCGCATCCGGGGTGCGACGGTCCAGTGCGCTTTGTGGTGGAGCCGGATCGCGAGCTGGGTGGGAAAGCATCCCGGGCTGCGAATGCCAGAAAAAAACCCGCTTGTCGGCAAGCCGACAAGCGGGTTTCAAATCACCACCAGAGGAGGATAGGTGGGTGATTTGTCGATGGGAAGATCCGCTACGCGATACTGCTTGCTGCTCACGCCTTTCCAACGACGTAACCATTAAAGCGCTCGGCTGGTCTGGCGGCACTGATAAACGTCAATACTCCACGGGTAAATTTGCCTTTCTCAACTGCCACTGCTAGTCGCGTGCTTTGGGGCCGACGCGAGTCCAGGAAGTGCCAGGGTCAGCTCAGATATCTCAGATATCCGCCACTACCTTGTCGTAGAAGGCCAGGAAGTCGTCGGGCGTCTCGCCCTCGCGCCACTCGATGGCGGTGCGCGGGTGCTGGTTCATCTGGCCCGTGATGTTGTAGGGAAGCAGTGGTCCCCACTCGAGCTCCCGGCGCAGGGGCAGAATATGCTCCTGGATGACCTTGATGATGGGCCGTACGTTGAATTTGGGGTTGCGCAGGAATCCCAGCAGCAGCTCCGTGTGGCAGTTGCCGGCACCACGCCCGAATCCGAAGATGGTCGAATCCACTCGGTTGCAGCCGCAGATGATCGCCTCGATGGTATTGGCGAAGGCGAGCTGCTGGTTGTTGTGGGCATGGATTCCGATTTCCTTTCCTGTGCCCTCCAGCGCGCTCGCGTACTTGTGGTAGAGCAGGTCGATCTGCTCCCGATAAAGATGGCCGAAACTGTCGACGATGACCATGGCGAGCGCCGGAGTCTTTGCGACCGCCTCCAATACCGTGTCGATCTCCCGATCCGAGATGTTGGAAACTGCCATCAGGTTGGCGGTGGTCTCGTACCCCAGCTCGGAGGCGTGTGCGATCATGTCGACGGCCTCCGAGACCTGGTGCGCATAGAAGGCGACCCGGATCATGTCGAGGGGGCTTTCCGCTGCCGGGACGAGGTCCGTCTTCCAGTCGCTCTTGCCCGCGTCCGCCATGGCTGCCAGTTTGAGCCCGGTGGTTTGCGAGTCGTGGCTCCCCACGACGCGGCGGAGATCCTCATCGTCGCAATGCCGCCAGGGTCCGAAGTTGTCGGGCGGAAAAATTCGCTTCGAATTCTTGTAGCCGATCTCCATGTAGTCGATGCCGGCATCAACGCATGCCTGGTAAACGGCGCGTACCTGCTCGTCACTGAAGCGGTGGGCGTTCACGAGGCCGCCATCGCGGATCGTGCAGTCTAGAACCTTGAGCTCGGGGCGGTAGGTGATCCAGGGGGCCCTGTCGGACATTGCGCTTTCTCCAGGAAGGCAACGGAAAACATTAAATTTTCCCTCTTCACAATTGCGCGGGCAAGCCCTGTTTTGCAGATGACGAAGAAGCACGACTGCAACCAAGGTTTTTTAGAAAACCAGAACGTTCTAATATAGTAACTGCGTTATCGGCAACGCAGCCTCACTGAGGAGGCGGATATTTCGAATTCCCGGATTTCGGCGGGTGACTCGCAACCATTCGGAGTGGATGAAAATTCGCTCCACTGTCGCCACCTACCACTCCGGACTCTGATGGGCATGCATCAATGGCATACACGGACACTCGAATCGGCGATGAGTCTCCTCACACCCCTTCTGTGGGTGCTGGTGTCTCGGAGAGAGAGAAGCGACTCTCTGGCGTACAATCGCGCGAGATCCTCGCGGGGCATCTGGATCGTCTCCTGATCCAGCTCGACCGGCCCGAAGCAGCGGTCGACACGACCTCGGCCCGGGAGACCCTGATGGACCTGTCCGCGGACATCGTTTCCCGGACTTCCATTTTCCGGAACAGTGATTATCGCTGGCTTCTAGATCGCCTCACCGGTGTCTACGGACAGGGGTTCGGCCGGCGCGTTCAAGAGCCGCTCGTCGCCACGGCCGCTGCCTATGGCCAGGTCATCGAGACCATCAGTAATGCCTGTCCGGACCAGGACTACCGAGAGGCCGTGGGCCAGCTCTTTTGCTACATGAGCCGTCTGTTCAGAAACCGGGAAGACAGCTGGAAGCTGGTCTACCGGCACATCCTCGCGATTCCGGATGCGGTCGCGGCCAAACAGCTCCTGAACCGTGCGCTCTTCGTCGAGATCCGGGAATGGGCCGAGGCGGGCGTGGACAATCTTTTTTCCATTCGCCGAGATCTCTATGAGAGAATCGCAGCCCGGACTACCAGGATCGAAGATCTCGACCGGCGAATCCTGGATCTGACAAGGGGACTACGGCACCATCGACGGGCAACGGCCGCGTCTGCAGGATCGAATGTGATCGATCTGCAAGAGGTGCGCGACAAGCGCCTGATCACGACTCTGGAGCATGAGAGGCGGGGGCTCATGGAGGATCGGGAAGGAGAGAAGGCTGTCGTGGCCCTCGTAGAGTCCGATATCCGCGAGTTCGAAGAAATGCTCAGAAGCACCAGACGTGCCTACTTCGTGCGCACGGTTTGAGTCGGGCGCGTCGCTGAAGCGGTTTCCCATGCTTGACCCTTTTTGGCACAGTGATTACCGATGACGACAAGAAGCATCCTGCCTGTTCTACCCGCTACCTGGAAGCCACTGCTTACCGGCGGGGTCGCAATCGCATTGTCTTCACTGCTCGCGTCCTGCGCCGCGCTTTATCCGTTAAAACCGAGCCCGGAGCCTGCCCCGGAGCCGGCGGTGGTGGAGAAGAAGCCGCCGCCAAAGCCTATCAAGCCACCGCCCCCGTCTCGACTCTACCAGTGGAAGGGGAGCGATGATTACGTATCGCGCATAGAGATCAGCATCAACGAGCAGAAGGCGCGCTTCTACAACGGCGACAAAGAGGTCGGCTGGACTACGGTGGCATCCGGTCTCTACAAGAGGCCGACGCCGGTCGGTAGCTTCGCCGTTCTGGAAAAGGTCCAGAACAAGAGGTCAAATCTCTACGGAAGGATCTACAACAAGAACGGGAAGCTGGTCAAGAGAAACGCCGATCTGGGCGTGGATTCCGTCCCCGCGGGCGGGCGCTTCGTTGGCGCGTCCATGCCTTTTTTCCTGCGCCTGACCAATGACGGCATCGGCATGCACGCAGGGCCCATACCCCACCCCGGCAGGCGGGCATCCCACGGGTGCATACGCATGCCGAAGAAGTTCGCACCCATCCTCTACCGTTATGTGAGTGTCGGTACGCCCGTGACTATCAAGGGCAAAGGCCCCACTTATGCGAGCTATCTGAAGAAGCAGCGAAAATCGGCGCCGAAACGGGCGCCCGCGGCTGCACCTCAGCCCGAGTCGGCGGTGGCTAGCGTGGAGAAGCCCGCATCTCCGGCACCCGGCCAGTCTACGAGCACACCACAGCTGGCGGCGCCGGATGGGGCTGTAACCGCATCTGGAACGGCTGGTGCCGCAACCACTGCCACCGCCGTAGGGACGACCTCCACCCCATCACCGGGCGTGGCAGCTGTTCCCGAAACGGCCTCGTCGGATCGGGCTGTGCCGCCTCCCACCGCCGCCCCGGCCGCTACTGGTTCGGCCCTAACTCCGCCCGGGGCTGCTGTCGTGACCGAGGTATCCGAAACTCCGGCGAGGGCCGAAACCGAGACGACCAAGTCCGAGAGTGCATCCTCCGTACCCAGTAGCCCGGAGCAGAATCCTGTTGCGGGGGCGGTGCCTCCCGCCGCTCCGCAGGAGGTACAGGTGAAGCCGGTTGCTGCCCCATCGGCGGAAGGCACGAAGGGTGCGTCTGCGCCTGCCCCTGCGGGAGGATCAGAGACTGGTGGACATCAGTCCGCCCCGGCGGAGGCGGCAGTTACCCCCGCACAAGCCCCGGTCACCCGGTCGAGCGAAGGCTAGGCCCTGTTCGGAGCCGGGCTGGCTCAGCTGCTCTGCGAGCGGCCGATCATCTCCCTGGCGTGGTCCAGGGTGGTGGGGGTGATCTCCCGGCCTCCGAGCATACGCGCCACCTCACCTACGCGATCGTCCGAGTCCAGGCTCTCTACCTCCGTATAGGTCTGCCCATCGCGGGTGATCTTGCGTACCTGCAGGTGGTGATGGGCCTGGGCCGCGACTTGTGGCAGGTGGGTGACACATAGCACCTGCCGCGCACCGCTCAGGGTGCGCAGCAGCTTCCCTACGATCTCGGCGATGCCGCCGCCGATTCCCACGTCCACTTCGTCGAAGACGAGAGTGGGGACGGTGCCGCACTCGGCGGTGGCGACCTGTAGCCCGAGGCTGATCCGCGACAGCTCGCCGCCGGATGCCACCTTCGACAGGGGTTGCAGGGGTTGCCCTGGGTTGGCGCTGACCAGCAGCTCGACCCGGTCGAGCCCATGAGCACCGGCCGCGTCCGGCTCCACACGGGTAACCTCGACGGAAAAGCATCCGCCGACCATCCCCAGCTCCTGCATGGCCTGGGTGACGGTCTCGGATAGCCCTTGCGCAGCCAGCGAGCGTGCGCTGCTGAGGCGGTCGGCCGCGGCGAGAAATGCCTCGCGTGCCTGCTCGCACTCTAGGGACAAGGTCTCGAGGGCCGTGTCGTCGTCTTCCAGCGCTCCCAATTCCTTCTGCAGGCTCGCCAGGATCTCGGGAATCCCGTCGGGGGCGACCCGGTACTTGCGGGCCAGATCGTGGACCTGGGCGAAGCGAGCCTCCACCTGATCCATCATCGCGGGGTCCAGGTCCAATCCGTCCAGGTATTGGCGCAGGTTGCTTGCCGCCTCCTCGACCTGGATGGCCGCCCCTTCGACGAGCTCGCGGGTCGCGAGCAAGCTTTCGTCGAAATTGCTCAGTGTCTCCAGATCGGAGATGGCGTGGCTGAGGCCGGCGTGCAGCGACGGCTCGCCGTCGTAGAGCTCGAGCAGCAGGCGACCGGTCGTGCCCTGCAGCTCCCCCAGGTTGGCGAGCCGCTTCTGTTCCTGGTCCAGCTCGCGGATCTCAGCGGCGCTGAGGCCGAGCCCGGCGAGCTCCTGGACCTGGTAGCGCAGCAGCTCCAGGCGGGCGCTCCGATCGTCGCTCTCGGATTGGAGGCGGCGCAGGAGTTGGTCGCGCTCGCGATAGGCGCGGAACAGGCTCCTCACTTCCGCCGCCAGGGCAGTGTGGCCACCATACCCGTCGAGCAAATCCCGCTGTGTCGCCGGGCGCAGGAGGGACTGGTGGGCGTGCTGCCCGTGGATGTCCACCAGCCGTTCGCCCAGGTCCTGGAGCTGGGATCCGGTGGCGGGGCGGCCGTTGACGTAGGCCCGAGAGCGCCCCTGGCGCATGAGCACGCGGCGTACCAGGCATTCGTCGCCGTCGGCCAGGTCCTGCTCCAGGAGCCAGTCCCGGGCTGTCGGGCAGGCATCCAGGTCGAAGCCGGCCAGAATTTCCGCCCGGTCGCACCCGGCTCGGATCATCTGGGCGTCGGCCTTGTCGCCCAGCACCAGTCCCAGGGCGTCGATGAGGATCGACTTGCCGGCGCCCGTTTCGCCGGTCAACGCCGTCATCCCGGGCCGGAGGTCGAGCTCGAGGGCGCTGACGATTGCCAGGTCCTTGACGAAGATATGTGTCAGCATGATGGGGAAAGTTGCGGCCCGGTCTCGTGCCGTTCGCGATACTCGTCCATCTTTCGAAGCTCTGCAGGCCAGCGCGAGCTATCGACGTCAGGTATCCTCGGAGGATGCCGGCTGCGACTGGCACGGCATACGCCCCCCCCAGCCGAGCTTGGCCCGCAGGATCTTGTAGTAGTCGTGCCCCTTGGGGTGCAACAGGCGAGTGGGCCATGGGGCCTTCTTCACGAACACCGCTTCCGGACACTGGATTTTCGGCGTGGTAAGTCCGTCGCAGGTGACCCTGACCTGGTCCCGATCGTCTTCGCTGATCCGGATCGAGATCTCGCTGTCACCGGAGACGACGAGCGGGCGGTTGCTCAGGGTGTGGGGACAGATGGGTACCAGGGCCATGACGTCCAAGGTGGGGTGCAGCAGGGGGCCGCCACCCGACAGGGCATAGGCGGTGGACCCGGTTGGCGTGGCGATGATGATGCCGTCGGAGCGCTGGGCGTTCACGAATACGCCGTCGATGTAGGTCTCGAGCTCGATCATCCGGGCCGGGTTCCACTTGTGGATGATCACGTCGTTGAGGGCCAGACAGCCGTTCTCGATCGGCTCATCGTTGCTCAGTTGCGCAACCAGCATATCGCGGTCCTCCTCCTCGTACTGCCCGGCGAGGACCTCGTGCAGACAGGTCTCGATTCCCCCGGGGGGGATGTCGACCAGAAAACCCAGGCGTCCCAGATTGATTCCCACCAGGGGTACCCCGAACTCGGCCATGGCGCGGGCGGCATGGAGCAGGGTACCGTCTCCGCCGACCACCAGCGCCACCGCGCAGCATCGGCCCATCTGCCGCAGGCTCAGGATACGCTCTTTGGGTGCGGCGACCTTGGCGCCGCTGATGTCGTCGAAGTAGACCTCGTGTCCGGCGGAGCGAAGGGACTTGACGAGGCGATCGAGCGTCTCCCAGACCTTCGGGGCCTCGTCTTGTTTGCCGATGATGCCGATCGTCTTGAACTTGGACATGCGCCGCTCGTCGACTGGATTGCCCGGCGTCTGCAGAATGCGCACCTCGTTGACGAGGCTGCATCCTTTCGGGTCGGCACAAAGTAGCATGTGCCGTAGACATCGCCAACCATGCGTAGGAGGGATTGAACAGGTAGCCGTGCTGCAACTTCGGTGTGGAGCTGTCCTCGATCGCTGCGATGCTGCAGCCGCCCGAATGCTCGGCTATAGATCACCTGCCGAGCCGGAAGCTTTGCTCATGCACGAGATCATGCACCACTCCCACCCGAACGGCTCGGTTTACCTGATGGGGAGTGTAAGCCAGGGAGCGCGACTGCCTGTACGAGCCCATTGTGCCGGCATCGTCCGCGCGAGGCGGCGATACGAGCGGACGGCATCCCACGTCCCGCTGCAGGTATTCACCAAACCGTAACGTAGAGATCATAAAATTGTAACTTACAGCCGGGGTAGTGCAGTCTCGCATCCGGGCACCCTATGAGAGGTCTTGTGAAGATGAACGTCAAGAATGTCTTGATTCCCCTAACGGTCGCCGGTCTCCTTGTTTCGTCTGCCGCTTCCGTGCAGGCCCGCACCGAGATCCAGAACAAGGGCTCGGATACCCTGGTCAACGTGGCCCAGGCCTGGGCCGAGGAGTACGGCAAGATCAAGCCCGATGTCGCCGTTGCCGTCTCCGGCGGCGGCTCCGGAACCGGTATCGCGGCCATGATCAACGGGACTGTCGATATCGCCAACGCCAGCCGCAAGATGAAGGACAAGGAAATCGAGCTGGCGGAGAAACATGGACAGAAGCCTGTCGAGCACGTGGTCGGCTATGATGCGCTCGCTGTATTCCTGAACAAGAACAATCCCGCGGAGAGTCTTACCTTCGAACAGCTCGCGAAGATTTTCGGACGCGGCGGCGGTGCGGAGAAATGGAGCGACGTGGGCCTTGAGGTCCCGGGTTGCGACTCCGACGAGATCGTGGTGGTCTCGCGCCAGAACAACTCGGGTACCTACGCCTATTTCAAGGATGCCGTCCTCGGCAAGAAGGGCAAGTACCGCCAGGGCACCCTGGACATGCACGGCTCGAAAGACGTCGTCGACCTGGTCGAGAAGACCCCTTGCGCCATCGGCTACAGCGGCTTGGCCTATGCCACGGATCACGTGAAGATGGCCTGCATCGCCCAGGAAGCAGGCAGTGACTGCATCATGCCCAGCGTCGCAACGGCCAGCGACCGGACCTATCCGATCGCGCGCCCCTTGTTCATGTACACCAACGGCGAGCCCACCGGCGCCGTCAAGGAATATCTGGACTGGATCCTGAGCGATGAGGGCCAGTGCATCATCCTGAAAAAGGGGTACGCGCCTGTACGGGCGGTCAAGTGCAATTGACGAGCTAGTGCGCCCTATCATCGATGCCACCGGGTCCCGGCATCCGAGCCAGGATGGCAGCGGTGTTGGATTGTTGTCAGGGTACTTCCTGACCTGGATATTCGCACATTCACCACAGAGGCACAGAGAACACAGAGATTTCAGAGAGTTGTACGTCTTCTGATAGCTGGCGTTGCGTGCGAGTGATGATTTGCTCCAATATCACAAGAGATTGATAAATCAAGTGAATATCTATTTCTCTGTGCTCTCTGTGTCTCTGTAGTGAATCAGGAAGCGATTAGCAACAATTCGCAATTCTTAATCTCTGCGAGGTACCGGGATGAGCCACTACGAAGCACGTCTCGAGCATGATCTCGAGCAGATAAGCGAGGACCTCGCCGGCATCGCCTCTCGCGTGCAGGAGGCCCTGAAAAACGCCGTCCACGCCCTGTCGAGCGGAGACCGGACGCTGGCCTACGCCTGCATTCTCGGCGATCTTCCGATCAACCGGGCGGTCAGAAAGCTCGACAGAGTCTGTCACGGCTTCATCGCGATCCACCTGCCGAGCGGCGGTCACCTGCGCTGGATCTCGGCGGTCATGCGCGTCAACAGTGCGCTGGAGCGTATCGGCGATTACGCGGTGACCATCTGCCGCGAGGTGGTCCAGCTTCCGAAGGCGCCGGAGGGCACCCTGGCGCGGGAGCTGGAGCTGATATCGAAGGAAGCCCGGGAGATGCTGGGACAAGCCATCCGCTCCTTCGCCGAGAGAAACGCCGAGGCTGCCAGGGCGACCATGACCCTGGCCGACCAGGTGGGGCGCGCCTTCGCCACGGTTTACGAAGAGCTGACGAGTGGGAACGGTCACTGGACCAAGCGGGACATTTACGCCCTCCTGGTAGTCTTCCAACAGCTCGAAAGGGTCTCGGACCAAGCCAAGAACATCTGCGAGGAGACGGTGTTCGCCGCGACCGGCCAAGGCAAGACACCCAAGACCTATCGGGTGCTGTTTCTGGACCGGGACAACTCAGGTATCGGCAAGCTGGCGGAGGCGCTGGGGCGCAAGAGCTATCCGAAGCGCATGGCCTTCGCCAGCGCCGGGCGCACAGCGGCGAAGTCCTTCGATCCCCTCATGGCGGAGATCGTCGGCCAGCGGGGTGTCGACCTCTCCGGCGAGTCCCCGAGAGCCCTTACGCCCGTCGCAGGCGAGCTCGAGGAATATCACGTCATCATCAGCCTCGAAGGCGCCGTCACAGATTACCTGGAGACCATCCCCTTCCACACGGCGGCCCTGGAGTGGGATCTGGGCAGGGCGCCTGAGCCGGGTGCTGCGGACGCGACGGAGCGTTGGGACCGGATCTACCGGGACCTCTCCGTGCGACTCCGGGACCTGGTCGAGCTGATGCACGGCGATGAGGTCGAATGAGATGACCGCACAGCCCGGAGCCCGGAGCGCGGCGGCGGACTTCGACCGCCGCAACGCCGACTGGTATATCGACAAGCTGGTCCAGACGCTGGTGTTCATCGGCGGCATCTCCGCCATCGTCTTCGTGCTGGGGATCTTCGTCTTCGTCACCAAGGAAGGCATCGGTTTCGTCATCGATACCATGGACGCCAAGGAGTTCTTCACCTCGCCCTACTGGGAGCCCAGCGACGAGGATGCCCCCGAGTACGGCATCCTGGCCCTGGTCGCCGGTACCGCCAGCGTGACCGGGCTGGCGATGGTCGTGGCCATCCCCTTCTCTCTGGGGGCGGCCATCTTCATCGGCGAATTTGCCACCGGCAAGACCCGCGAGGTGCTCAAGGTCCTGGTGGAACTGCTGGCGGCGATCCCATCCGTGGTCTGGGGCTTCATCGGGCTGACCATCATGAACCCACTGATCATCGAGTGGTTCCACGTCCCGGTCGGGCTCAATGTCCTCAACGCCGGCATCATCCTGGGCCTGATGGCCGCGCCCATCATGACATCCATCAGCGAGGACGCCATCAAGGCGGTGCCGGACCGCTATCGCGAAGCGGCCGAGGCCATGGGGGCGACCCACTGGCAAGTCATCTTCAAGGTGGTGCTACCGGCCGCCAAGAACGGCCTGCTCGGGGCGGTACTGCTCGGCGTAGCACGCGGCTTCGGCGAGACCATGGCGGTGCTCATGGCCACGGGTCACTCCGTAAACATCCCGCACAGTCTATTCGACTCGGTGCGGGCGCTCACCGCCACCATCGCCGCGGAGCTCGGGGAGACGGCGCAGGGCTCGGACCACTACCAGGCCCTGTTCACCATCGGCATCTTCCTGTTCCTCATCACCTTCCTGATCAATCTCAGCGCCGACTTGATCGTGCGCGGGATCCGCAAGGGGTAGTGCCGTGGGAAACAACCTGTTCGCAGCCACGGGCCTGAACCGGCGCAACCAACGGGTGCAGGGTCTGTTCCGCACCCTCTTCGGCCTGATGACCCTGCTGTTGATCATACCCGTTCTGCTCATCCTGGGCATGCTCCTGTACAAGGGAGGCGGTATGCTGTCCATGGACTTTCTTCTCACCTATCCCAAGGACGGCATGACCGCAGGCGGCCTGCTTCCGGCCCTGGTGGGCACCATCTGGCTGGTCAGCGTCGCCCTGCTGGCATCGGTACCCATCGGCGTGGCCGCGGCCATCTACCTCAGCGAATACGCCCCGGACAACTGGCTCACGCGGATCATCAACCTGGCCATCATCAACCTGGCGGGTGTCCCCTCCATCGTCCACGCCCTGTTCGGGGTCGGCGCCTTCGTCATCTTCTTCGGCTTCGGCACCAGCATCCTGGCGGCCAGCCTGACCCTGGCCATCATGACCCTGCCGGTGGTCATCGTAGCCACCCGCGAGTCCCTGCAGGCGGTACCCTTCGCCTTCCGCGAGGCCTGCTGGAACATGGGCGCCACCCGCTGGCAGACCATTCGCCGGGTGGTGCTGCCGAACGCGGTCAGCGGCATCCTCACCGGCATCATCTTGGAGGTCTCGCGCACCACCGGTGAGACGGCGCCGGTCATGTTCACAGGCGCGGTTTTTTTCACGCCCTTCCTGCCCCAGAGCGTCTTCGACCAGACGATGGCTATGTCCCTGCACCTGTTCGTAGTCGCCACCCAGGTCCCCGGGGTACCCGACGAGCTGCCCTTCGGCGTCGCCCTGGTCCTGATCGGGATGGTGCTGGTCATGAACAGCCTCTCCATCGCCTTTCGCATGTATCTGCGGGGTAAGAAGAAATGGTAGTCCCCGCAGAAATCCCACTGGAGATCGGAGCAGAACCGGAAGCAACCCTCGCGCCGATCAAGCTGAGCATCGAGGACCTGAAGATCAGCTACGGAAGCAGCGTGGCCCTGGAGGGCGTCAGCCTACAGATCCGTGAGAACGAGATCTTCGGCATCATCGGTCCGGCCAATGCGGGCAAGACCTCCTTTCTCAAGGCCATCAACCGCATGGATCTGTTTACCTCGGGGATGAAGGTCGAGGGGGAGATTCGATTCAACGGTCGCGATATACGACGGCTGAACAACGTCTATGCCCTGCGCAGCCGCATCGGGGTGGTCTTCCCCCTCCCGGTCGGACTGCCCATGACGGTCTACGATAACGTCGCCCTCTCGCCGCGCCTGCGGGGCATCAAGGACAGAAAGGAGCTGGACATCATCGTCGAGCGCTGCCTCACGCGCGCTGCCCTCTGGGACGAGGTCAAGGACCGTCTCGACGCCTTGGGCAGCCTGCTCTCCGGTGGCCAGCAGCAACGCCTGACCATCGCCCGCGCCCTGTCCCAGGAGCCCGAGCTCCTGGTGCTGGACGAGTTTTCCATCGCCGTGGACCCGGTCACCACCATGCGCATCGAGGACGTATTGAAGGAGCTCGAGCGCGAAATGACGATTATCCTGGTCACCAACCTGGTGCAGCAGGCCCGCCGCCTAGCGGACCGTACCGCCTTCTTCCTCGATGGCCGGTGTGTCGAGATCGGTGAGACCGAGGACCTGTTTACCGGAACCGTCCAGGACCAGCGGACGCGGGACTATGTCGAGGGTCGATTTGGGTAACCTGAAATTCCTGCGGAATTTCAGGCTCTGTTGTTCAACTTTTTCTCGTGACACTGCTCCGCAGTGTCACGCATCCTGTTCGGTGCTCTGCACCATGGTTGGAAGGTCGCGGTCTGCAACACGACTTTTTGCATGCTTTTTTTCGCGGGAGTTTTCTCGGCGTCATGAACACAGCCGTACAGCAAGTCCAGGCCGATCGTGTCCCCTCCGGATTCGCCATCCAAACCCGTGGGCTCAATCTCTGGTATGGGACCTTCCAGGCACTCTACGACATCAACCTGGACATCAAGGAGGGCATGATCACCTCCCTGATCGGCCCGTCTGGGTGCGGCAAATCGACCTTGCTGCGCAGCGTCAACCGCATCAACGAGCGCCTGGGCTACGTGCGCATCGAGGGAAGCATCGATGTCCGCGGCCAAAACATCTACGATCCCGGCTGTGAGTTGGTGCAGGTACGCAAGCAGGTCGGTATGGTCTTCCAGCGTCCCAATCCCCTGCCGCTCTCCATCCGTGACAACATCCTCTTCGGCCATGAGCTGCATAAGCAGGGCAGGGGAGCCAAGCGTGAAGAGATCCTGGAGCAGGCGCTGCGCCAAGTCCTGCTCTGGGACGAGGTCAAAGACAAGCTCGACCGCAAGGCCACCGAGCTTTCATTGGAGGAGCAGCAAAAGCTCTGTATCGCCCGCCTGCTGCCCGTCAAACCGGAAGTGCTGCTGATGGACGAGCCCTGCTCCGCTCTGGACCCCAAGGGCACCGAGGCGGTCGAGGAGCTGATCTGGGAGCTGCGGGGCGAGTACAGCATCTTGATCGTGACCCACAACATGGCCCAGGCCCGCCGCGCCAGCGAGGAGTGCATCTTCATGCTCATGGGCAAGGTCATCGAGCACGCCCCCACGCAGCAGTTGTTCGTCACGCCGACGCACAAAGAGACTGCCGACTATATCGAGGGTCGCTACGGTTGAGCCTGAAGGGGACCCTGAATTCACGCCGACCCCTGTCATAGCCTTTACGTCCTGTCTTTACGTCCCCCATACGTGCTAACACACCGCTGGACCCGAGTGGATGGGGCGGCGTCGAATCGCCCCGAGTCACTTTCGACGGGTTACGCAAATACTCCTTGCTATTGAGCGCCAAGGGCGTAATGTGAGTTTATCCGACTTGATTGGTCGGCCTTTCGGCGCGCTGCTGGAATCTCGCTGTTACACATCGCTCGTGGCGTGCCCCTTCAACATGATCAGGAGCAACCGCCATGCCCAAATCCCAACGAATCAACCGGGAACCGAAGAAACAGGCACAATTGACCCCGAAGGAAAAGAAAGCGGCTAAGCGAGCCAAGAAGCATTCCGGGGATGTCGGCCCCTTGATCGCCAGGGGTTCGTGAGGACAAGCCATCACCCGCGGCCCTGACAGGGCACCCGACCTCGAGTGATCAGGAGTCGTCAATGTACCGTCTCATGAAGTCCGAGAAGTTCACCCTGGACCACCTGACCTCGGGGCTCGTCTCCTTCTATCGGCAGACTCGGGTAAAGTACTTCCAGCAGTTCCACCCAGCGCTGTGTGCTTGCGAGGTTGCCAACAACAGCGGCAGGTCCCGCTACTATCTTCTCAACGAGCTCGGCCAAGAGTACTTCGGCGGTACCTGGATCGACTGATCACGCTTTCCAGGAACGTCGGCGGTGGCCGAGCGCGCCGTCCCTCCCCACTCCGGGATTCCTCGAGGCGCTCCGTGCAGGGTATGGACGACAAGGCAACCCCCGACGCACGATGTTTGCCATCTGCGAGCACATCGAGCACCGCCTCCAACGCCCGGACGCATACGACTGATCCGGGCGCTACCCGATTGCCGCCACCTAGCGCGAGGTGTTGCAACAATCCCGCGGCGGCCGCCGTAGCTACGACGCCGTTCTCTTATGCGGAAAATGCCCAATGAGTGAGACAAACCCTATCCTCGTCGAGATTCTCGAGAAGGGCGAGGCGAACAATCGGCAGCTCAGAGGCCGGCGCGCGCCGACGATGATCGAGAAAGTCGCCAAAGCGGCTCTCGAGCAACAGGATCCAGAAAACTGGCTGCGCAGAATTCTGACCTTGAAGAACCTGAACGGCGGAACGGCCTACGTCGTCGCAGAGTTGCTGTGCAGGTTCGAGAGAGCGAAGGGGCAGGCATAAGCAGGCTGCGCACATGTTCTGTGGTGACGCCCTCGAAACATCGGTACCTGGACGAGAATTGCGGCGCCGCCGATCTGCCCAGGGTGGACAGGACCGACATCTTCAAGAAGCCAGGCGTTGCCGCGAAGCTGGTGGACACCAGCGTCGCGGCCTCGATC
>CAYYHR010000037.1:0-22049 GCA_964471705.1 uncultured Chromatiaceae bacterium
TAGAAGAAAAGCCTCCTCTGGCGTCGTTGTAGTCGGCAGTGGGAAATTGCGGGGCAAGTCTCACCCTGCAGCGGAGAATCACCTCCGTCCCTCCTACGCAATCTCGACTGGGAAAGATGGTTCGCAGATTGGCAGGTTAGCGGCAAGTATCAGGCAGCGACAATCCGCAATACATCCGGCGTCCATCCGTAAATCTACGGAGAGACATGGAAGCTCGAGGCTCAAACACCCGTTTCCTACTTATGCCTCATGCGTCTACTGCGCATATCGGGTTCGCAGACCCCGATAGCCACGCGGGTAGCAGTCCGTTCGCCCCCTGACACCGCGGCGGCATCGTCCGGACTCACCGTTGAAAACTTGCGGAGCGCATCGGCATCGCAGCCGATGGAGGTCCCTCGGCGATCAGGTTGTGGCGATTGACGATTGTTCGGCGCAGGCGCGCGCCGTGGCCGATGCGCACGACGAGATCGTCGCAACCTTGCGGACGTGCTCGGTCTATGACTTCGCCTCGGACTACCCCCGAGGCTGGTCGAGCATCGTCCACCCACACGAGAGAAGGCGAGCCGGGTGTAGAAACGCCCGTTTGTCGATGCTGTCTTAATTCTGTCCGCCCTGATTTCTCTTTCTTGTGTCGTAGCCATGTGACTCGAGCGGATGTGGGCGGGCTCGCGGCGGGAATCTCCCCGCTCGCGATGGCTTTCGCCGGGCAGGCCGTGAGGGCAGCCAGAACCCGGAGAGGACCAGCAGGGCAGAGCGGGAATCTTCCCGATCCTGCGCAACCCACTCGGATCTCGAAGGGAGTATCTGAAGATGCGGACCAAAAGGCTTTGGAATATCGATCGCCTGGTGGCCGGCGCCCCGGACTACTCGCTTGTCGCCTGGCTCTTCCTGCGCCTGCTGGCGGCCATTTATCTGGCCGCCTTCTGGTCGTTGGCCGTGCAGATCACGGCTCTGGCGGGCTCGCAGGGGATCTACCCCCTCGCGGCGCAGCTGCAGATCGCCGCCGAGGACTACGGCTTGTGGCGCTTCCTTGCTTACCCCTCGATCTTTTGGGTCGGCTCCGCCGATGAAGCCCTGTTAGCGGCCACCTATGCGGGCTGCGCCCTGGCGGTCCTGCTCTTCGCCGGTTGGTGGGAGCGGCCGGTGCTTGTCCTGCTCTACCTCCTCTACCTCTCGCTATTCCACGCCGGGCAGGTCTTTGCAAACTTCCAATGGGACTATCTGCTGCTGGAGGCAGGATTCCTCGCCATCTTCCTGCCGGGCGGCTCCCGGATCGTGGTCTGGCTTTTCCGCTGGCTCCTGTTTCGCCTGCGCTTTCTCTCCGGGATCTCCAAGCTCCTTAGCGGGGACCCGACCTGGAGCGGGCTCACGGCGCTCAACTACTACTTCGAGACCCAGCCACTACCGCACGTCGGCGCCTGGTACGCCCACCTGCTGCCCGAGTGGCTCCTGCGCTTCGGCACCGGGGCAACGCTGGTGGTCGAGATCCTGGTCCCTTTCCTCATGTTCTTCCCTCGCCGCTGGCGTTTCCTGGCGGCCTGGGTAACCATCCTCTGGCAGGTCCTGATCATCCTGACCAGCAATCACAACTTCTTCAATTTGCTGACCATCGCCCTTTGTCTCTTCCTGTTCGACGACCGCGCCCTGCGCCGGGTCCTGCCCAAGACCTGGCAGCGACGGGCCGCGGCACGACCGCTCCTTACGCCGGTGCCCCGCAGAGGGGTAGCCCTGGCGACAGCGGTGGCCGCGGCCGTGATCGTGCCTGCCAGCGTCGTCGAGGCCCTGCCGCTCTTGGGGAACAGCCGGCCGATTCCCTGGGCGAGCACCTGGGTCGGCTGGTTGGAGCCGTACCGTATCGCCAACCGCTACCATGTATTTCCGACCATGGACACCGAGCGCATCGAGGTGCAGATCTCCGGGTCCTTGGACGGTGAGCACTGGCGCCCCTATCGCTTCCGGTACTGGCCGGTGGATCTGGACCGCATTCCGCCCTTTGCCGTTCCCCACCAGCCGCGCTTGGACTACATGCTCTGGTTCGTGCCCAAGAGTCCCTTCTTCTTGGACTGGCTCGATCGATTCCTGCACCGGCTGCTCGAAGGCTCGCCGCCCGTGACCGGGTTGCTGGCGAGCACACCGTTCGGCAAGGAGTCGCCGCGCATGGTGCGGGTCGATCTCTACCGCTACCGATTCACGACCGCGGAGGAACGGGCAAAGACGGGAAACTGGTGGCGCCGAGAATACCTCGGGCCCTTCTCTCCGCTGCCGCTGATCGGGCGGTCGCCTTGAGCCTGCGCCTCGGGGCTCGACGACGGCGGAAGAGCGGCATTGGCCGAGACCGCTTTGATCGGGCAGGTGGGCTGAGGGTGTCTACACTAAAAAATGTGATTCGGCTCTAGCGAGTCTAGGTTGACCACCGAATCGACGAAACCATGCGGAAGGAGGAGACCATGACCGAGAGCAACCTGTTCGAGATCGAGGCGCTCGACGAAGACCATAGCTCCAAAGCGCATCCGACGACCTGGCTGAAATCCTTGCCGGTTGCCGACCAGATGAAGAAGACACGGCACTACTTGAGCGAGCTTGAAGATGAGTACGACATGGTGGCCGACGGCGCGGAGCGGGCGCATCTGGCGGTTCTCATGGGGGCAGCAAAACAACACCTGCACGAGCTCGGAGGGTAACGACAAGGATCTCCGGTCGTGCGGGAGCAGTCACTGCAGGATTGACCATAGAGGGGTATGTCGTCTCGCCCTGGAGATCAAGCACTGCCATAAGGTCTGGTGATGATCTCCAGGAAATGTCCATTGGGGTCTTGAAAGTACAGACCGCGACCGCCGTCACGGTGATTGATCGCGCCCGGGCGGCTCCGACCCGGGTCCGCCCAGTAGTCGATGTCGCGGTCCCGGATTCGGGCGTAAATCTCATCGAATTCGGCCTCCGTGATCAAGAAGGCGTAGTGCTGGGACGCGATTTCCGCCTCGCTCTCGGCAAAGTCCAGACTCACCCCGTTGTCCAGCTCGACCACGAGGAAGGGACCGAAGCTGGCAGCGTCGGGGAGGCCGAGGATGTCGGTGAGAAACCGCGCGGACGCTTCCCGGTCGTGAGACCTCACGATCGTGTGGTTTAGCTGCACGGGCATGAGCTCTCCTCTATTTTCGACAAAGCCGTCGCCGCTTCCCCTGGCACGGTTTGATCTCGCATCGGGCGGTGCGCTGCCCACCCATGTTCGCGCCTGCATTCTTCATTTTCGGGCGTCTTCATCTGCATCGGGGTCTTCATCGCCGTCATCACCTTTTGCGTCAGGGCAGCAGGAAAGTGCGCTCGGGGCTTTGGGCGCGACCTGCCAGAAGACACTTCTCCCATCCTCTTGTCACGTGCTTATTCGATGGGTGTGATCGAGATCTCGGTGGGAGGCAATATGGTCTCGTACCAATTGCTTCAGCTCCGTGATGCCGGGGAATCGCCCCTGCCCTCTGCGAGACCAGACCAAGGCACCGTTTGCGCGGATCTCAAAGATGTCGCCCGTGCCTGGTTTCAGCATGAGCTCGGAGATTTCCTCATCGAAGGTCGTCAGTAGCTCCTGAGCCATCCAGGCCGCGCGCAATAGCCAACAGCATTGGGTGCAGAACAGGATCTCGATGCGATTCTCCACTGTGCTTGGTCTCGACGAGGATGATGCAATCGGGGATCAACGATCGGTTGTCGGAATCTTAAAGAGTTGGATCGGCGCTCCATGCACTGGTTCCGGATGGAGGACACTTCAAAGATTCAGGATGCGCTGATCATCCTCTGACCACCAAACGGAGAGAATCCATGCTCGAGCTCTTGCAACCGACAACTGGAAACCTGGTGGCGATCAGCGCCCGTGGGACCGTAACCGCAGAAGATTATGAAGAGGTGCTGATTCCGGCGATCGAGGCGATGCTGAAAGCACACGAGAAGGTGCGGGTGTTGTTCCAACTGGAGCCGGGCACCGATTTCACAGCCGGCGCCGTCTGGGACGACACCAAGTTTGGCCTGAGTCACTTCTTCGCGTTCGAGAAGCTCGCCTTGGTCTCGGATACGGAGTGGATCAACAACACCGTGAAGATTCTCGGATTTATGATGCCCTGCCCCGTCAAGCGCTTTGCTCTGACGGAGCGAGAGGCCGCGATGCAATGGCTTGACGGCTAACAGGGACACGGCTCCGGGTCTTGATGTCATGGATTCTCCGACCATCGCCACGTATCTGTTGGAGCGTTTGCAGGAAGTTGGCGTCGCACACGTGTTCGGTGTCCCGGGCGATTATGTGCTGGGCTTCTACCACAAGCTTGCCGCCAGCCCTATCCAACACATCGGCACCACGCGTGAGGACACTGCCGCCTTCGCGGCCGACGGCTATGCGCGCTGCCGCGGCATCGGTGCCTTGGCAGTCACCTATGGGGTCGGCGCCCTGAGCCTGGTCAATGCCATCGCTGGTGCCTACGCGGAGTCATCGCCCGTGGTGGTCATCAGCGCTGCGCCGGGTATTGCCGAGCAGCGCAAGGAACCGCTGATACACCACCGCTTCGGCCCGTTTCGCTACCAGCGCGAGATCTTCGAGCGCATCACCTGTGCGAGCGCTGTTCTCGATGACCCGTTGACTGCCTGTCGCGATATCGACCGTTGTTTGCAAGCAGCCAACCGCGACAGCAAGCCGGTGTACCCCGAGCTTCCCAGCGATCAGCTCGAGGTGGCGGGCGTTCCGATCCCCACCACAAAGACAGATGTGGATGCTAGCGACCCTGGCGCATTCACCGAGGCCGTCGAGGAGACCTTGCAGCGGCTCAAGAGCGCCACGGATGCGGTCATCCTCGCCGGGGTGGAGATCCATCGCCGTGCGTTGCAAGACGTCCTCGCCCGGCTAGTGACGATATCCATGCCAGCCAGGATCAGATGACCATCGGCCATCACCGCTATGCCGAGGTGCACCTGCGCGATTTTCTTCTTACCCTGTGCGCCCGTATCCCCCCGAAGAATTCCTGCGACTGGTCGCTGCAGGCGAGCCCGCCGCCACTGCCAGATGCCACACCGGGCAAGCCCATGACCATAGGACGCCTGATCGCCCGCCTCGATGCGCTGCTTACACCAGAGCTGAGCGTGGTCTGCGATGTGGGGGATTGTCTGTTTGCCGCGCTGGATCTACGGGTGCACGAGCGCACCCATTTCCTGGCATCGGCCTCTTACACCTCCATGGGATTTGCCGTCCCTGCCGCGCTGGGCGCGCAGATCGCCTCGCCGTTCGAGCCAACCGACTCGATGGAGTGGGGAAGTGTGCCGAAGGCTTGGTGGACACATAAGATCAAGGAGTTGCACCGCAACGATTTCATCATGGCGGCCAAGACCGACCGGCTCTGAGGCACGCTCACCGGTAGGGCGCATCCGCGGCGCGGTCGGCGGCGATCTCCGCCTCGAACCGCTCGCCCATCGCCAACAGGCGCTGCTTGTCGATGATCGTGCCCTCGCGGCTCTCGAAGTGGTACTCGGAGAATCGCGTGAGCACGATGGCGTCCACGGGGCAGGCCTCTTCGCACATCCCGCAATAGATGCACTTGAACAGATCGATGTCGTAGCGGGTGGTGCGGCGCGTCCCGTCGGTCGCCCGTGGCGCCGCCTCGATGGTGATACAGCAGGCCGGACAGACCGCCTCGCACAGCTTGCAGCCGATGCAGCGCTCCTCCCCGTTAGGGTACCGACGCAGGGCATGCAGGCCCTTGAATCGGGGTGACTTGGGGATCCTCTCCTCCGGGTATTGCACGGTGAGCTTGGGACTGAACAGCCGCCGCCCCGTGACCCCTAGTCCCTTCCACAGCTCGATCAGCAGATAGGTGTGTAGAAAGCGTTCGAGGTGTTTCCTTAAGGCTTGCATGATGTTGTCGCTCGGTTCCGGTCTTGATAACAAGGAGACGAAAGAAACCGTACGATCTTCCGCGCAGCAAAGACGCGGCGCACAGGACTAAGGCCGCCCCTGGGATGACATCGTTCCTATCCGATGGAGCGGATCACCTCTCCCGCTAAGGCCACAATTACGAGAATCACTCCCGATTTCCTACTAGTATAGTCAAGTATGGTGGCGTCCTAGACACGGCCGACCCTTCAGTTGCCGGCACGGCGTTACGAGCCGATCAGGAAGAGGGCGGGGCGTCTGCCCGCGAGCAGCTCACTGAGCAGGGCCATGTCCTGCAGGACGGGAGGCATCCCCCGTAACTCGGGGCCGGTGGCTTCGAGATTCACGGCGACAGCACCGAGACTTCTCCAAAGGAGAGGCCATCAGAACCGGTCATGGCTCCCGTCTGTGCAGAAGAGCAGTCCGACCGGGAAGCTTCGCAGGACATCTGCGGCGCAGAGGACGTATTGGCCCGCCCTCAATCTGGCTTGCAAAGTGATCCCGGAGAGCTCGTCGTGCAGCTCGTGTGAGGGAACCTCCAAAAATGTGGATTCCCAGCCTGCGTCGGCGAACGGATCGGCCGCTTCGGTCTCGGGCGGCACCAGTCCGGCAAGAAATCGGGGGGCCACTGCGACGACCGAGCGGCCGGCATGGGTGCGCGCGTAGGCGCACAGGCGCTCGGCGTGGATACCCTCGGCCGGCAGCGGCCGGTAGTCGCCATGCGCGAACAGTTCCGGGCTCGAGCGGCGAAGCTCCAATGCGCGGTGGATGAGGTAGAGCTTGGTGCGACCGTCGGACAGGCTCTCGCCCAGCTCTCGTACCAAGTCGACCTGGGCGCTGCCAGAGGATTTCGGCCCTTCAAACGACTCGAGCAGGGATTGGCGCAGGTCGAAGTCGACCGGGCGGCGGTTGTCCGGGTCGACCAGGCTCAGGCTCCACAGCTCGCTGCCCTGATAGATGTCCGGTACGCCGGGGGCAGTAAGGCGCAGCAAGGTGGCGGACAAGCTGTTGAAGAGGCCCAGGCGGGCGACGCGTCTCTGAAACGGCGCAAGGTCCTCGAAGAAGGCGTCGTTGCGCTCCGGGTCGAGCACCGATTCGACAAAAGAGGCGAGCGCTGCCTCGTAGTCGCTGTTCTCGTTGGTCCAAGCGGTGTGGACCTTCGCCTCTCGAACGGCCTTTTGCATGTAGCCGAGCACGCGCTCACGAAAGGCATCCAGCGCCTGTCCTCTCAGGTCCGCCGCTGCGAGCCCGAGGGGCCAGGCACCGAGGAGGGTCTGGTAGAGCAGATACTCGGTGTTGGCGTCCGGCCAAGTCCCGTCCTCGGTATCCCGGCGAAAGCGCCGGTGCAGGAGCGCCCAGCGCTCCACGTGCTCCCGCCACTCTGCGGGTAGCTCGGAGAGGACGTGCAGCCTGGCGCGCACGTCCTCTGAGCGCTTGCTGTCGTGCGTCGAGCCGGCAAGCATGGCGTGGGGCCGGCTCACGGACCGCCGGATATTGGCACGGTGGAAGGCATCGATTGAGATCCCGAAGCGCTTCGGGTCTCCCCCAACCTCGTTGAGGGAGACCAGGCGGTTATAGCGGTAGAAGGCGGTGTCCTCCACGCCTTTGGCAGTGACGGGCCCGGTATATTGCTGCAGCTTCATCGCGAGGCGCAGGACCCGTGCCCGGTAGCCATCGGGCTTGCCCTGCGCAATATCCGTGAGCAGCACGTCCTGCACAAAGCCGAGAACCGAAAGGTCCGGCGCCTGGGTGCGCCGGCGGGCTTCCGAAACGGCCTTGAGCACCTGGTTGCGGTCGCGGGTGGACACACCCTGTTGCGAAATATAGGTTCGGTAGACGGGGAAGCAGGCTACGATCTCCGCAAGCGCGTCATGGAGGGCATCGAGTGTGTAGTCCCTGGTATGCGGGTCGGACTCGGCGATGCGCGAGAGCTCGCTTGCAAGGACGTGCAGCTCGCTCGAGAGCAGATTGCGCATCACCAGCCGCTTGGCTGCACAGATCTCCTCGGCGAGCGGCCTGACCTCGCCGGCGAAGTCCCGGTAGCAGCAATCCAGGGGGGCCTCCCCGTCCGGCGCGATCAGGAGGGCATCGACGAGTGCCGCGAAGTCATAGCCGGTGGTTCCGTGCACCGGCCAGTTTGGGGGCAGCTGCTCGTCGCCGACCAGGATCTTCTCCACGATCAGGTAGAGTGGGCGTTCGCCGCCGTTGTCCTGTGCCGGATCGACGCGTCCGGACGGCTGCAGCATTCTGGAGGCGGCGCGCTCCTGGATCCAGCCGAAGTACTCCGCCGGGTCGTAAAGCCCGTCGGGATGGTCGATTCGCAGGCCGGCAAGCTTGCCCTGGGCAATCAGGTCGAGCACCAGATGGTGCGTCGCCTCGAAGGCCTCGACATTCTCCATGCGCAGCGCTGCCAGGTCGTTGATGTCGAAGAATCGCCGATAGTTGACCTCGTCGGCGGCGACTCGCCAGTGGGCCAGGCGGTAGGCTTGAGCCTCCAACAAGCCGTGCAGGCGAGCGGCATCAGCCGGGTAGTCTGCGGCCCCGTTGAATTCTCGCAGGCATTCCTGCAGGTACCAGTCGAGGTCGGCACTGCGGTCGCACAGCTCGGCCAAGCGTTGCTTGTGCAGCTCCTTGTCGCGCCGGCGCTCGGCGAGGGCGTCCGCGTCGAGCTGCCGGCGCGGCGGGAGGTTGCCGAAGGCCGTGACAAGGCTCGCAAAGGCGAACAGATCCCGGTTTTCCTCCCCCAGGCGCTCGCGCAGGCGATCCAGACCCGGGGCGAGGATGCGCGGGTACTCCCGCGGGTCGATGGGGAAGTGATGCTCGTAGTACTCGACGTGGAAGGTGCCCTCGGCAAACACCAGGACCAGCTCGCCGTTGTCGAGCACATTGCCGTAGCGGTCTCCGAGCACGGGCAACAGGACCTTCCCGCGCAGCTCGTCTCGTAGCGGCTCCCAATCGATGTCGAAGAAATCGGCGTACTTCGAGGCAGGACCGTTTTCCAGGACGTCCAGCCACCAGTGGTTCTCGGCGCCCATCACGCCGACGTGGTTGGGCACCATGTCCAGGATCTGACCCATACCGTGAGCGGCGAGGGTCTCGCACAGGCGCTCGAAGTCCTCACCGCTGCCGAGCTCTCGATTGAGCCGGTCGTGGGAGATTACGTCGTAGCCGTGGGTGCTGCCCGGGCGCGCCTGAAGATAGGGCGAGAAGTAGCAGTGACTGACACCGAGCCGTGACAGGTAGGGCACCAGGTCGGCGGCGCCGGCGAAGCCGAAGCCGGCGTGCAACTGCAGCCGATAGGTGGCGCGGGGGATGGAGGCCCCGCCGGTGCCGGCATGCTCCGGCTCCCGGGGCGGCGGTGACGGCCGGATGGAGACACCGCGCTCCGCGCGCACCGCTTCGAGCAGTCCGTCGATCGCCGGCTCCTCGCCCCAGCTCTCGATCTCCAGCGGCTGGCGCCTGCTCCAGTTGGGATAGGCTGCTCCGCTGCCCGGCAGCTCGACCTGCTCGTCCTCGCCCAGGAGATCTGCGGTCTGGATCAGCAGCAGCCGGGACGGGGTGCGTGCCAGGTAGACGTAGAGGGCACGGATGTGCTTGGGTGTGAACTCCGGTACTGCGATCGGATCGGCACCCTGGTTCTCGGGTAGCAGCCCGGCACGATCCAGAGCGAGCAGCAGGCGGGCGCGGTCGTTGCTGCGCCGCACTACCCGTTCCTCGTAATCGCGCTCCTCGGCAAACAGTCCCAGCATCCGCCGCTCCTCCAGGTCCGCGCCCCGCCAGAAGCCGGCGATCGGCGGGAGATCATGGGCAGAGGCCGAGACCGCCGCCTCGGCCTCGAAGCGAGAAGGCTCCAGGAAGCCGCTGTCGCGGTCGCGTGCGAAGTAGAGTAGCTGCAGCGGGAGAATGGCCCATGCGATAAGCATGTTGTTCGAGGCATCTGAAGACTCGCTCCGATCCGCGCCTATGACCAGGCATTGATTGCGCGTGCTCTCCAAGGCCAACACCCCGAGCAGGTCGTCGAAGGGGTAAGAGACGTAGGTGCCCGCGTCGGGGCTTGCGCCGGCCGGGATCAGGAACTGTCGCATGAGACCGGAAATGGGATCGATGCACAGCGCACCCGCATCGTGCATGTTGGCGCGCAGCGCATCGACAAAGGGCCTGAAGGCAGCCTCGCGCAGGCCGACCGGATGCCAGGCGAGCCCCCCGCGGTCTTGACCCTCGGGGTTTAGGTCGTCCGGCGGCATGCCTACCGATGCGCCCTGGAGGTAGAGAGCGGACTGCGCCCAGACGTCCGCGCCATCGGGCGCGACCCCGAGCACGACGTCCGTGCACAGACCCAGCGCCAGGCCAAGCTCCAGGGAACGACATCCCGCTGTTTGAAGCTGCTGGTGGGCCTGCCACTGCAGCCACATGAAGAAGTCGATACGCGCGGTGTGCTCGGAGGCGAAGTCCGCGATCTGGGTCGAACCGGGTCTCCGATAGGGCTCGGGCCAGTCACTGAACGGAAGCGGGCTATCGGCAACCGACTCGAGGTGCTCGGCCAGTGCCTCGAACAAGGCGAATCGGCGAAGGGGCTCGCCATGTGCTTCGCGGAAGGCATGGAAGGCGCTTGCTCGCTCGCTGCCCTTCTCGAGGTGATGCTCGCGGAAATGGCGGTAGAGGTGCGCGAGGACGTCGAGCTTGGTCTTGGCGACGGCCTGAAAATCGACCAGCGGGGCGGAGCGCAAGGCGCGCAGGAGTGCTTGGAAATCCTCATGAGAAATCTCGGATTGCACCTCCTCGCACTCGTCGATCTCGGGAATGGCCTCCACGTCGATGTGCAGGACATTCAGGAACAGCCGGCTCGAGGGGTCGTAGGGGTTGCATCGCTCGGGGTGGTGGAGCAAGAGGGCGTGAAGCGGGCTCAATGCAACCAACCCCCCGCCGGCCTCCGCCGTCAGCTCCACCAGACGGGTAAGGTCGGTGAAGTCGCCGATGCCCCAGTTGCGCGCCGAGCGCACCGCGTTGAGCTGGGTCGCGAGCCCCCAGGAGCGGTGCTCGCCGCTCACGCCCTCGGGCAGGTAGCAACGGGACGGGGCGAGGATCAGGGTGGTCGCCGCCAGTGGTGCTCCGGCGGCTTCGCAGAACAGCTCCAGGCGGTGGTAGCCGAGGCGGCGAGGCAATGGCAGGCTCAGGCGCCGCTGCAGCCAGGGGGACCCTCGAATCGACCGGTTCTCGGCGATCGGCAGGGAGTCGGCGTCGATCGGGCCTTCGCTGATCGCGCCGTCCTCCTGTCTCAGGACCCAGCGGACGGGCCGGTCCTCGCTGCCCTCGGGCAAGGTGAGGGGGAGCTCCAGGGCCTGCGCATCCTGCCGAACGACTGCCACTGGCGGCAGGATTCGGCGCCAGTCCCGATCCAGTGCCTCCGCCAGGCTACGCTGCTCGGTCTCGGCGTCGCCCGCCGCGACGCCCATGCCCTTCAGCAGGGCGCGGCGCGTCTCGTCGGGTGCCCGATGCTCCCGGCCCTGGCTGTCCTCATAGCCGGTCGCTATCCCGTAGTGAGCGCACAGGCGGTCGAGGTCTTGGTTTTCGCTCACTTCGCCGGCTCCGCGATTTACAGGAAACTTTAAAAACCGGGTCCCCGGGCTTTTTCAAGGTGCCCTCAGGTGCCAGGCCACGCACCAGGGCGGCAAGCGGCCCTCGTCCAGTGCCCTACCGGCCGAGTCGGGCTCCAGGTAGAGAGTCGCTCCCGATACATTCCGGAAAGGCGATGCGATCGAATGCTCGGTATCACCGAGGTTGGCGGTGAGGGTAAGATCGGAGCCGTCGCCCAGGCGCCAGGTTACCTGGAAGCAGCGATTGCCCACGCTTCCAATACGGAGCTCGAAACCCGCGCCGCCTCCCATACCGGTCAGCCGTGGTGCGATCTCGCGCTGGCGTAGCGCCAGGAGGTCGCGATGGAGCCGGTGCCAGCCGGCGTGACTAGTCTGACTCAAGGCCTCCCAGTCGATCTTGGAGCGCAGGAAGGTCTGCGGATCGTTCGGATCGGGGATGGATTGCCGGGCCTTCGGATTTGAAAAGCGCTCGAAGTGAGCGAATTCGCGCCGCCGCCCCTGGGTGACCGATTTAGCCAGGTCTTCGCCGAAGTCGCAGAAGAACAGAAAGGGGCTCGCGGCCATGAGCTCCTGTCCCATGAAGAGCAGCGGCGGGGCAGGGGCGAGGAGCAGCAACGCCGAGAGCGTGCGCAGCGCCTCGGGGGAGGCCAGCTCGCTGATCCGCTCGCCCAGGGCGCGGTTGCCCACCTGGTCGTGGTTCTGCAGCAGGTTGACGAAAGCGGTGGGCGGCAAGTCGGCGCTCGGCTCGCCCCTCGGTGTGCCGCCGCGGAACCGCGACGCCTCGCCCTGGTAGGTGAATCCCTGGGCCAGGCAGCGCGCGAGCTTGCCCGCCGGTCCGTCCTGGTAGTCCAGGTAGTAGCCGTCTCTCTCGCCGGTGGCGAGCAGGTGGGCGGTGTGGTGGAAGTCATCGTTCCACTGGGCGGTGTACCAGCGCGGCGCCCCATCCGCGCGCCGTTGGAGATAACGGGCGGCATTGTGGTCGTTCTCCAGGACCAGATGAATCTGCCGCTCTCTGCCCGGACCGGCTCGGACAGCCTCTGCCAGCTCCATCAGGATATCGGGTTTCGATTCGTCGGCGATCGCATGCACCGCGTCCAGGCGCAAGCCGTCGAAGCGGTACTCCTGCAGCCAGTAAAGGGCGTTGTAGATAAAGAAATCCCGCACTACACGGCTTCCTTCGCCGTCGAAGTTGATGCCGTCGCCCCAGGGGGTCTGATGGCGCTCGGTGAAGAACCGGGGGGCGTAGAGGTGCAGGTAGTTACCCTCGGGTCCGAAGTGGTTGTAGACAACATCCAGGAAGACCATCAGCCCCTTTCGATGAGCGGTCTGAATCAGGGCCTTGAGATCTGCCGGTCCACCGTAGGTCGCATCCGGGGCGAAGGGGAGCACCCCGTCGTAGCCCCAGTTTCGCTCCCCCGGGAAGTCGGCGACGGGCATCAGCTCGATGGCGGTCACGCCCAGATCGACCAGGTAGTCGAGGCGCTCGCCAACGCCGCGAAATGTCCCCTCGGGGGAGAAGGTGCCCACGTGTAGCTCATAGACGACGGCTTCCTCCCAGGGGCGGCCCTGCCAAGCGTCGTCCTCCCAGTCGAAGGCCGCCGGATCCACGACCTGACTGGGACCGTGCACATCCTGGGGCTGGTAACGCGAGGCCGGGTCCGGTACTTTCCGAGCACCATCGATGCGGTAGCGGTAGAGGCTGCCCGGCCCGGCGTCGCCGGTCACACGCTCGAGCCAGCCGTCCGCGTCAGCTTCCATCTCCAGCAGCCGCTCTTGCCCTTCGGATTCCAGGCAAAGGTCTACACGCACTGCGGCCGGTGCCCACAAACGGAAACGCACCGATCCATCACCCAGGACCTCGGCGCCGAAAGGCATCCGATTCGTATGTGCTGTCATCGGCTGTCCTCATGAGCGGGGAACTGCGCATCCCAAAGCCGATTGTTTTTGCTCTGGATCGCGCGCTCGAAAACGCTGGAGCGGTACTAACGATCATGGGGCGAGGCGAGCCATCCCCGAGGATGAAAGGTCGCCTCGCCCCTGATCGTTCCCTCACCCCGACCCTCTCCCGTGAAGGGAGAGGGGGAGTCGGAGCGCCTTCGGCGCGTACTTTCATAGTAAGGAACTGCAACAAAGGTGCCCGTTGTGGGGCCGATGACGAGACTGCGGCTTGTGGTTTTTTTCGTGCTCGGATGTTCAGAGAGATTGGTTGCCCGAGCGGGTCCTATTGGTGACTAGTACGACAGCTGATCGCTCGGGCATTGAAAGTCCCCTACCGCAGCTCGTCTCGCCGGTTGCAAATCATCGTCGGCGGGTTGCAATGCACCGGTGCGGTTGATTTGCACCTGCGATCGGAGCGCATTCGGTTTTGGGACAATCCGTCTTGCGCGGGCACGACGCTTGCCTAAGATTCGGGAAAGGACTTCATCGCTCGGACCTCCGGTGTACCGAGTCGAGCCAGAGCTCCGAAATCCTGGGAGGCGGTCATGACGTATGTCGTCACCGAACCTTGCATCCGCTGCAAATCCACCGACTGCGCCGAGGTAGTGGACAAACCCGAATACCTGGAGCGTTGAGGCGGAAAGCCGACGATACTTTCTTTATGAGTAACGAAGATGCGCTGAGCAGCATCCGCGGCGATCCGCTCTGGTACAAGGACGCCATCATCTATCAGACCCATGTCAAGGCGTTCTTCGACACGGACGGAAATGGCAGTGGCGACTTCCGCGGCTTGACGCAAAAGCTCGACTACATCCGTGATCTCGGCGTCAACGCCATCTGGCTGCTACCCTTCTATCCTTCGCCGATGCGCGACGACGGCTACGATATCGCCGACTATCGAAACACCTATCCGGATTACGGCACGCGGCGCGACTTCCGCCGCTTCGTGAGCGCCGCGCACAGGCGCGGCATCCGGGTCATCATCGAGCTGGTCATCAACCACACTTCCGATCAGCACCCGTGGTTTCAGGCCGCGCGCCATGCTCCGAAGGGATCGAGAAAGCGCGACTACTACGTCTGGAGCGACGACGATCAGCGCTTCTCGGAGACGCGGATCATCTTCACCGACTACGAGACGTCCAACTGGGCCTGGGATCCAGTGGCTCAACAGTACTATTGGCACCGCTTCTTCTCCCACCAACCGGACCTCAACCACAATAACCCGCAAGTGGTCAATGCGGTGATCCGGGTGATGCGCTTCTGGCTCGACTTGGGCGTCGACGGTCTACGCCTGGACGCCATCCCTTATCTGTGCGTGCGCGACGGAACCAACAACGAGAACCTGCCCGAGACCCATTCCGTCATCAGGCAGATGCGCGCGATCGTCGATGAGCACTACGAGGACCGCATGTTCCTGGCGGAGGCCAATCAGTGGCCCGAAGATGTACGCGAATACTTCGGCGATGGGGATGAGTGCCATGTCGCCTACCACTTCCCCCTGATGCCACGCATGTACATGGCGCTCGCTCAGGAAGACCGCCATCCCATCGTGGAGATCATGGAGCAAACACCGGAGATCCCGTCCAACTGCCAGTGGGCCGTCTTCCTGCGCAACCACGACGAGCTGACCCTGGAGATGGTGAGCGACCGCGAGCGCGACTATATGTACGAGACCTACGCGGCGGATCCGCGCATGCGCCTCAACGTGGGAATTCGCCGCCGGCTCGCGCCCCTGCTCGGCAACGACCCGGACAAGATCCGCCTTATGCACAGCCTGCTGCTGTCCATGCCGGGCTCGCCCATCCTCTATTATGGCGACGAGCTGGGCATGGGCGACAATATCTACCTGGGGGACCGCAATGGGGTGCGCACACCCATGCAGTGGTCGCCCGATCGTAACGCTGGCTTCTCCCGGGCCGATCCCCAGCGGCTTTACCTGCCGCCCATCATGGATCCGATCTTTGGCTACGAGGCGGTCAACGTCGAGGCCCAGGACCGCGATGCCTCATCCCTGCTCAATTGGATGCGGCGCATCATCGAGGTCCGCCAAGCCCATCGTGTCTTCGGTCGGGGCAGCCTGGCATTTCTGCACCCGGGCAACCGCAAGATTCTGGCTTACGTGCGTGAGGGCGGCGACGAGGATGCCGGCGATGTGGTGCTGTGTGTCGCCAACCTGGGCCGCGGCGCCCAGCCGGTGGAGCTGGATCTGGCGCGCTTCCGGGGGAGGGTCCCGATAGAGATGTTGGGAAACACCGCCTTTCCGCCGATCGGCGAGCTGCCCTATCTGCTCACCCTGCCGGGTCACGGCTTCTACTGGTTTCTGCTCTCGGAGGACTCCGAGGCACCCGCGTGGCATGAGGAAGGATTCCCCGCCCTCAGCCTCACCACCCTGGTGATCCCCGAGGGGTGGGGCAGCCTGCAGGCTGCCATGGCGAAGCGGCGCGCGCCCATGGAGCGGGCGCTCGCATTGCTGGAGAGGGAAGTGTTACCGGCCTATCTTCCGACCCGCCGCTGGTATGCGGCAAAGCAAACTGGCATCCGCCACGTTGCCCTGGGCGAAAGGCAGGAGTGGGCCGATTGGTTGCTGACCATGATCCGAGTCGAGCTCGACGATGGTGCGGCACAGGAGTATTTTTTGCCACTCAGCATCCTCTGGGAGGGATCCGGGGACGATGCCACGGCGGGGGCTGCCGCTGCCGCCGCGCTTGCTCGGACCCGCCGCCAGGGAACCCCTGGACTCTTGCATGACGCCTTCGCCGACCTGGGCTTCGTGCGGGCACTCGCGCAAGCCATGACTGAGCACAGCGAGACCCGATTCGGAACCGGACGGCTGGTGTTCTCTCCGACAGTTGCCTCTGTCGCGCTACCCGGGGAAGAAACCATGGCTGACGTGCGTATTCCGACGGAGGGCTCCAACAGCACCGCCATTGTGGCCGACAAGCTCTTCCTCAAGGCCTACCGGCGTCTGCGTCCCGGTCTCAATCCCGAGGTCGAGATGGGGCGTTTCCTCACGGAGGTCTCTCCCTTCCCTCAGATCGTCCCCCTTGTCGGCTTCCTCGAGTTTCGAAGCGCGGACGGCGAGCTCATCTCCCTGGCCGTGCTTCAGGAATATGTGCCGAACCAAGGCGACCTCTGGCAGACCACCTTGGATCTGATCGACCGTCTGGGCGACGAGTATGGGAATCGGAGCGAGGAGTGGGATGCCGATCCTGCTCAGCTCGGCTATGCGACGCTCGTTGATACCCTGGGGCGACGCATCGCCGAGCTGCACCGTGCGCTGACCCGGACGGGCGGTGGCGAGGCGTTCGACCCCGAGCCGTTAACGGACGCGGATCTCGCAACATTGCGCGAGGCTCTCGAGCAGGAGGCGCGGGTAACCCTACAGCGTCTCGGGCGCCATCTGCCGGACCTTCCCCAGGTCGAGCGCGTTCAGGCGGAGGCACTTCTCGGGCGTCGCGATGACCTGACGGCGCGCATCGCGGATCTGATCCCGGCGGGCCTGGAGGCAGTCAAGACCCGCTGTCACGGCGATCTGCATCTGGGGCAGGTCCTGGTTACGGAGAACGACATTGTCGTGATCGACTTCGAGGGCGAGCCCGCCCGGCCCCTGGCCGAGCGCCGCGCCAAGCAGTGTCCGCTGGTCGACGTAGCCGGCGTGGTGCGGTCCTTCCACTATGCGGGCGGCAACGCACTGGAGCGCTTGGCGCGGGATCATCCGTCCGACCGGGAGCGGATTGCGGGGCCGATTGCCCGCTGGAGACTCCAGATGATCCAGCGGTTCCTCGCCGCGTACGAGGAGACAGCCTCGGGCTCGCCCTCCTTCCCGCGGGACCCGAAGCAGGCACAGGATCTGATCCGACTCTTCACGCTGCAGAAGGCCCTCTACGAGATCCGCTACGAGCTGGACAATCGCCCGACCTGGGTGGGCATTCCCATCCAGGGTGTCGAGGATTTTCTGGATTCGCCAGAATGACCACCGTCCAACTGCTGTTTCCAGAATCATGAGTGCTCGCAGTGAAACCAGCCTCATGTTTGCGGTTCGGCCGCTGGTCGTATGCAAGTACGTCGGTCAGTTGCTGCTGGTGCTGTCGGTCCTCGTCGCGGTGCCGTTGGTGGCATCCCTGGCATTGGGCGTAAGCGAGTCGGACATCCGGTTCGGGGTCCTGATCCTGATTCTGCTCGGACTCTCCGGTCTATTTTCGCGGCTCCCGGCACCGAGGCAGGTTCAATGGAACGAGGCCTTGGGCGTAACCGCATTGGCATTCGTTATCGCGCCGCTGATCATGACGTATGCTTTGGCGACAAGCGGCATTGGCGGAATCGATGCCTGGTTCGAGGCGGTCTCGGGAACGACCACCACCGGGCTGTCTACGCTTGGAAGAATCGAGGGACGCTCATCCCTTTTCCTGTTCACGAGGGCCTGGATGCAGTGGTACGGTGGTCTCGGTATCGCAGTATTGTCCGTGGCGCTGGTGATGCGTCATCATGCAAACACGAGGCGGTTTCTCGAATCCAGCGGCGAAGAGGCGATTGCGGCCTCCGCGACCGTCCATGCTCGCCGAATATTCGCCGTCTACGTCCTGATCACGCTCGCTGGAATACTGGCCATATGGGCGGCGCAGGGGGACTTCTTCGTCGCTACGATTCATGCCCTCGCGGCGGTTTCGACCGGGGGCTTTTCCAGCTTCGACGACAGCCTCGCCGGCATGTCCCTTGCCGCACGAGCCGTCGTCATCGTCTTTGCTGTTTTCGGGGCAATCTCCTTGCCACTCTATTACGGGACACACCGGGAAGGCTTAAAGGTACTAGCGCGCGATGCCGAGGTGCGAGCCCTGATTTTCGCCATTCTCGCGACCGCCGGTGGTCTCATACTGCTGCTGCATGCGTTGGACGCTCTGTCCTGGGACCTGGCACTCGGCCACGGGCTGCTGCTCGGCGCATCGGCCCAATCCACGGCCGGGTTCAGGGACCTGGATGTCGGCGCTCTGAATCCGGCATCCAAGCTGGTGTTGATCTTCTCGATGTTCGTCGGCGGTTGCTCCGGCTCAACCGCGGGTGGCGTCAAACTGGTACGCATCCTCATACTGCTGCGGCTCATTCAGCTCACGCTGCGCCGCAGCGCGGCTCCCGCCCGGGCGGTGATGCCCTTGACGCTGAACGGTGAGCCTTTGGACTCCGACACCATCAGCAATGCGCTGTTGCTTCTAGGGTTATGGGTCCTGGTGATCGCCGCCTCCTGGCTCCCGTTTCTGTTCTATGGTTACGATCCTCTCGACTCTCTGTTCGAGGTGGTTTCCGCAACCGGCACCGTCGGTCTCTCCACCGGCATCACCGCATCATCGCTGGACACCGCGCTCAAGTTGGTGCTCGGTGTCGACATGCTCTTCGGACGCGTCGAGGTCATCGCCTTGCTCGTCGTCCTCTATCCACCAACTTGGCTCGGCAGGAGGCGGAATATCAAATGAGACTTGCCTTTATCGGGACGAGCTCGCTTACATTGACGACCGCTGAGATGCTGCTCGAAGCCGGGCACGAGGTCGTTTTGATCGAGAAGGACAAGCAGCGCATCGAGGATTTGTCGGAGCGCTTCGATGCAGGTTTCCTGCATGGGGACGGTACCGAGCCCGAAGTCCTACGCGACGCGGAACCAGAGGACACCGACGTGCTCTTCTGTCTGCTCGACAGCGATCAGACCAACATCATCGCCAGCCTGGTCGGCCGCTCGCTCGGATTTCAGCGGGTAGTACCACGCATCGCCGACCGCCAGTTCCAGCGCATCTGCAATGAGCTCGGTCTAGAGAACACGGTGCTTCCGAACAAGGCGGTGGCATCTCATCTGGTCGACCTGCTGCACGGGGAGAAGTCCCTGGAGATGTCTTCGTTGATCCGAGGCGACGCTGAAGTGTTCAACTTCGTGGTCGGGGAGCAAGATGCGGGCACGGTAGAAGAGCTGGATCTTCCACCCGAGACGCGGATTATCTGCCTATACCGCGACGACACCTTCAATCTGCCGGAGAAGATCACCGAGCTGGAGGTCGGTGACGAGGTGATCCTCGTCACCCACCGCAACCGTTTGTCGGAGCTCAAGAAACGTTTCGCGTCGCAGAACAACAGTTAGCCGTTCCCTGGGCTCGATTCCCTTTGCTCCATGCGCTCGCGGGACGATACCCGATCCTGCTTGGCGATGGCCTCCTCTTGCTCGCGCGCCGCGTCCTGTCCTCGGCGCCGTTGTTGAAGCGCCTCGATCGCCTCGGTTCGCCCGTAGACCACGAGGGTGTCGCCGGCGTCCAACTCGGTATCTCCGCCAGGCGTTCCGAACCAAAGTCCGGACGACCTGTCGATGCCCAAGACCAGGATTCCTTCGGCGGCAGGCTGTGCCTCCGCAAGAGACCGTCCCGCAAGCCAGCTATCCGGCTCTACGAGGATCTCGGCGATGCGATAATTTCCGCCGAGCCTCAGCAAGCCCGCGTAGTCACGGATCTCCAGGTCCGTGTAACGGTTGAGGAGGCGCTCGACGATCCGTGACAGAAAACGGTCGAAGAGGTTGCTACTGGCAAGGGCCCAGAGCGCGACGATCCCCAGCACTAGAAGCGGTATCTTGACCTCTAGGGGCCAGCCTTCTTGCCCGCGACGAGCAAAGGCGAGGATGAGGGACGAAACGGCGGTCACGATGCCGGCATTCCCCAGCAACATCAACATCAGCACGATGCGCCGACGTACCGGGTGATTGACCACCTGCTCGGATTCGGTCGTGGTGAACCCGGCGCCGGAGAATGCGGAGCGGGCTTGGAATCGGGCCGCCTGCTGCGCCATCCCTGTATGGGTGAGGGCGATGGCCGCCACCTGGGTGATGAGGATTGAGAGTACCACCACCAGGAGAAGGGAGAGGATCGCGGTCATGCGGTCGCGGTCGGTCGTGCGCTATGGGGGCGCGCTTCGTTCTGCTCTCATCGAATACCGTTGACGAGGCTGCGAACGCCGAACAAGGAGCGCGCGATCCGCTCGGCCCTTTCTCTGTGAGCCGCGTCTGATACCTGCCCGCCGAGGACGATATGGCCGTCCTCGACCCTGACCTCGATGTCTGTTGCGTCCACGGAAAGGTCCTCGGCAAGGGATTCGGAGATGCGTTCCTCGAGCAAGGCGTCCGTGTCCGCGCCGGCCCTTTGCGGCTCCTGCCCATGCGTGGTGCCGGGGCTTCCCAGGGTGGTGAGCAGCAGGGCGTGCTTTAGGGAGGGTCTCCAACTCATGTTCGAGGTCCAAACAGGAGCCAGATCAACAGGCCGAGCACAGGCAGCAGCAGGATCACGACCACCCAAATCGCCTTGGCCAGGTTATCGGTCCCGCTCTGCACAACCTTCACGATTGCCCATACATCCAAAATCAAGATAATAAGACCTAGCAGACCGCTGACTTGGATATCCATAATCTTCTCCATCAGTTGGCAGCTGACACAATTCGGTTACCACTACCTAGCAAGAACCAAGCACCAAACGTGCCGATAGGCACCCACTGCTGGAGCATCGCTGACTCCCCGTGCCACCGACTGGGAATTTCGGAAAATCAAGATCCCGAGATGCTGTTGGCGGGCGGCCTCTCGGCGACAGGGCGTTTGTGTCGAATCCGATTCCGGTGTAATTTGTAGCAGCTTTTGCGTGCCGAAGGGAACCTCGAATTCCGCCGGCGCCGCGAGCATACCTGTCTACCCCATGTCCGCTGGAGCGCGCTTTATGCGACTGACTTCTTTCTTGGCGCTCTTTACTATTCTGTTGCTGGTCCTATCGCCCCTCCGCGCCGCGGATTTCGGCACGCGCATCGTCATGAAGGAAAAGGCCGCAGCCACCTACTATGTCCCCACCCGTATCGAAGGCGCCGGAGAAGCCGAGCTGATGGTGGATACAGGCTCCGGCTACGTCACCATCAACGAGGCTACCCTTCGGGAGCTCAAGCGCAAGGGGACCGCCCGATACGTGAAGCAGCTCCAGGGCATCCTCGCGAATGGCAGCGAGCTGGCGGTTCCCGTTTATACCATTGCCGCGCTGAACATCGGCGGCAATTGCCGACTCCGGGATGTCGAGGTTGCTGTGTTCCCTGGCGACACCCGCCAAATCCTGGGTCTGAGCGCCCTGCGCAAGGCGGCGCCATTTGTCTTTTCGGTAGACCCACCGTCCCTGGTGTTGAGCCATTGCGAGACATCTGTCTCCCTCGACTCGCAATTCCGTGCCGCGGGGCCCTTGGACGCCTTCGACTAACAGTGCGCCGAGGCCAGCTGGCGGGGCGTGATCCCGTCCAGCGTATGGTTCCTGGATATGAGAATCTGTCTGGCTAAAACGAGCTTATTTGTCATATGACTATGAGATCAATGTCACGTGACATCTCGAATCATGTGCAACAGTGACCTTTTCCGATGAAAAATGGCTCTTGATCGAGCACCATTTTCAACCGAAAGATAACCGTGGCGCGGTGCCGACGCATGCCAAGCGCTACATCGTCAACGCCATCCTTTACATCAACAAGACCGGGGGCCCAGTGGCGAATGTTGCCCAAGGAGCTCCCTCCCTGTAAGAGCGTGTATGACCACTACAGCAACTGGAACCGAGGCGGAGTCTTTCTTA
>CAYYHR010000038.1:0-21534 GCA_964471705.1 uncultured Chromatiaceae bacterium
GTCCAGGCGGCCCACAGGCTGGCGCGCTTGAAGCGGTGCTCCGGCTCGCCCTTGGGGGGATGGATTCGGCGATAGCGCAGCAGGTCACCCCAGCCGGCCAGGCGGCGCCAGCGCCCCAGTCCCCGGCTGGCCTGCCATTCGTGCGCCTGGCGCGTGAGCTGCTCGCGGTAGAATCCGCGGTCGCGGTTCTTCTCGATATAGTCGTAGAGGGTGCGCCAGTAGCCGAAGCGCTTACCCGTGGCCGGGTCCCGCCCACGCATTCGGATCAGGGTCTCGTGGATCAGGTCCACGTAGCTTCCGTTGTTGGGTGCGGGCGGCCCGTCCGCCCCGGTATCGGCCTCGGCGCTCTCCCGGGTGACCGAGACCAGCCGCACGCCGGCGACGGCGTGCCCATTGGCGGTCGCCGCCGGACCCGGGCGCCCGGACAGGTGGTCGATGATGGTCTGGCCGCGCTTCTCGTCGGCCTTGCGGCCGCCGGCGGCCGTGCGTGCCTCCTCCAGCGACAGGCGCCGCCGCGTGTGATTGCCCTGATCCGAGATGCGGGTGAGGGCCAGCAGCAGCTCCAGGGCGTCGCCCTTGCCGCCGGGGACGGCCTTGTCGAGCCTTTCCAGCAAGGCATCGGCCTGTTTTTCGAGCAGACCGGCGATGCCGCCCTTCTGCTCGTAGAGCGCGCCGCTCAAGCGTTTGCCCCGGCGCTGCTCCCAGAGATACTGCAGGGCATTCTCGACCAGGGGCAGGGCGCCGATCTCGTCGCTCGCATCGCGCAGCAGCGCGGTGGTGACCTCGCTCACGTCGAGCCCGGCCCACTCGGCGGGGCGCTCGATGGCCTCGCGCAGGCCCTCCCGGGAAATGGTCTTGAGCAGATAGCGCCGGCAGCGGCTGTTGTAGAGCTCGGAGAGGCCGGGTAGCTGCTCGAAGCCCTCCAGGTAGTCGATGCGCACCGTGTTGATCAGGTACAGGGGGCAGTCGCCGTCCTGCAGGGCATAGGCCAGCTGGCGATCGAGATGGCGCCGCTCTTCCCGGCTGGAGAAGGTGAAGAGCTCCTCGAACTGATCGATCACCAGCAGGTAGGCGGTGTCGGGCGCCTTGTGGTCGTTGATCCAATAAGCGAGCGCACGCTCGTCGCCCTCCAGGCGCTGCTGGCAGGCGAGGCTGTCGCGCTTCTCCGGGTCGGCCACCAGTGCCTGCTCGACGACCTCCGCCAGCCGCCGCAGGGGCTGCTCGCCGGGCATCATGGGACCGATGATCTGCCACCGGGAGAGCCCCGTCCGTGACGCCAGCGCGCCCTGCTCGATCAGGGGTAGCAGACCGGCGTTGACCAGGGAGGACTTGCCGGCACCGCTGTTACCCTCGATCTGCAGCCAGCGATAGCGGCCGTCGCCGCTTCCATCGGATATCGGCGCGCCCAGCCAGGCGAGGGCCTCGCGGGTCTCACGGTGGCGACCGAAGAAGAGATGATCGTCCGTTTTCTGGAAGGCGCTCAGACCGAGATAGGGCGAGGCGTCCTCGTCCAAGGCCGGGGCGGTATCGAGAACCGGGGTGGGCTCGTAGGCTGGATCGCGAGGAAGCTCGGGAGGGAAATCTCGTCCGGCTCGCGAGACGGGCTCGGCGGCGGGTGCCTTGCCGCGCAACCCCAAAAATGCCGCAATGCCTCCTCCCAGGATTACGACCATGCTCACAATCGCCTCGAGCCCCTGCAACTCGTCACTCAGGCGTTTGAGGGTCGGATGCCACCAGTCGTAAGCGAGCCATGCCAGACCCACGATCAGGACAAGGACGGCCAGTAGCTGCAAAAGGCGTTTCATGAATACTCCCTGTGGGCCTCGTCTGTGCTTGCGCCAGGATGATAATGCAGTTTCCAGCCTACTGCCGCTGCCGGGGCTTGGGATTCACCCAACGCGAGCCCTTCTTGCCGTGCTCGTCCCAGAGAAGACTCGTGATGATCGCGAGGGACGATCAGGGGCTGGTCGCCTTCGGTTGTAGGTCGATCGGAGCCCGTCCTGCTGTTAAAGGGATTAGAATTTCGACCCAGACTCTCCATGAGGTTGTATCGGATGATCTCTCTCCTCGACTATGGTGCCGGCAACGTGCGCAGCCTGCGCAACGCTATCCACAAGCTCGGATACGCGCTCACCGATATCGAACGGCCCGAGGACATCCTGAAGGCCGAGCGTCTTCTCTTTCCGGGCGTCGGCAGCTTCGGGGCCGCGATGGAGCGCCTGCATGCCCTGGGCTACGTGGAGCCGCTACGAGAATACCTGGGTGCCGGACGCCCCTTCCTCGGGATCTGCATCGGTCTGCAATGCCTGTTCGAGGGGAGCGAGGAATCGCCGGGTATTCCGGGGTTGGGCCTGATCCCCGGAACGATCCGGCGGTTCGATGCCGGCGACCTTGCCGTTCCTCACATGGGCTGGAATGGGATACGCCCGCAACGCGCATCCGATCTCCTCACCGGTTACGGCGGCGAAAAGCTCTACTTCGTCCACTCGTACCGGGCCGTTCCTGGGCCTGAGAATGCGGACTGGTGCCTCGCCCTCACGGACTACGGCGAGGCATTCCTCAGTGCGGTGCAGAAGGGGGAGGTGGCCGCGGTTCAGTTCCACCCGGAGAAGAGCGGTGAGGCGGGTCTGCGTCTCCTCGATCGGTTTCTTTCCGGTGCTTCGGACGAGGGCGCCGGCCCGCCGCACCGGGGTGCCGAGAAGACGCGGCTGGCCAAGCGCATCATCGCCTGCCTGGATGTGCGCGCGAACGACGCAGGCGACCTGGTCGTCACCAAAGGCGACCAATACGACGTGCGCGAGGCGGGGCAGGTGCGCAATCTGGGCAAGCCGGTGGACCTGGCCCGGCGCTATTACGAGGAGGGGGCCGACGAGGTCACCTTTCTCAACATCACCGCCTTTCGCGATTTTCCTTTGGAGGACCAGCCCATGCTGGAGGTGCTGGCGCGGGCCTCCGAGAAGGTCTTCGTGCCCCTGACCATCGGCGGCGGAATCCGGGCCTTTACGGATGCCCACGGGCGTCACTACTCGGCGCTCGACGTGGCCGCGGCCTACTTCCGCTCCGGCGCCGACAAGGTCTCTATCGGCAGCGATGCCGTAACGACGTTGGAGGAGTTTCTGGAGCGAGGGCGGGCCACCGGCGACAGCGCTATCGAGCAGATCGCCCATGTCTACGGCAATCAGGCGGTCGTCATCTCCATCGATCCGCGGCGTGTCTATGTCGCCTATCCGGAAGAGACCCGCCACCAAACGGTGCGCACGGCGTTCCCGGGCCCCGGCGGCGAGCGGTTCTGCTGGTTCCAGTGCACCGTCAAGGGTGGACGCGAGGGCAGGGACGTCGACGCCGTGGAGCTGGCTCGAGTCTGCGAGCGGCTGGGGGCCGGCGAGATCCTCCTCAATTCCATCGATCGGGACGGGACCGGGGCCGGATTCGACCTGGAGCTCATCGCTGCGGTCAAGGGGGCCGTGGGCATCCCCGTCATCGCCTCGAGCGGCGCCGGGAGACCGGAGCACTTCACGGAGGTCTTTCAGGCTACGAACGTGGAGGCGGCACTGGCGGCCGGCATCTTTCACCGGCGCGAGGTCCCCATTGGCGCAGTCAAGGACGCGCTCGCGGGAAGTGGTATCGAGATCAGGTACTGAAAGCAGGCGCGCCCATAACCCTAATACTCTTGATTGACGTTATTCGTAGGTTAAATAGACACGGATACTGTAAGCTTTTCGCGGTCCATGGGCAGAATGGATGTTCGCCAAGCCAAAGGGATTTTGGAGGGTCGATCCGGGCCGCAGACGCCGGGACGACCTGTGGTACCGTGGTACGCGTTTCGTTTGAATAGCTGCCTGCCGAGGTCTCTGCCTTCGATGGCAACCATCGCCTCCGCCTCGAGATTCGCACTGCGTCCCGCTGCGTGCCCGACTGCTCTCGGATGGCGGCGAGAAGCTGCTAGCCGGCCTGACCTATCGGTCAAATGAGGAGCTTGAACAGGTGACACCAGTGGCTATCGTTGCCGCCGCAGGATTCATGCTGGTCCTGGGCGTTCTCTTGGCAACCATTCTGGCAGTGGCAAGCCGCAAGCTGTACGTCTACGAGGACCCGCGTATCGACGAGGTCGAGGAGATGCTCCCCCACGCCAATTGCGGGGCCTGTGGGACGCCCGGTTGTCGTCCTTTTGCCGAGGCGCTGGTGAAGGGGGATACCGATCCTGGTCTCTGCACCCCGAATTCGAAGGAGATGACCGAGGTCATCGCCGATTTTCTCGGCGTCGAGGTGGGCGAGCAAGTCAAGCGTGTCGCGCGCTTGGCCTGCGCCGGTGGGGCGCATGTCGCCTATTTCCGCGCCGAGTATGCGGGGCGCAAGTCCTGTCGTGCGGCGGCCGTGGTCGCGGGGGGCGGCAAGGGATGTACCTGGGGATGCCTGGGGCTGGGGGACTGCGCCTCCGTGTGCGAGTGGGATGCCATCCATATGAACAAGTATGGACTTCCCGTCGTCAACGAGGACAACTGCGTCGCCTGCAACGATTGCGTCGAGGTTTGCCCGAAAGATTTGTTCTCGATCCACCCCGTGACCCACAAGCTGTGGGTGGCTTGCAAGAGCCTTTCCGAGGGTGACGAGGCGGAGCACGACTGCGAGGTCGCCTGTACCGGTTGTGCACGCTGTTCGGTCGATGCCCCCGAGGGGCTGATCGAGATCGAGGACAACCTGGCGGTGATCGACTATTCGAAAAACCAGCTGGCATCCAAGGTCGCCATCGAGCGGTGCCCGACCGGGGCCATCGTTTGGATGGAGGATCAAAAGATCCTCAAGGGTACCGGCGCCAAGAAGATCCTCCGCATGGAGCCCCTGCCACGGGGCTAGCCCCGTGGGGATGGTGGATGGGAGAGGGGCGGGAGCCGCCCAAACAGTTCAGCCGAGAGGACCAGGGACCCTGCAGGTCCTCCGATTCGACGGCAGTCCATAGCTAACGGACAACAAAGAGAGATTTGGCCATGACGAAGAAGCAGCAGCAGGACAGACAATTCAAGTATCCCGGCATGCGCATGTCCATCGACGGCAACGGCGCCGTGATCATGTGTGAGCGGGAGGCGAGCGACGCTGCCGGTGCCTATCCGATCACCCCGTCCACCCAGATGGGGGAGTACTGGGCGGAAGAGACCGCAAAGGGCCACATCAACGTCTCCGGTCGGCCATTGATCTTCATCGAGCCCGAGGGCGAGCACGCGGCGGCCAGCGTAACCGCCGGCATGTCCATGTCGGGTCTGCGCTCCACCAACTTTTCCTCCGGCCAGGGCATCGTCTATATGCACGAATCCCTGTACGGTGCCGTAGGCAAACGGCTTCCCTATATCCTCAACATCGGCTGCCGTGCCATTACAAAGACCAGCCTCAACGTCCATGCCGCCCACGACGATTACTTCGCCATCGACGACGTGGGGTTTTTCCAGGTTCTGGGAAAGAGCCCGCAGGAGGCGGCGGACCTGAATGTTATCGCCCGCAAGATCGCGGAGCTTTCTCTCAATCCCGGCGCGGTCGGACAGGATGGCTTCCTCACCACCCACGTGATCGAGTCCGTGAGCGTCCCCGAGCGCGAGCTCATCGCTGAATACCTGGGCCGCCCGGACGATATCATCGAGTGCCCGACACCGGCTCAGCGGATGCTGTTCGGCGAGAAGCGCCGCCGCGTTCCCCTGGTGTGGGATGTGGACAACCCCGCCATTTCCGGATGCGTCCAGAACCAGGACGGCTACATGCAGGCCGTGGCTGGTCAGCGCCCCTACTTCTTCGAGCACATTCCGGCTATCGCCGACCAGTGCATGGACGAGTACTACGAGCTCACCGGACGCAGGTACAACCGAATCCTCACCTACCGTGCCGACGACGCCGATTACCTGATCGTCGGCATGGGCAGCATGGTGCAGCAGGCCGAGGCGGTGGCCGATTACCTGCGTGATACCCGCAGGCTCAAGGTGGGGGTGGTGAACGTCATCATGTGGCGGCCCTTCCCGGGTGCGCTCATCAGCGAGGTCGTGCGCGGACGCAAGGGTGTGGCCGTGCTCGAGCGTACCGATCAGCCCTTGGCCGAAGATCTGCCGCTCATGCGCGAGATCCGGGCCGCCGTCGCCAAGTGCGTCGAGAACGGATGCGTCGGCAAGAAGGCCGCCATCCCCCATCCCGCCTATCCGGTCTTCAACAAGCCGCAAGACGACGTATCGCCCATGTACTCAGGTGCCTACGGCCTCGGTAGCCGGGATCTGCAGCCGGAGGCCCTGATCGGCGCGATCGAGAATATGCTCCCGGAGGGCAAGAAGAAGAAATTCTTCTATCTATCCGTCGATTTTATCCGCGACAAGGCATTCACACCCAAGGAGGAGATCCACCAGCAGAACATCTTGGCTCTCTATCCCGGCGTGAAGGACTACGCGATTCGCGGCAGCGAGAATCCAAATCTTCTGCCGGACGGTGCCATTACGGTCCGAATGCACTCGGTGGGCGGTTGGGGCGCCATCACCACGGGCAAGAACCTGGCCATGACCCTGTTCGACCTCTTGGGGTACGAGGTCAAGGCCAATCCCAAGTACGGGTCGGAGAAGAAGGGACAGCCGACCACCTATTACCTGTCGGCGGCGCCCGAAGTCATCCGGATGAACTGCGAGTACCATTACGTCGACGCGGTGCTTTCCCCCGATCCCAATGTGTTCGGGCATTCCAACCCCTTGTCCGGCCTGAAGAAGGGTGGTGTCTTCATCATCCAGAGCGAGTTGGAGACCCCGGAGGCGGTGTGGAGCACGATCCCCCCGCAGTCGCAGAAGTTCATCATCGACAACAAGATCAAGATCTACTACCTGGACGGGTTCAAGATCGCGCGTGCTGAAGCGACCGACCTCGAGCTGCAGATCCGTATGCAGGGTGCTGCCTTCCAGGGGGCCTTTTTCGCCGCTTCCCCAGTGATGGAGGTTGCGGGCTTCACTGAAGAGAAGCTGTTTGAGGCCATCAGGGCTCAGCTGCAGGAGAAGTTCGGGGGCAAGGGCGCCCGGGTGGTGGAGGATAATCTGCGGGTCATCCGCCGCGGCTTCGATGAGGTAAAGCAGATCACCGACAAATCGGTCGTCTCCGCCGCCGCGGGCGCTGTGCGCAAGGTATCGAGCATGCCCATCATGCTCAAACGCCTACCTGCCGGCAGCGACCCCAAGACGGACATCCATGCCTTTTGGGAGCGTACCGGCAACTTCTATCAGACCGGTAAGGGCGAGCAGAATCTTGCCGATCCCTTCAATGCCCTGAGCCTGATCCCCGCCAGCACCGGTGTGTATCGGGATATGACCATGATCCGGTTCGAGTATCCGGTTTGGCTGCCCGACAAGTGCACGGCCTGCAGCGACTGTTTCGCTATCTGCCCCGACAGCGCCATCCCGGGCTTGGTGAGCTCGGTCGGTGACATGTTCGAGACGACGATCAAGCGGATCGAGGGCGCGGGTCACCAGGTAAAGCATTTGCGCAAGGCGGTTCGCACCACCGAGAAGAAGCTGCGAGAGCTGGCGGAGACCGCCGAGGGACCGAATATCGATGTGCGTCCGCTGCTTGACCGGGCGATCGAGGCCACCATCGCCGAGTCCGGGCTCGATGTCGCGGAGAAGCCCCAGTTGCAGCAGGAATTCGACTGGCTGAAGGACGCTATGGGCGACTTCAAGTTCTCCCTGGTGCCTCCCTACTACCAGAACAAGGAGAAGAAGGCCAAGGGTACCGGCGGCCTTTTCTCCATCACCATCAACCCTTACACCTGCAAGGGCTGCATGGAATGTGTCGAGGTTTGCGAGGACGATGCGCTGGTGATCGCGAAGCAGACGCCGGATGCCATCCAGACCCTGCGCGACGACTGGGCCTATTGGCTGGACTTGCCCACCACGCCGCCCGAGTACATCCGCATCGACGATATGGACGAGAAGATCGGTGCCCTGGAGACCATGCTGCTGGACAAGAAGACCTACTGGTCCATGGACTCCGGGGACGGGGCTTGCAACGGCTGCGGCGAGAAGACCTCGCTGCATTTGCTGACGTCGACCGTGACGGCCCTCATGCAGCCGCGGGTGAAGAAGCAGCTGGAGAAGATCGGGGACCTCGTCGATCGCCTCGAGACCCATATCAAGCTGAAGCTCGCCGACACCATGGATATCGCCAATGTGGCGGAAGTGCAAAGGGCCGTCGAGGAGCACAAGGATCTCAATTTGACCCTGTCGAGCCTCTCCGGATCCCTCAGCCGCGGCAAGGCCGGAACGCCGATCGATGCCGATTGGCTCACCTGGGTCACCCGCCTGCTGGGAGGTCTCAAGACCCTCGCGTGGCAGTATACGGAAGGGACCAGCAAGCGCGGCCGTGCGGACCTGGGCTTCATCAATGCCACGGGCTGCACCTCGGTCTACGGGTCCACCTTCCCCTACAATCCCTATCCTTTCCCCTGGACGAGCCACCTGTTCCAGGATGCTCCCTCGGTGTCCATGGGCATCTTCGAGGGACACATGGCGAAGATGGCGCAGGGCTTCAAGGCCATCCGGATGGCGGAGATGGAGCTCGCGGGAAAGCACGACATCGGGCAGATGGAAAAGGAGCTTGCCTACTTCAAGTGGGACCAGTTTACCGACGAGGAGTGGCGGCTTTGCCCGCCGGTGATCGCCGTCGGTGGTGACGGGGCCATGTACGACATCGGCTTTCAGAACCTGTCCCGGGTGCTGGCATCGGGGATGCCCATCAAGGTGTTCGTGGTCGATACCCAGGTCTACTCCAACACGGGTGGTCAGGCCTGCACCTCCGGCTTCATCGGCCAGGTTTCCGACATGGCCCCTTACGGGTCCGCGTGGCGTGGCAAGGAAGAGATTCGCAAAGAGATGGCGTTGATCGCCATGGCTCACCGGACCACCTTCACCGTCAACGGCGCCATCAGCAACTACACCCATCTCATCGAGAGCTTCATCGACGGGCTAAACTCCCGCCGGCCGGCGCTGTGGAACGTCTACGCCGTGTGTCAGCCGGAGCATGCGGTACCGGATGACGCGTCTGAGAAGCAGAGCAAGCTGGCGGTGGAGTCCCGTGCCTATCCGCTGATGGTGTTCGACCCGGATGCCGGCGAGACCTGGGAGGAATGCCTGTCGCTGGAGGGCAATCCGGCCTTGGACGAGGATTGGCCCACCTACAAGCTGGAGTACGAGGACGAGGACGGTAACAAGGAGTCCATGGAGCTGCCCATGACCTTTGCCGACTTCGCGCTCACCGAGGGCCGTTTCCGCAAACACTTTCGCATGGCCCCGCGGGATAGCTGGAACGAGAACATGGTGCCCATCGCGGAGTTCGTACAGCTATCCGAGGAGGACCGCGAGGGCATGTATCCCTACGTCTGGGGGGTGGACAAGAAGAACCAGCTGATGCGTGTAATCTGCTCGGCGGAGCTCGTAGCCTCCACGGAAGAACGGCTCGGCAATTGGATAACGCTCAAGGGGCTCGCGGGGCTTCTGGGCAAAGTGGACCCGGATGAGATCGCCAACAAGGTGCGCTCAGAAACGGCCGGCAAGCTGGCGGCGAGCCTCTATTCCATGTTGGGTGGCAGCGGTGCAGCACCGGCGCTCGATTTAGCCGGAGGAGCGGCACCTGCAGCGGCGGCGGAGGGGGCGGCCCCCGCGGCGGCCGAGGCCGCAGGCTTCGATGCGGCCTGGGTCGAGGCGCCCCTGTGCACGACCTGCGACGAGTGCATCGATATCAACCCGAAGATCTTCCAGTACAACGCCGACAAGAAGGCAACGGTGATCAATCCCAAGGGGGGGCCCTACAAGGACATCGTGCGCTCGGCGGAGAAGTGTCCAGCCGATTGCATCCACCCGGGGACACCTTGGGACCCGAGCGAGAAGGGGCTCGACAAACTGGTCAAGCGGGCGGAGAAGTACCAATAGACGGGAGGAGGAGCCGTAAGTTGGTTACGGGAAACTCCTGGAACGATATGCGAGAGCAAAGCGTAATGGGTCTGATGCGGCTGATTGGCCTGGGAAGGGCGACCTTCACGCACGGCATTCATCCTCCGGAGTACAAGGAGACGACGGGAGCGAAGACGATCCGCCGTCTGCCTTTCGCCCCGGAGATGGTCCTGCCCTTGTCGCAGCATTTCGGGAAGCCCTCCATCCCGATCGTGCACGAGGGACAGGAGGTGGTGCGGGGAGAGCCCATCGCGAAGGCGGACGGCTTCATGTCGGTACCCCTGCATGCGCCGGCCACCGGGGTCATCAAGAGGATCGGGCTGATGCCTACGGCCCGCGGACCCAAGTCGGAGGCGATCACTCTGAGGCTGCATGCGGGTGCCAGTCAGGACGTCTTGTACGACATGCCGCAGGACGTCGACGAGATGACGCCCGAACAGATCGTAAAGGCCGTGCAGGACACGGGAATGGTCGGTCTGGGCGGCGCGAGCTTTCCGACCCACGTCAAGATGACCGTGCCCGCGGGCCAGAAAGTCGATACCGTGATGGTGAACGGCTGCGAGTGCGAGCCGTACCTCACCACCGACCATCGGGTCATGCTCGAGTACTCCATGGATCTCTTCGCGGGGATCCGGGTCGCCATGAAGGCGGTGGGTGCCGAAAGGGCCATTATCGGGATCGAGGATAACAAGCCGGATGCCATCAGAGAGCTACGCAAGGCATGCCCCGGTGACGGCTCCGTGACCGTCGGGGTGATGAAGACCAAATATCCCCAAGGCGCGGAAAAGATGATGATCAAGGCGCTGTTGGGCAGGGAGGTTCCCAGCGGTGGCTATCCTTCCGCGGTGGGGGTCAGCGTCTACAACGTGGCAACCCTCGCCCAGCTGGGATCACTGCTGCCTGACGGCCGGGGCTTGATCGAGCGGGTCGTGACCATTGCTGGCCCCGGTATCGAGCACCCGGGCAACTACTTGGCGGCCTTGGGCACGCCCTTGCGCTTCGTTCTGCAGCAGCTCGGATTAGAAGGCGATGCCAAGCAGCTGATCTTGGGTGGACCCATGATGGGGGTGTCGGTGTCGTCTCTGGACGTCCCTGTGACCAAGGGCGTGTCCGGAATCCTGGTGCTGACCGAGGAAGAGAAAGCAGCCAATGTCCCGAAGCAGGTCTGGCCTTGCATCAAGTGCGCGCGGTGTGTGCAGGCATGTCCCATCCATCTCAATCCGTCGGAGCTGGGGATGCTGGCCGCGAAACGCAAATACGATGTCATGGAGGAGCAGTTTCACCTGAACGACTGCTTCGAGTGCGGATGCTGCACCTACGTGTGTCCGTCGGCAATCCCCCTGGTGCAGTATTTCCGCATCGCAAAAGCCATCAACCGAGAGAATAAAGCGAGGGCGGCATAGGCCCATGGTAGACAAGGCACCCGTTATCGAGGTACGCACCTCACCCCATGTGCGGCACACGCCGACCGTGGACCAGATCATGCGCAACGTGGTCTATGCGCTGCTTCCAGTTTGCGCGTTCGCGGTTTATCTGTTCGGGATCAGCGCTTTTGCCCTGATCCTGGTGTCTGCCCTAGCCTGCGTCGGGACGGAGCAGCTTTTCTGCCGGCTGTCGAACAAGCCCTCGACGGTGGGCGACTTCAGCGCGGTGATTTCCGGCATTCTGCTTGCCCTCACCTTACCGCCGGGCTTTCCCCTGTGGATGGCGGCCTTGGCCGGGTTCGTCGGCATCGCTCTGGCCAAGGTCATGTTCGGGGGCATCGGCTTGAACGTGTTCAATCCCGCTCTCGTCGGTCGCGCCTTTGTTCAGGCGGCCTTTCCGGTAGCCATCACGACCTGGACACCTGCCCGTGCCCCGGGGCGATTTTGGGAGTTCATCCCTTCTACTTGGACCTTTCCATTCGCCGTGCCGACACCGGTGGGGCAATGGGTCAAGGACATCGCGGTGGACGGGTTTACCGGCGCGACGCCTCTGGCGCTCTCGAAGCTCGGGAATGGGGTAGTTCCCCATTTCGCTACGGACACGGGGAATCTCTTCATGGGGATAACATCCGGTTCCGCAGGCGAAACCTCTGCCATCCTCATTCTCGTTTGCGGAGCCTACCTCGCGGTGCGTCGCATGATGGATTGGCGCATCCCTGCGGCAGTGATTCTGGGCACTTACCTCACTGCCGAGATCTTCCATTTGATGGATCCAAGCACTTATCCGACCCCCATGTTCATGATATTGGCCGGAGGGCTCATGCTGGGTGCCGTCTTCATGGCCTCGGATATGGTCGCATCGCCGGTAACGCCGGTAGGCGTCTGGGTCTATGGCATCCTTATCGGTTTCTTGACGGTGATCATCCGCTTGTTCGGTAGTCTGTCGGAGGGTGTCATGTATGCGATCCTGTTCGGCAATGCAGCATCTCCCCTCATCAGTGCCGTAACCCAACCCAGGGTTTACGGGACCAGTCGGAAGAAAAAGGCACGAGCATGACAACGGAGGCAAATCCCTCGGTGGCAAGCTATTCGGAGGCCAACCATTCAGAAGTAGGCGCTCCGATCCCACCCATGCCCTCTCCCGGGGTCTTGATTCGCACCCTCGGGCTCATCGCCATGATCGCCGGCCTGCTGGTGGTGATCGCGTACCAGGTCACCGACCCCATTATCAAGGAGAAAGAGCTGCTGGCTTTGGAAAAGGCCGTATTCGAGGTCATACCAGGGGCAGACGAGAAGACGGCGACCCGTGTCAGCTACGCATTGAGCTCCCATGGTTTGAAGCGCCTGGATGATGAATCCGCCGCGGACGCCAATCTCTTTGCGGTCTACGACTCCTCGGGCAAGCTCGTCGGCTTGGCGATGCAGGGTGCTGCCCAGGGCTATTCCGACCTAGTCCGCACCCTGTTTGCCTACAATCCCAAGTGTCAGTGCATCGACGGCCTCACCGTCTTGAAGAGCACGGACACCCCCGGCTTCGGGGACAAGAAGACCGTCGAGCACAACGCAAAGTTCATGGCCAATTTCAAGGACCTCTCGGTCGAGGTCACGCCTGACAAGAAGGCGATCGCCCATCCGATCGAGACGGTCAAATTCGGCACCAAGACCGAGCCCTGGCAGGTGGATGCCATGTCCGGCGCGACCTTCTCCTCGCGTGGTATAGGAAATGGGCTGCGCGCGGCCACCGATGAGCTGGTTCCCCTTATCCAGCAGCACTTGTCCGAGCTGGAGTCCGTTCCGAAGACGGAGGTGAGTAAGTAATGGCAACGCTTCCCAGTGAGAAAAAGCCCATTACCCTGGATACCTTCCTGCGTGGTGTGTGGGAGGAGAATCCGGTGTTCGTCATGCTGTTGGGCTTGTGCCCCGCCCTGGCCGTCACCAACAGCGCCGTCAATGCCATCGGTATGGGAGGGGCGACCATCTTCGTCCTGCTCGGCTCCAGCGCTTTGGTGTCCTTGTTACGTAATGTCATTCCCAAACAGGTTCGGATCGCATCCTACATCGTCATCATCGCCACCTTCGTAACCATCGTGGATTATGCGATCCACGCCCTCAGCCTGGAGCTCTACGGTGCTCTGGGTGCCTTCATTCAGCTCATCGTGGTCAACTGTGTCATTCTCGGGCGTGCCGAGAGCTTTGCCTCCAAGCACCGGATCACGAAGTCTCTGGTCAACGCTTTGGGTGTGGGAGTCGGCTTCACCTTCGCTTTACTCTGCGTGGGCTCGGTGCGGGAGATCCTGGGTGCCGGTACCCTGTTCGGTCTTCCGCTTTTCGGAGAGAGCTTTCAACCCTGGGTGGTGATGGTCTTGCCGCCGGGGGGGTTTTTCGTGACAGGCGGCTGGTTGCTGGTTTTTGCCTGGTGGAAAGAACGCAAACAACGCAAGCTCGTAGAGCGAGAGGAGGCCCTTCATGCAGCCGGATAGTCTCTGGTTTATTTTTCTCAGCGCCTTCCTCGTCAACAATTTCGTATTGGCCTATTTTCTGGGCCTGTGTCCCTTTCTGGGCGTTTCCGGAAAGTTGGACACCGCCTGGAACATGGGCTTGGCGACTACCTTCGTCATGTTCGTCAGCTCCCTTTGCGCTTACGGAATCAATCTGCTTCTGGTGGAATACCATCTAGAGTTCCTGCGGCTCATCAGCTACATCGCCGTGATCGCTTCAGCGGTGCAGCTGGTCGAGATGACGGTCAAGAAGCTGAGTCCGACCCTGTTTCGGGCGCTGGGCATCTACCTGCCGTTGATTACGACCAATTGTGCCATACTCGGATTGGCCTTGTTCCAGACCATGAGGAACTACAGCTTCTTCCAAAGCCTCGTGTTCAGCATCGGCGCCGGAGCAGGGTTTACCTTGGCCCTCATGCTCATGGCCGGTCTGCGGACCCGAATGGATCTTGCCGATGTGCCCAGCGTAAGCCGGGGAGCCGCGATGAGCTTCATGCTCGCAGGCCTCTTGTCGCTCACCTTCATGGGGTTTGCCGGGCTGGGGGCGCATTGACCATGGCTACCTACCTCCTTGCTATAGGCATCATTCTGGTTATGTTGTTGGGCTGGGTCGCAGTCCAACAAGTCGCTCGGCTGTTCTTCCACAGGCATCCGGAATTCGGGAGCTATCGTGAAAAAGTGGGATGCTGCGGTAACCATGGGAGCCAAAACTGTAGTGGTGACAGTTGCAGCAATTCATCCGCCGACGATGTATGAATGAGCCAACGCGAGAATCGATGAGAGAGTTGACGGTAAGAGGCCAGCGATTTCGATTGGCCGCCTGACCGATTGACCGAATCACCGGAGAGACAGACGATGCCCGAAGAATTTTTTATCAAACCAAAGACTTACGATACAAGTAATCCTTACAAAGCGACGATCAAGTCCAATACGCGCATTACGCCGCCTGAGGCGAAAGACGAAGTGCGCGAGGTTTTGCTCGACGTCCCGGCTGCATTCGTTTATGTGGAAGGTCAAAGTATCGGCGTGCTCGCGCCTCCACCCTATGAATTCGGCAACGACCAGCACATGCGGCTGTACTCGATCGCCAGCACGCGAAAGGGGGAAAAGGGAAACCGGGAGGAAATCGCCATTTGTGTGCGGCGCTGCTTTTACATCGATTCGGTCAGCGGGGAGCGCTATCCGGGCAAGTGCTCCAATTACCTTTGCGACCTGAAGGCCGGTGATCAAATTGACATAACCGGCCCCTATGGGCGTCATTTTGTCGTGCCGCGGGACAACAAGGCCAACATCCTGATGGTGGCCACAGGCACCGGTATCGCGCCATTTCGCGCCTTTATCAAGCACATCTCCGAGGAAGAAGATACGTGGGAAGGCAAGGTGCGGCTATTTTACGGAGCAAAGACAGATCTCGATCTCTTGTATAAGTATGAGATAAAGGACGCAATCAGTCATTCATACCTCAAGGGCACCTTCAAGGCCATCGAAGCACTGAGCCCCCGTCCCGCATTTGATGACCCCGATGGATTGGTGCAGAAGCTCGAAGAGAATGCGACGGATGTCTGGGATCTGATTCAGGATGCCAAGACCCATGTGTATGTGGCCGGGATGAGAAAGGCATCCCGAGATCTGGATACGGCCTTGACGCATATCGCCGGCTCAGAGGAAAGCTGGCTGCGTAAGAAGCGGGAGCTGTTCCTGGAGGGGCGATGGGCAGAGCATCTGTACGACTGAATGCTTGGCGCTACGGCGCTGTTATCTCGGTTCCGGAGAACGGAAAATGATTCCTTCCTTGACAGACCAGATGCAGGACTTTGCATCGAGCCTCCAACGCGCCATGGCCGAGCACATACAGGGCACCATGAAGCTGCAAGTAGACATGCTCAGGTCGGTCCAGAGCCCGGTCGGGGAAAGGGTGCAAGCCATCACCTCGGGCATGCAGAATATCCTTCTCGAGCAGATGCAGATGCTCTCCAAGGGTATGGCAAACCCCATGTCCAACCAGTTGGAAGACTTCTCTGCAAGCGTCCAACGGATCATGAGCGAGCAGATGCAGATGTTCGCGGCGAGCACCGCGAGCCCCACCCCTGAACAGCTCGATGAATTCTTCGAGACCATGCGAGGCACGATGACAGAGCAAATGCAACTCGCCACGGATCTTCAAGCTGTTTTGTCCAGTCAGATGCAGCAGTTCATCGACAAGCTGCAGAGTACCATGACGGGGCTGGCCGGCAGCGGCAGCCAAGTCGGCGATACAGAGCGGTGACGCATTCGAGTTGAACGGGAATAACCGGAAGAGACTCGAGAAACGGTCGGCTCGTTACCCGGTGGCGTACGGCACTTACCAAACGAGCTCACCACGGTAAATAGAATGGACTTTGAACTGATCCGGACACCGTAAAGATGCTGTCGGCGCGACTCGGTGGCAGGTGCGGGCGGGGGGTACTCTCTCAGCCGGGTGCCCGGCTCTGCTCCGCCTTGGCGGTCCTGTTAGGGATCGGCACGCAGGCAACAGCGACGGCGCAGACCGCAAGGGTCCAGACCACGACGGGTCCGGACGGAAGGTCGAGTACCGCTGAGGCGGAGAGCCCGAGTCCATATCCCACGGTGCCCACAAGGTATGCGACTGGTATTGCCCCCTTTGCAAGTCGCCGCACGGTCAAGGCCGGTATGATCAGACTGGCGAAGACCAGGTAGACACCCACGAGCTGTACGGAGGCGGTGACGCTCAGGGCGAAGGTGAGGTAGAAGCCGATCCGCCCGAGTTCCTTGCCCATCGCCAGCCAGAGGGCCAGCACGGCCGCCGTTACCAGGGCCATGGACAGGAGCTGGGTGTTGCTGACCCACAGGATTTGCCCGACCAGGAGGTCCTTGAGGTGCTCCCCGCCGTGTGGATTGCCGGCGAGGAGCAGGGTCGCCCCGGTCGCGGCGAGGACGAACAGGGAGCCGATCAGGGCCTCCTGAATCGCCGGCCAGCGCCGCTCCGTCCAGGTCAAGAGGAGGGCCCCGAGGAGGGCGGCGGCAAGCGCCGCCGCCTGCACTGCCCATCCCTGTGGCTCCCAACCTAGCCAGTCGGCGGCGATCACCCCGAGGCCAGCGACTTGGGCGATCGCAAGGTCGATGAAGACGATTCCGCGCCGCAGAACCTGCATGCCGAGCGGCACGTGAGTCCCGAGCACCAGGAGCCCCGCCAGCAAGGCGGGGCCGAGGATCGACAGGTCCAAGGCATCCGTGCTCATTTCGCACCCTCGAGCATCAGATCGATCATGTCGTCGTACCAGCTGAAAAGATTGCTGGATGCGGCGTCCCCGCCGACGGTGAAGGGCAGCACCACCACTGGAATTCCAGCGCGCTCCCCAAACCAGTCCGCCGCGCGCGGGCCGTTGTAGGAGGCGCGCACCACCATCCTGGCCGGCTTGCTCTTCTGCTGGGCGAGGAGCTCGGTGAGATGTCCGGTGGTGGGGTCGACCCCGGGCTTGGGCTCGAGGAACCCCGTCGCTTGGATACCCAGCCAGGCGAACAGGTAGGTGAAGGCCTTGTGATACTCGATGACCGGCATCCCGCGCAGGGGTGCAGCCCGGCTCTGCCAGCGCACCATCGCCTTGTCCCAACGGGCGCTGAAGTCCTTCAGGCGGGACTGGTAGGTCGCCGCATTCTGGGGGTCGATCTCCCCGAGACGCCCGGTGAGGGCGTCAGCGACCCGGGCGATGTTGCGTGGGTCAGTGTGGATGTGAGGATTACCCATTGGGTGCACGTCGCCTTGGGCACGGTCGAGCCGGCTTGGAACCTCGAGCATGCGCACATAGCGGCTCGCCTCGAAGTTACCGGGGCGACCGCGCTGAATGCGGTCGTTGCCTGACTGGCGTAGGAGCACCGGCAGCCAGCCGACCTCCAGCTCCGCCCCGGTGCAAACGATGAGATCTGCCCGGCGCATGGCAGCGATCAGGCTGGGTCGGGCCTGGATGTGGTGGACGTCCTGCATGGCCGTTGTGGCCACGTAGACCTTGGCGTTGTCTCCGGCAAGCTCGGTGACCAGCGCTCCCCACTCGGGCTCGCAGGCGAAGACGTTGAGTGTCGCCCAGGCCGGGATGGCACAGGTAGCGAGGACGGCGATCAGAAGGATGCGGATGAGTCGGTTTCGCATGGAGGTCTCCTACCAGATGTGGGCACCATGGGCGCCGAGGCTCATGATGTATTGGATATAGAACTGCTTGTCGGTAACGCCGTGCTGTGCCCGGTCCTCCCCGTATTGCAGGCGGAATCGGCTGAACTCGCTGGGGGACCAGTCGATCATGGCAGTCGCGGACGAGGGGTTGTAGGGCTCGAGCAGCGGGAAGTCGGTGGCCGGCAGAGTCCCCGTACTCACCAGCCCGATGTTCGGATTGCCGCTGTCGAGCTGGCTGTAGCGCAAGCCGATGCGCCAGCGTGGCATGAATTGGTAGATTGCCTGGGCGTACCAGCCCCTCTGGCTGGAGCTATAGGGGCCAGACAACGGACCCCCTGCGTCCCCCTCCTGGTCAAAGGTCAGGGTACCGTCCTCGTCGCGCCAGAAGTATTCCCCCTGGAGCTTGAAGTTACGGCTGGTCGGATTACCTTCAGGCGCCCACTTCCAGACCAGATCGGCGATCCACAGCTTGCTGGTGCCGCTGAAGGCGTTGGTCACCGGCATATCGACGCTGTCGGTGTCGTCGTAGGTGCGGTCCTTGGGGTTGGCATGCAGGTAGGAGAGGCCAGCGCGCCAGCTGTTACTGGCTCCGAAATCGCCCCCGACATGACCGAACAGGGTATAGAGGTGGGCACCGTTGAGGCCGCTCTCCGCGCCGGGGAAGGATTCTCCACGACCGACCTCGCCGCCCAGCTCTACGAACAGCTCCGTGGGTGCTACCCACTTGAGCTGCACGCCGTCGTCGGCGAGCTGCCCGCCCAGAAATGCCTGGTAGGGAAGCGGGGCGTCGACGAAATCCCAGGCGTGCTGGTGCTGGGGATTGAGGTAACCGATGTCGGAGAAGAAGCGCCCGCCCTCAAGACCCAATCCGTGCCCGAGCGCCGAGGTCTGGAAGTATGCGTTCTCGACCTCGGCCTCGCCCTCGGGCGCGAGCGCGACCGTTAAGTAGCCGGAGAACCAGGGATCGACCGAGCCGCTAATGGCAAGCTCCGTCTCTGCGATGCTCAGCCCGCGCCGCCACCCTTCTGCACCCGATGGAATGAACCCGCTGATCTGCGAGTCCTCCGGGTCCTGTGAGAAATCGGCGTAAGTCCCTTCCAGAATCAGGGAGATCGCCGGGTTGAAGGCGTTCTGGCGCTCCTGCTGGGCGGGTGCTGGAGCGGCGGCCTCCGGCGCCGTCATCGGCTGCGAGGCTTCGGCCACGGCATCCTTGGTTTCCAGGGCCTGTTGTCGTGCCTTTCCGGCGGTGCGATTGGCGTCGCTCGCCTTGCGCTCCGCCCTGGTCGCCTTAGCCTCCGCCGCGGCGAGTCGCTTTTCCAAGGCCCGGATGCGGGTCTCGTAGTCCTGTTTCAATTGCTGGATCTCAGCGCGCACCTCGTCGAGGTCATCGGATGAACCGGCGCGCGCGAAAGGAGCGATGGCGCAAGCCATCGCGGCGGCCGTAACGGCCGCGGGAATCTTGGGCATTGGCTGTCTCCGCTGAGCAAACGGGATCGGCACCTGATCGGCTCAGGCACCGCGTCGTGTCAGGCGGAAATATCAGGTGGCGCGCGCGGGCGATAGTGAAAGAGCCGGGTCGTAGGCGGACGAGGCTGAGGTGGGAGCGAAACCGGGGGCTTGGGCGCGAGTCCCGCGTACGGCAAGGGGTCCGGCAGGGCCGCGTGCTCCAGAGCAGCATAGGCTGTGCAAAGCTGGCATACCTCGCTACCGTGCGCGAGAGACTTGCCGATGCCCGCGGACGCCTGCGTGAGGTGGTGCCAGGCGTGGATTACGGCCCCGATGGGATTGACGGTCAGGGCAAGGAGGAGGGCCGTTGTGAGCAGCAGGCGTGCCACCAAGCCACGGCGGTTGCCGTGACGGACGATTAGGCCCCAGGGTCTCGGTTGGTGGCGTGGATGCGGCAGTCGCACTCTGGGTCCCAAGCTCGGCGTCTAGCTCGATCAGTGCATTCTAGCCGATGCAGTGCGCCTGCGCCGACCATCGAAGCGGTCCGAGAAAACGGTCGTTTGTCGAGACGTGAGAACAGATAGACCTTAAATTTGACATTGTTCGACTAAACTTAAAAGTAGGCAAAGTCTAAGTGGGAGGTCTGTTATGACAACTAAACGTGAAGTCATTGTGGAAACAGCACCCGAACAGGCGCTTGAAATGACGCCATTCGCACAGGGTGTTGAGGAAATGGCTCTCGAACAGACGCTTGAAATGACACCATTCGCACAAGGCGTTGAGGAAAAAGAACTCGAACAACGCTTGAGATGATGCCGTGTGCACAGAGCGAGTACCTCGGCACTTGAACGCCAAATTTCCGTGAAGGGCGTTTGGCCAAATCCTTTTGTTATAGGCGCGCCCATCAACGGGCGCCCCTGCACAGAAGCGGAGCGGCGCTTTTATCACGTCCGATTCATCGCTGTACTCGATCTCGTTCAAGACTTCATTTGAGTCATGGATTCAGCATTATAGGTGTGTGCTCGAACCCTATTCCACGGAGTTCCCCCGCGATCGTCCTCCAGATTCAGCAATGATCCGCCAAGCGCTCATCCAGCCATTTTACCAGGTGAGCGGTGACGTTACGCCAATTCGTATCCAGAAACATTACATGGGCTACTTCGGGGCAGATCCAGGCACTTGTTCCATAGTGGTCGGCAGTTTCTCGAATGAATTTCTCCTGGACCAGCGTATCGCGCTCTCCGCCGATGACGAGAATCGGGGTCTTTTCCCGCGGTTGCCAAGACGATTGTATTGGTTTGGTCAGTTGCAGGATCGCCCGGTGTGATTCGGGCTGCATGCGTGCGAGGTATTTCCGCAATCTCTCATCTGGCAGGTCTCGAGAGAAAAAGGCGCGCCGCGCAGGCCGTCCCAACATCGCTTGGGGTAGGAACGATTGTAGAAGACCGGTGGCAACAATCGTCATTGGATTACGCAACAGGTTTTCGAACATAGAGCCGAGGGTGCCCTTCGGTGGGACTGAAGCCATAAGGACGACTCCGGGCAGCTCATGTTGTCGCATATATCGTTGAGCTGCAGCACCGCCCATCGAATGCCCTATAAGGACCGGTGACCTGCCGATTTCTGCGATAGCCTGCTCGATGTCTTCGACATAATCATCCAATCCAAATCCAGAGAGTCGCTCCCGTCCCTCACTCCCACCATGACCGCGAAGGCTCACCGCGTGGGCTTCGTAGCCGTGTTGAGCCATGTAAGGAAGAACAGTTTCTGCCCACACCCAGGCCCCCATGAAGGCCCCATGGACAAACAGCAACGGGGTGGCTCGGGTGCGGTTTTCAGGATGCCGACTGATGATCTCGAGCTTCACGATGCAGACCTTCCTCTCAGTGCTTGGGCAGCGGTGGGGATTGTCATGTATATGATATCCGGGGCTTGTAATATGAACATATGTGCGTATTATATGAGCATATGCCATGGGTAACAAGCGGAGCCTTATCGTGAGAGACCGTCGGCGGCGTGCCCGCTGCATTGGCTTCGACCCGATCCAT